>DASWTI010000679.1:0-8040 GCA_036402215.1 Pseudonocardiaceae bacterium
GCCAGCCCGGCCAGCACCGCGCCGGGGCCGAGCGTGAGCAGCGCGGCGGCCGAGCGGGTCACCGGGTCGAGCCGCCGCGCGGCGTCCACCAGCACGCGCGGCCAGAGCGCCACCAGCTCACCGGCGCGCAGCGCGGCCCGCACGCCGTGCACTCCGAGCGCGGAGACCGCCTGGGCCCGGGTGCGGGCGCCGTGCAGTGAACCGGGGATGTCGACCATGCCCGCTCAGGTGGGCGCGGCCGCCGTCCCGGTTGCGGGCGCGGCCACGTACACCCTTCTCGGGTGGACTTCCGCCCCGGCACGCGCGGCGACGCGGCGAACTCCGCCGACCGGCACGTCGGCCTCAGGCGGTGAGCGCCGCCAGGGCGGTGTGCGTCATGACCCGCACGCCGATCGGCAGCGCGCGCTCGTCCAGGTCGAACGTGGGCTGGTGCAGGTCGCGCTTCGGGCCGTGCCCCGGCCAGACGCCGAGCCGCCCGAAGGCGCCGTCCACGTGCTCCAGGTACCAGCCGAAGTCCTCACCGCCGGAGGACTGCTCGGTCGTGGTGACCGCGTCCTCCCCGAGCCCGGTGATGATCGCCTGCTGGAGCAGCCGGGTGGACACCCGCTCGTTGACCACGGGCGGCACGCCGCGCTTGTGGTGCAGGTCGAAGCCGACGCCGATGGGCTCGACGAGCGAGCGCACCAGGTCGCGCACCAGCGGCTCCAACTCGGCCCAGGTCTCCCGGTTGCCGGTGCGCAGCGTGCCGCGCAGCACCCCCTCCTGGGGCACGGCGTTGGCGGCCGAGCCGGCCTGCACGGCGCCCCACACGAGCACCGTGCCGGACCGCGGGTCGATCCGCCGCGAGAGCAGCGCCGGCAGGCCGGTGATCACCGTGCCGAGGGCGTGCACCAGGTCGGCGGTGAGGTGCGGGCGCGAGGTGTGCCCGCCGGGCGAGGTGAGCCGCAGCTCCAGCATGTCGGCGGCCGACGTGATGGCCCCGACCCGGGTGCCGACCTGGCCGACGGCCAGCCGCGGGTCGCAGTGCAGCCCGAAGATCCGGTTGACGCCGTCCAGCCCGTCGGCGGCGAGCACGTCGAGCGCGCCGCCCGGCTGCACCTCCTCGGCCGGCTGGAACACGCAGCGCACCCGGCCGGGCAGCGTGGGCGCGGAGGCCAGCGCGAGCGCGGCGCCGAGCAGGATGGCGGTGTGCGCGTCGTGGCCGCAGGCGTGCGCCACGCCGTCCACGGTGGAGGCGAACGGCAGCCCGGTGGCCTCGCTCAGCGGCAGCGCGTCCAGGTCGGCGCGGAGCGCGACGGTGCGGTGGCTGCGCGTCGAGCCGATGTCGCAGATCAGCCCGGTGCCGCGCGGCAGCCGGCGCGGCCGCAGGCCGGCGTCGAGCAGGACCTGCTCGACGAACTCGGTGGTGGCGCGCTCGCGGTGCCCCAGCTCGGGGTGCGCGTGCAGGTGACGGCGCCAGCCCACCAGGTCGGTGGCGTACTTGCGCAGCCAGGCGTCGAGCCAGTCGGGCCCGCGGCCCTCGGCCGGGTCGTCGATGGCGCTCGCCGACAGGTGCACGGCGGCGCCGAGCAGTTCGTCGGGAGCGGCGTCCAGGGAGCTCGGTGAATCCAGCAAGGTCACGCCGCACCTCCTGCGGCGGCGCGCGCGGCTCGCGCCAGTTCTTCGGCCCGGGGCGGGATGGTGGCCCGGTAGCCGGGCTCGCGGCTCGCCACACCGGCCACGAGTCGCGCACGCTGGGCGTCGTCGGTGGCGGCGGCGACGGCCGTCCAGGCCATCGCGAGCGCGCCGTCGAGGACGACCCGGTCGGCCGATGCCGAGGCTGCGGCCTGTGCGAACTCGGGTTGGTGGGTCACCGCGTCTCCGCAGTCGAGTGCCATTGTCGGGTGGATCGCGGGCAACGCCTTCGTCACGTTGCCCATGTCGGTGCTGCCCAGCGCACGGTCGCGCTCGGCGGCGGGCGGCACCGGTGTGCGGCCGAGCTCGGTCACGACGCCACGGTAGGCGCCCGCGAGCCATTCGTCCGGTACCAGCTCGGCGTACACCGGTGATACCTGCTCGACCTCGTGTTCGCATCCGGTCGCGATGGCGCCGGCGGCGAAACAGTCCCGGATGCGGGCCTCGAGCCGGTGGAGCGACTCCACGTCGGCCGCCCGCAGGTAGTACAGAGCGGCGGTGAGGGCGGGAACGATGTTCGGCGCCGCACCGCCACGGGTCACGATACCGTGAACGAGCTGGTCCCGTTCGAGGTGTTGACGCAGCAGACCTATACCCACCTGGGTGACGGTGAGTGCGTCGGCCGCGTTCAGGCCGCGCTCCGGGGCTGCCGCGGCGTGAGCGGCCCTACCCGTGTAGCGGACCTCCAGATCGGTGATGGCCAGCGACGTCGCCGCGCACGTCTCGTCCCGCGTCGGGTGCACCATCATGGCCATCGCGACGTCGTCGAACACCCCGCGCTCCAGCAGCAGCACCTTGCCGCCGCCGGCCTCCTCGGCGGGTGTGCCGATGAGCTTCACGGTGATGCCGAGCCGGTCGGCCACCGGGGCGAGCGCCAGCGCGGCGCCGGCCGAGGCCGCGGCGATGACGTTGTGGCCGCACGCGTGGCCGATCTCCGGCAGCGCGTCGTACTCCGCGCACAGCCCCACCACCAGCTCGCCCGAGCCGTAGGTGGCGGTGAACGCGGTCGTCACGCCACCGGCGGCGCGCGTGACCTCGAAGCCCGCGGCCTCCACGACGGCGGCGACCTTGGCCGCGCTGCGGTGCTCCTGGTACGCCAGCTCGGGCTCGGCGTGGATGCTGCGGGACAGCGCGACGAGCGCGTCGGCATGCCGCTCGACCGCCGAGCGGGTGACCGTGCGCGGGTCCGTCGTCACGCGGCACATCCTGCATGACGAGCGCCACGGAGCCGTCACGGAAAGGGTCGCATCCGGCGGCCGGTCCCGGCGCTGCGCCCAGCGGTGTTGATCTTCACGAGCGCGGCCGAACGCCCACCGACACGGGTGAACGCCGCTGAGCGCCGAGCGGCGTAACCCCGGATCAGGGGTCCCACCACCGGGCGGGCTCAGAGCACGAAGTGACTTGTTACAACGAGCGCAGCAGCCCGTGCACGTCGGTCGCCGCGAGCGGTCCGTCCGGCTCCCGCTCGGGCACCGAGCACAGCAGCACCGGGCCGTCCGCCGGGCTGTCCGGCAGCCGGCCGTGCGAGCCCCGGACCGGCGACGGGTCGAGCGGCGTGGTGCGCATCGCGTACCGCAGGCCGACCTTCTTGCGCACCAGGTTGAGCCCGGCGCGCGCCTTCACCAGCGGGTCGGAGGGGTCGAAGAACAGCTCCGCCGGGTCGTAGCCGGGCTTGCGGTGGATCTCCACGCCGCGGGCGAAGTCCGGCGCGCGCGCGTCGTCCAGCCAGTAGTAGTACGTGAACCAGGCGTCCGGCTCGGCGACCAGCACCAGCTCGCCGGAGCGGGGGTGGTCCAGGCCGTACGCGGCCTGCGCCGCCCGGTCCAGCACCAGATCCACGCCGGGCAGCTCGCCGACCATGGCGGCCACCTTGGCCAGGTCCGCCTCGTCGGACACGTACACGTGGGCCACCTGGTGGTCGGCCACCGCGAACGCCCGCGAGGTCCACGGGTCCAGGTACTCCATGCCGGCCTGCGTGTAGACCTCCAGCAGCCCGGCGCGGCGCAGCACCCGGTTGACGTCCACCGCGCGGCTCACCGGCGTGATGCCGTACTCACTGAGCGCCACCACGGCCGCACCGCGCTCGGCGCAGGCGTCCAGCAGCGGGGCCACCACGTCGTCCAGCGCTCGGGCCGCGGCGATCGCCTCCGGGGCGTCCGGCCCGAACCGCTGCAGGTCGTAGTCCAGGTGCGGCAGGTAGGCCAGCACCAGGTCCGGGGCGTGCCCGGTGAGGATCTGCCGGGCCGCCGCCGCGATCCACCGCGACGACGCGATCGCCGCCGTCGGGCCCCAGTACTGGAACAGCGGGAACTCGCCGAGCTCGCCGGTCAGCTCGTCGTGGAGCGAGACCGGCCGGGTGTAGCAGTCCGGCGACTTGCGGCCGTCCGCGTGGTAGATGGGCCGCGGGGTGACCGTGAGGTCCGTGGTGGCGCCCATCGCGTACCACCAGCACACGTTGGCCGTGGTGTGCCCGGGGCGCTCACGGCGCAGCGTCTCCCAGAGCTTCTCGCCGTGCACGAGCTTGTTGTGCTGGCGCCACAGGAAGACCTCGCCGAGCTCGCGGAAGTACCAGCCGTTGCCCACGATGCCGTGCTCGCGCGGCATCAGCCCGGTCAGGAACGTGGACTGCGCGCTGCAGGTCACGGCGGGCAGCACGGTGCCCAGCTCGGCCTGCCAGCCGGTGCGGGCCAGGCCGGCCAGGCGCGGCATGTGCGCGAGCAGCCGGGGCGTCAGGCCCACCACGTCGAGCACCACGAGCTGACGGCTCACGTCCGGTCCCCCTTCGAGAGGCCACTGTGCACGAGCAGGTCGTAGGCGTGCCGCAGCTCGGCGGCGATGCCGGCCACCAGGCCCGCCTCGCCGGCCGGCCGCGCGTGCGGCGGCAGCACGCCCCACGTGTAGGTCTCCACCTCGACGTGCGGGCTGAGCGCCCGGCGGCCGCCGTAGAGCGCGCGCAGCGAGGCGGCCAGCACGTCGGTGGTGGCGGTGAGCGGCGGCGTGCCACCCGGGCCGGCCGGGGCCGGGCTCCAGTGCAACGGCACGTGGAAGTGCACCCGCCACGGGCGGTCGTCCGGCAGCTCGGCCAGCGCCTCCGGCAGGTCGTCCGCCGGGCGGGCGCCGGCCCGCACCTGGTGCAGGTAGCGCGGCTCGGCGAACGCCGCGAGCGCCTCGCGGGCCTGCTCGGTGTGCGGCTCGGCGACGTGCAGCGCGGCCGATGCCTGCACCTTGGTCACCGAGAGCCCGGCGGCGAGCACCGACTCCACGGTGGACCACGGGTCGGCGAAGGAGACCGCCAGGTGGCAGGTGTCCAGGCAGACGCCGACGTACTGCGGGTCCACCCGGCCGCGCAGCCAGCGCACCGCGTCGCCCATCTCGTCGAACACGCAGCCGGGCTCGGGCTCGATGGCGATCCGGATCGGGCGCTCCAGCCGCCCCAGCCCGTCCACCACGGCGGCGAAGGCCCAGAGCGCGGCCTCGTCGTCGGCCGGCGTCCACGGCTCTCGCCAGCCGAGCGGCAGCGTGGAGATGCTGCCGCCCTCGGCCTCGTCCGGCAGCAGCCCGGCGAGCACCGTGGCGCAGTCGAGCGTGTAGCGGGCGCGCTGCGGCTGGGTCCACGTCGGCAGGTAGACCGCGTGCTTCACCACGTCGTCGTGGAAGCCGCGGTACGGGAAGGCGTTGAGCGTCACGACCTCCAGGCCGCGCGCGTCCAGCTCGGCACGCAGCCGGCGCACCGCGGCCGGGTCGGCGGCGAGCCCGGCGGCCACGTCCGCCGCCAGCCACAGGCCGAGCCCGAGCCGGTCCCAGCCGAGCAGCCGGCGCACCGGCGCGGCGTAGGTGTCGAGCTGCGCCATGATGCCGGCGAGCGACTCCGCCGGGTGCACGTTGGTGCCGTAGGAGAGGTGGACGGCGGTGCCGTCCGGGTGCCAGAGCCTCACCGGTCCCGCGCCCCGCGCAACACGGAGTTGCCGGCGAAGGTCTCCGTCCCCGCCTCGAAGCCGGGCAGCTCGTCGAGGACCAGCCGCCCGCTCTGCCCGTAGAACTCGACGGGGTTGCGCCAGAGCACGGTGTCCACGTCGTCCTCGGTGAAGCCGGCCGCCAGCATCGCCTCGCCGGTGCGCAGCGTCAGCAGCGGGTCGGAGCGGCCCCAGTCGGCGGCGGAGTTCACCAGCATCCGCTCCAGGCCGTACCGGCGCAGGATGGCCACCATGCGGTCCGGGTCCATCTTGGTGTCCGGGTAGATGGAGAACGCCATCCAGCAGCCGGCCTCCAGCACCGCCTCGACGGTCACCTCGTTGAGGTGGTCGATGATCACCCGGCCCGGGTCGATGCCGGAGTTCTTCACCACGTCCAGGCTGCGCGCGGTGCCGGTCGCCTTGTCCCGGTGCGGGGTGTGCACCATGGCCGGCAGCTCGTGCTCCACGGCGAGCGCGAGCTGCGCCTCGAACGCCGCGTCCTCGGCCGGGGTCATCGAGTCGTAGCCGATCTCGCCGACCGCGACCACGCCGTCCTTGGCCAGGTAGCGCGGCAGCACGTCGAGCACGCCGGCGCAGCGCGGGTCGTTGGCCTCCTTGGGGTTGAGCGCGATCGTGCAGTGGTGGCGGATGCCGAACTGCGCCGCCCGGAAGCGCTCCCAGCCGATCAGGCCGTCGAAGTAGTCGGTGAAGGAGCCGACCGTGGTGCGCGGCTGGCCGAGCCAGAAGGCCGGCTCCACGAGCGCCCGCACGCCCGCCGCGTACATGCGCTCGTAGTCGTCGGTGGTGCGCGACGTCATGTGGATGTGCGGGTCGAAGATCCGCATCAGGCCGTCCCTCCCGAGGCGCCGGTGAGAAGTCGTTCCGCGTCGGCCGGGACCGCCCGGCCGGCGGCGCGGCGCTCGGCCGCGAAGTCGGTGACCATGCGGGTCAGCTCCTCGTCGGCGCGCTCCGCCAGGCCGGCCACGGCCGCCAGCGGGACCCCGACGAACAGGCACTTGAGCACGCCGTGCCGCCAGCCGTGGTCGTCCAGGTGGGCCGCCGCGTACGGGCCGAGCGCCGCGGCCACCAGCCTGGTGTCGTTGGTGCGCAACGCATCCCGTACGAGCTCCAGCCCGTCCTCGACCGGCAGCATACCGTCCACTGTGGACAGTCCGCGCAGCACCCCGCGCTTCTCGGCGTCGTCGCCGTAGCGGTAGAGGTCCACCACCTCGCCGGCCCGGCCGCTCTCGCCGAGCACCTCCAGCAGCCGCACCCGGGCCACGTCGTCGGCGGTGCCGTGCACCACGCCGGCCGGGTCGCTCGCCGGGCGCACCGGGCCGCGGCCGCAGTGCCGGCCAGCCGCCGGGAAAAGCGTGCGGATGGTCTCCGGCCGCTCGCGCACCCGCCGCCGGGCCCCGGCCAGCCAGGTGGCGGAACGCAGCGCGGCCATCGAGCGGGCGGCCACCTCCGGCGCGGCGTGACTGTGCCGCGGCAGCTCCACCGCGGCCACCCCCCGGTAGCCGATCTCGTCGAGCGCGCCGAGGGTGTCCGCGAGGTCCAGCTCCCCCTCGCCGAACTCCAGGTGCTCGTGCACCCCGGGCAGCATGTCGTCGAGCTGGACGTTCACCAGCAGCGGCCCGGCGCGGCGCACGCAGTCCGCCGCGCTCTCCGGTTCCACCGCCACGCAGTGCCCCACGTCCAGTGTGATCCGCAGCGGCTCCGGGTCGCCGAGCCGCGCGCGCAGCGCCAGCGCGTCGCCGAGCCGCTCCACCACCATGCCGGGTTCCGGTTCCAGGCCGAGCGGCACGCCCCGCCGGGCGGCCTCGGCCAGCACCCGGGCCACGCCCTCGTCCAGCCGGGTCAGGCTGGCCGCGGCGTCGGTGTCCTCGGCGGTGCCGGACCAGAACGAGACGCAGTCCGCCCCCAGGTCCTCGGCCACCCGCACCGCGCGGCACAGCAGATCCACCCGCCGGTCGCGGTCCTCGGCGCGCGGCGAGACGAGCGTCGGGTGGTGCTTGCGGCGCGGGTCCAGCAGGTAGCGCGCGCCGGTCTCCACCACCACGGCCAGCCCCAGCTCGGCCAGCCGGGAGCGCACCGCGTCCACCCGGCACGCCAGGTCGCCGGCGTACGGGTCCAGGTGCGCGTGGTCCAGCGTGAGCGCCACCGCCGTGTAGCCGAGGTCGGCGATCACGGCGAGCGCGTCGCCGAGCGGGTGGTTGGCGAAACCGTTGGTGCCGTAGCCGAGGCGCGGGCCGTCGGTCATGTCGGGCTCACCTTCCTGGACAGGGCCCGCGCCACCGGCAGGGCGGCGAGCACACCGAGGGCGCCGAGCGGGGAGCCGGCCCGGGCGGCGAGCGCGGCCTGCAGCGGCACCATGCCGTGGATGCCGGCCACGGTGGCGCGGCGGACGGTG
>DASWTI010000680.1:0-3511 GCA_036402215.1 Pseudonocardiaceae bacterium
CCTCGCGGTGCTCGACGCGGCCGGCGACGCGGCCGGCGACGCGGCCGGCGACACGGCCGGCGACACGGCCACTGACGCGGCCACCGACGCGGTGGTGGCCGCCCTGGTGGAGCGCGAGTCCACCACGGGCTTCGACCTGGAGCGCGAGTGGCCGGTCCGGGCCACCTTGGTGCGCGCGGGCGACGAGCACCTGCTGGTCGTGGTGACCCACCACATCGCGAGCGACGCGTGGTCCACCGGGGTGCTGGTGGACGAGCTGGGCCGCCGCTACGGCGCCGCGCTCACCGGCGCCGAGCAGCCGCCGCCGGCCGCCGTCCAGTACGCCGACTTCGCCGCCTGGCAGCGCGCCGAGGTGGCAGGTGAGCGGCTGCGCGGCCACCTCGACCACTGGCGGGAGCGGCTCGCCGGGCTGCCCACCCTCGACCTGCCCACCGACCGGCCCCGGCCGCCCGCGCGCGACTGGCACGGCGCGTCGGTGCCGTTCGAGCTGCCGGCCGGGCTGGCCGCCGGGGTGCGCGCGCTGGCCGCCGAGCGGGGCGTGACGCTCTTCGTCGCGCTGCTCACCGCGTGGCAGGCGCTGCTCTCCCGGCACACCGGTGGCACCGACATCCCGGTCGGCACCGTGGTCTCCGCGCGTACCCGCCCGGAGCTGCGCGGGCTCATCGGCTACGGCATCAACAGCCTGGTGCTGCGCGGCCGCTGGGCCGGCGACCCCGCGTTCACCGAGCTGCTGGCCGCCAACCGCGCCGCCGTGCTCGACGTGCTCGACCACCAGGAGACGCCGTTCGCCCTGCTGGTGGACGAGCTGCAGCCGGAGCGCGACCTGTCCCGGACACCGCTCTACCAGGTGGCCTTCGCGGTGCACGAGGACCGGAGCGGCCGCGCCTGGCCGGGCGGCGTCACGGTGGACGAGCGCTGGTCGGCCTCGCAGATCGCCAAGGTCGACCTCACGCTGCACGTCGAGGACTCCGCCGACGGCGGCCTGCGCGGCCAGCTCGAGTACGCCACCGCGCTGTTCGACCGGGCCACCGTCGCCCGGATGGCCGGCCACCTGCGGCGGCTGCTGGAGCACGCCGTGGCCGAGCCGGGCACCCCGGTCGGCGCGCTGCGCATCCTGGACGACGCCGAGCTGGCGGTGCTCGTCCGGCCGGGCGCGGACCCCGGGGCGGTCGGCGACACCCCGATGCACGAGCTGTTCCTGGCGCGCGCCGCCGCCACCCCGGACGCCGTCGCGGTGCTCGCCGGGGACACCACGCTCTCCTACGGCGAGCTGGCCGCCCGGGCGAACCGGCTGGCCCACCACCTGCGCGTCCTCGGCGTGCGCCGCGGCGACCTGGTGGGCGTGTGCCTGGACCGCGACGCCGGGCTGGTCACCGCGCTGCTCGCCGTGCTCGGCGCCGGCGCCGCCTACCTGCCGCTGGACGATGCGCAGCCCGCGCGGCGGCTGCGCTTCATGCTGTCCGACGCCGGCGCGCGCGTGGTGCTGGCCGACCCCGGGCGCGCCGCGCTGCTCGACGGGTACGACGGCACCGTCGTGGACCCGGCGGCGGTGGACCTCACGGCGTACCCCGGCACCGCGCCGGACACCGGCGTCTCGGCGCACGACCCGATCTACGTCATGTACACCTCGGGGTCGACCGGCACCCCGAAGGGGGTGTGCCTGACCCACCTCAACGTGCGGCGGCTCCTGGAGGCCGCCCACCCGTGGCTGCGCCAGGACGAGCACGACGTCTGGGCGCTCGTGCACTCCTACGCGTTCGACATGTCGGTGTGGGAGCTGTGGGGCGCGCTCGCCCACGGCGGCCGGCTGGTCGTGGTGCCGCACGACGTGCTGCGTGCCCCCGACGAGCTGCTGGAGCTGCTCGCCGACCGCGGCGTGACGGTGCTCAACCAGACGCCCACCGCGTTCGCCCGCCTGGTGCGGCTGGCCGCCGAGGGCGACCCGGCGATCGACCGGCTGGCGCTGCGCGCGGTGACCTTCGGCGGGGAGCGGCTGGACCCGGCGGACCTGCGGCCGTGGACGGAGCGCCTGGGGCCGGACCGGGTGGCGCTGGTCAACATGTACGGCATCACCGAGACCACGGTGCACACCACGTTCCATCGCGTCACCGAGGCCGACGTGGCCACCGTCGGCCCGAGCCCGGTGGGTGTGCCGCTCGCCGACCTGCGGGTGCACCTGCTGGACCGCAACGGCCGCCCGGTGCCGATCGGCGTGCCCGGCGAGATCCACGTCGGCGGTCCTGGCGTGGCCACCGGGTACCACGGCCGCCCGGCCCTCACCGCCGACCGCTTCGTGCCGGACCCGTACGGCCCGCCCGGTACCCGGCTCTACCGCAGCGGTGACCTGGCCCGCCGCCGCGCCGACGGGTCGCTGGAGTTCGTCGGCCGCATCGACGACCAGGTGAAGATCCGCGGCCACCGCATCGAGCTGGGCGAGATCGAGGCCGCGCTGCTCGCCGTCGACGGCATCGCCGCCGCCGTCGTCGTGGTCCGCGAGGACACCCCGGGCGACCGCCGCCTGGTCGCCTACGCGGTGCCCGCCGCCGGGGAGCGGCAGCCGCGCCCCGGCCGGTTGCGCGCCGCGCTGGCCCGCACGCTGCCCGAGTACATGATCCCGTCGGCGTTCGTGGCGCTCACCCGGCTGCCGCTCACGCCGAACGGCAAGCTGGACCGGCGCGCGCTGCCGTCGCCGGACCGGGAGGCCACCGCCTCCGGGCGCGCCCACGTCGCGCCGCGCACGCCCACCGAGGAGCGCGTCGCCGCGGCCTGGGCCGAGGTGCTCGGCCTGGACCGGGTCGGCGTGGACGACAGCTTCTTCGAGGTCGGCGGCGAGTCGGTGAGCGCGGTGGCGCTGGCCGGCGCGCTGCGCGCCCGCGGGCTGGACGTGTCGGTGCGCGACGTGTTCGAGCGGCGCACCGTCGCCGAGCTGGCCGAGTACCTGACCGGCCGCCCGGCGCCCGCCGAGGCGCCCACCCCGGTGGCGCCGTTCGCCCAGCTCTCCGAGGCCGACCGGGCGCTGCTGCCGGACGGCCTGGTGGACGCCTACCCGGTGACCCAGTCGCAGCTCGGCATGCTCGTCGAGATGCTGGCCGACGACGGCCGCAACCACTACCACAACACCACCTCGTTCCGGATCCCCGACGAGCGGCCGCTCGACGCGGCGGCGCTGCGGGCCGCGGCCGCCGAGGTCGTCGCCCGGCACGAGGTGCTGCGCACGACCTTCACGCTCACCGGCTGCTCGGAGCCGGTGCAGCTGGTGCACGCCGCCGCCGTCCCCGAGGTGACCGTGCGGTCCGCCGCCGGGCTGGGCGCGGCCGAGCTGGAGGCCGACCTGCGCGCGGTGATGGCCGCCGAGCGGGCGCGGCTGTTCGACCTGGACACCCCGCCGCTCATCCGGCTGTGCGCCACCGCGGCCGGCGACGGCTCCTGGTGGCTGACGCTCACCGAGTGCCACGCCGTGCTCGACGGCTGGAGCCACCACTCGCTGCTCATGGAGCTGCTGGCGCTCTAC
>DASWTI010000681.1:0-15348 GCA_036402215.1 Pseudonocardiaceae bacterium
AGCACCTGCCCCAGCCCGGCCAGGCCGCGGTCCGCCCCGTCCGGCGGCGCCGTCGCGCCCAGCGCCCGCAACGCCGCCACCAGCCACTCCACCGGCTGGCGCACCAGCACCGACGCCGGGTCGCCGAACTCCGGCGCGGTCACCACGGCGCGCAGCAGCTCGGTGGTCGTGGTGGCGCGGGCCGCCAGCTCGTCCAGCCGTCCGGGCGGCGGCGGGGTGTCCGAGACGAACCGCAGCCAGAACCGCCCGGCCAGGAACCGCGGGCACTCCGGGCGCGCCACCAGCAGGTCCACCAGCTCGTCCACGCCGAGCCGCCCGCTCACCCCGAGCACCGTCTTCACGCCGTCGTCGTGCCGCCGGGCGCGCAGCGTGGCGGTGCCGGCCGCCCGGTCCACCTCCCAGCCGGTGAGCGCCCGGGCGGCCTCCCGCACGTCCCGCTCCGAGTAGTGGCCGACGCCCAGCGTGAACAGCTCCATCAGCTCGCGCGCCAGGTTCTCGTTGGGCCGTCCGCGCCGGTTGCGCCCCCCGTCGAGCCACACCAGCATCGCCGGGTCCACGGCCAGCGCCGCCACCAGCGGCCGGAACGGCCCACCGCCCAGCGCGCGCAGCGTCTCGTGCTGGACGAGCATCAGCCGCGCGTCGCGCACCGTGCGGGCGGACGTGGCGAAGTGGCCGTGCCAGAAGAACGTGAGCCGCTCCGGGAACGGCGCCGCGGTGGCCACCATGCGCCCGAGCCACCAGCGGCGCAGCGCCGCCAGGCCGGCCCGCAGCGCCTCCCGGTCCTCGCGGTCGTAGGAGCGCACCGCCGGTGCCGCCGGGCCGTCCGGGGCGGCGGTCAGCAGCCCGTCCAGGGTGGCCCCCGGACCGGCCGCGAGCGCCCGTTCCAGCTCACCGGGCCGGGGCCCCAGCCCCACCCGCTCCAGCAGCCGCCGGACCACGTCGCGCTCAGCCACCCCCCGACCGTAGGCCGGTGCCCTGAAGCCCACCTGAACGGGCGCCGGTCCGCGCCGGCGTCACCGATCCGAGGCCGCGCCGTGAGCCCGCTGTCACCGGCCCGGCCGTACGGTTGATGCCCGGTCTGGTGAGGGGAGCCCCAGATGCTGGTGTACGTGGTACGGCGGGTGCTCGTCTCGATCCCGCTGCTGGTGGCCGCCTCGTTCCTGGCGTTCGCCCTCACCACGGCGATGGGTGATCCGCTGGGGGAGTACCGGCTGAGAGTGCCGCAGCCCACCCCCGCGCAGATCGCGGCGGCCGAGCAGCGCATCGGCCTCGACAAGCCCTTCCTGGTGCGTTACGAGAGCTGGGCCACCGACTTCGTGCGCGGCGACTGGGGCACCACGGTCACGCCGGGCCGCGGCACCGTGGACGTCCGCGACGCCGTCACCCGCGCCTCTTGGGTGAGCGTGCGTCTGGTGCTCGGCGCCGAGCTCATCGCGCTCGTCCTCGGCGTGGCCGTCGGCGTGCTGAGCGCCGTGCGCCAGTACTCGATCACCGACCACGGTGTCACCGGCCTGGCGTTCCTGATGTTCTCCATGCCGATGTTCTGCCTCGCGCTCATGGTCAAGGAAGCCGGCATCCGGTTCAACGACCTGCTGGAGGCGGCCGGGCTCGGCCGCTGGCTGCGCACGGCCGGCCCGCCCGACGGCGGCTTCGAGGGCGGGTTCGCCGACCAGGTGTACCAGTACAGCGGCACGTTCCTGATGCCCACGCTGTGCCTGGTGGCGCTGCAGTTCGCCGGCTACAGCCGCTACCAGCGGGCCGCCATGTTCGACGTGCTGGAGTCCGACTACGTGCGCACCGCGCGGGCGAAGGGCCTGTCACAGGCCCGCGTGGTGCTGCTGCACGCTCTGCGCGTGGCGCTGCTGCCGATCTGCACGGTGGTCACCCTCGGCCTCGGCGGGCTGCTGGCCGGTGCGGTGATAACCGAGACGGTGTTCGCCTGGCCGGGTACCGGACGGCTGCTGGTGGAGGCCGTGACCTACCGCGAGCCGTTCCTGATCCTGGCGCTGATGATGGTGAGCGGCGTGTTCGTGATCGTCTGCAACCTGCTGGCGGACATCGGCTACGCGGTGCTCGACCCGCGGGTACGGCTGCGCGGCTGAGTCACCGTCGCCACGGGGGGCCTCACCAGGCGAAGCAGTCCAGCGTGATCGAGCGTCCGGCCAGCGCGTCGGCGATGCCGGAGAACAGCGTGCCGTCGTGAATGCCGGCCACGTGCTCCAGGTAGCGCAGCGGGCACTGCGACTGGATCCGCACGTTGGTCGCGCCGTCGTCCAGCGCCGACGTGGTGTACGGGAAGACCACCTCGTCGTACACCGTGTAGAAGCTCGTGTAGCGCACCCCGCCGATGGTGTCGTCGCCGGCGTTCAGCTCGGCCAGGAACGCCGAACCGACGGTCATCTGCTGACAGGCCACGATGCCGACGCAGGTGCCGGCCGTGAACAGCCGCGCCAGGTTCGCCGCGAGCGTGCCGTGGTTGGGCGTGCCGAACATGACCAGGCTGTCCACGGTCGACGCGCCGCCGTCGTACTTCACGTACTGCCGGGCCACCAGCCCGCCCTGCGAGTGGCCGACCAGATCCACCTTCGCCGCGCCGGTCTGGGCCCGCACCGAGGCGACGAACGCCGCCAGGTCGCGGCTGGTGCCGCGGATGTCGCCGAGGCCCAGGTTCGTGAGCTGGAAGATCCACGCCCGGTACCCCGCAGCCTGCAGCCTGGCCCTGAGCGGCTCGTAGTAGAACGCCGGCCCGCCGGTGCCGTTGACGATGATCACCGGGTCCGGGGTCACGGCCGCGGCCGTCCCGGTGGTCACGGCGGCCGACCCGGCCACGAGGCCCGCGGTGACCAGCACCGTCGCCGCCGCCCGACGAATCCAGGAACGCGCCACGGCCGGCTCCTCGCTGCTCGCGCGACTGTGAGTCGCGTCACCACCCGGTCACAGCAAGGTAAGGTACCGGTGAGTAACGTGACAAGCGGTCACGCCCGGAAGGGGCCGAACGGCCTCAGCCCAGCGTCCCCGTGGCCAGCAGGCCGCCGTCCACCCGGACGGTCTCGCCGCTGATCCAGGACGCCGCGTCGCTCACCAGGAACGCGACCAGCCGGGCCACGTCCACCGGCTCGCCCAGCCGCTTCATCGGGTACGCGGCCGCCGTGCCCTCCTCGTCGTCGGCGTACAGCGCGGTGGCGAAGCGGGTCTTCACCACGGCCGGCGCCACCGCGTTCACCCGCACCGACGGGCCGAGCTGCCAGGCCAGCTCCTCGGTGAGCCGGATGAGCGCCGCCTTCGACGCCCCGTACGCGCTGATCACGCCGCTGGACCGCAGCCCGGCCACCGAGGCGATGTTGACCACCGCGCCGCCGTGCTCCGCCATCCAGGCGTGCCAGGCCTGCTGCACGAACCCGAGCGCGGCCACCACGTTGGTGTCCAGCAGCTTGCGGAACGCGTCCAGGTCGGTCTCCATGAGCGAGCCGTACGTGGGGTTGATGCCGGTGTTGTTGACCAGCACGTCCAGCCGCCCGAACGCCTCGACGGTGCGCGCCACCGCGTCCGCGCGGTGCGCCGCGTCGCCCGCGTTGCCGGCCACGGCGCACACCCGGGCCGCGCCGTCCGGCACCCCGGCGGCCAGTTCCTCGGCGGCGGCGCGCAGCGTCTCCTCCTTGCGCGCGGTGATGGTCACGCGGGCACCCGCGGCGAGCAGCTCGGCGGCGATCGCCAGGCCGATGCCGCGGCTCGCGCCGGTGACCAGCGCTGCCCGGCCGTCGAGGCGGGTGAGTGGGGTGGCGGTGCCGGCGTCGGTCATGGTGCCGGACGATACTTCCATGAGCCACCAGCACACCCCGGACATCGACTTCGCCGCGCACGCCGAGGAGCTCGTTCGCGGCGGGCGGGTCCGCTCGGAGGTGACCGCCCGGATCGCCGCGGAGCTGCCGCTGCCCCCGCACGCGGTGGCCGCCGACGTGGGGTGCGGGGCGGGGGAGATGACGCTGCTGCTGGCCGGCCGCGGCGCCACGGTGTACGCCGTGGACCGCGAGGACGCGCTGCTGCGCCTGGTCGGCGACCGCGCCGCCGAGCTCGGGCACGGCGCCGTGCGCACCGTGCGGGCGGAGCTGGCCGACCTGCCGGGCGTCCTTCCCGAGCCGGTGGACCTGGTGTGGGCGGGGCACGTCGTGCACCACGCCGGTGACCAGGCCGCCGCGGTGGCCGGCCTGGCGGCGGCCCTGCGCCCGGGCGGGCTGCTCGCCGTCGCCGAGGGCGGAATGCCCGCCCGCTCCCTGCCCGCGGACGTCGGCGTGGGCGAACACGGGCTGGAGGGACGGCTGGACGTCGCGCACGACCGCTGGTTCGCCGCCATGCGGGCCGGACTGCCCGGCTCGGTGCGCGAGACCCGCGGCTGGCCGGAGCTGCTGCGCGCGGCCGGCCTGGTGGACGTGACGATGCGCGCGTACCTGCTGCAACGGCCGTCGCCGCTCGCGGACGCCGACCGGGAGTTCGTGCTGCACCGCCTGGCGGGGCGGGTGGAGCGTGCCGCGGACCGGCTGGACGCCGCCGACGCGGACGCCTGGGGGCGGCTGCTCGACCCGGCGGACGCGGCGTGGCTCGGGCACCGCCGCGACCTGGAGCTGTTGTCCGTGGAGGCGGTGTACGTGGGGCGGCGGCCGAACTGAGTGGCGCGACCGGGTAGCCTGGTGGACGTGGTTCGAGCGAGCTGAGGTGCGCGGCGGCCCACCGGTCACGGCAGGTGGGCAGATGACGGCCGCCCATCGGACCACCACTCCCGGAGCATCCCTGT
The DNA here is from genome assembly GCA_036402215.1 of Pseudonocardiaceae bacterium. Lineage (GTDB taxonomy): Bacteria > Actinomycetota > Actinomycetes > Mycobacteriales > Pseudonocardiaceae > DASXTS01. The sequence goes on from DASWTI010000681.1 coordinate 4,790, forward strand.
GATCACTGCAACCGAGCTGGAACTGCGTGCCGGCTCCCGCATCCTGCTGTCCGACGCCACGCTGCGCGTGCAGCCGGGCGACCGGATCGGCCTGGTCGGCCGCAACGGCGCCGGCAAGACCACGACGCTGCGCGTGCTGGCGGGCGAGGCGCTGCCGTACGGCGGCCAGCTGCGCCGCGCGGGCGAGGTCGGCTACCTGCCGCAGGACCCCCGCGAGGGCGACCTGTCCACGCTCGCCAAGGACCGGGTGCTGTCCGCGCGCGGTCTGGACGAGCTGCTGCGCGAGATGGAGAAGACCCAGTCCGCGATGGCCGAGCTGGCCGACGACCGCGACCGGGACGCCGCGGTGCGCCGCTACGGGCGGCTGGAGGAGCGGTTCAGCGCCCTCGGCGGCTACGCGGCGGAGTCCGAGGCGGCGCGCATCTGCGCGAACCTCGGCCTGCCGGAGCGCGCCCTCGGCCAGTCGCTCGCCACGCTCTCCGGCGGCCAGCGCCGCCGCGTGGAGCTGGCCCGCATCCTGTTCGCCGCCGCCGACCACGGTGTGGCCGGCCGCTCCGGCACCACGCTGCTGCTGGACGAGCCGACCAACCACCTGGACGCCGACTCGATCGGCTGGCTGCGCACCTTCCTGACCGGCCACGACGGCGGGCTCGTGGTGATCAGCCACGACGTCGAGCTGCTGGCCGCCGTGGTCAACAAGGTCTGGGTGCTGGACGCCACGCGCGGCGAGGTCGACGTCTACAACGTCGGCTGGGAGCGCTACCTGGAGGCGCGCGCGGCCGACGAGCGGCGCCGCCGCCGGGAGCGCGCCAACGCCGAGAAGAAGGCCGGCGCGCTGCTCGCCCAGGCCGACAAGATGCGCGCCAAGGCCACCAAGGCGGTGGCTGCGCAGAACATGGCCCGCCGTGCCGAGCGCCTGCTGTCCGGCCTGGCCGAGGAGCGGCAGCGGGACAAGGTCGCGCGCATCCGCTTCCCGGACCCGGCGCCGTGCGGCCGCACCCCGCTCACCGCCCAGGGCCTGGCCAAGTCCTACGGCTCACTGGAGGTCTTCGCCGGCGTCGACCTCGCCGTGGACCGCGGCAGCCGGGTCGTGGTGCTGGGGCTCAACGGCGCCGGCAAGACCACGCTGCTGCGCGTGCTCGGCGGCCTGGAGCAGCCGGACGCCGGCGAGGTGCTGCCCGGGCACGGCCTGCGGATCGGCTACTACGCCCAGGAGCACGAGACGCTCGACCTGTCCGCCACCGTCTGGGAGAACGTGCGGCACGCCGCGCCGGACGCCGGCGAGCAGCAGCTGCGCAACCTCCTCGGCGGGTTCCTGTTCACCGGCGAGCAGCTCGACCAGCCGGCCGGCACCCTGTCCGGCGGCGAGAAGACGCGGCTCGCGCTGGCCGGGCTGGTCTCCTCCGCGGCCAACGTCCTGCTGCTCGACGAGCCGACCAACAACCTCGACCCGGCGAGCCGGGAACGGGTTCTCGACGCGCTCGGCACCTTCCGCGGGGCCGTCGTCCTGGTGACCCATGATCCGGGCGCGGTCGAGGCCCTTGCGCCCGATCGGGTGATCGTGTTGCCGGATGGAACCGAGGACCACTGGTCGCCCGATTACCTCGAGCTTGTCCAGCTCGCGTGAGATCATCCGGGTTCGGCTGACTGAGTTCCGGATTGGGCCACTCGGGCGTCGGGAGGTACCGGCCGGCGACCGTTCGGCGATCCGGGGGGTTGATCGTCTGGCGTATCGTGGCATGGTGATCGATCATCGACGATCATGCCCGGCCGATCCTGCGCCGGACTCCCTGCACCATCTCGACCCGTTCTATTCGGAGGGTGGTACGACGTGGCCGACCTCAAGAAGGGCATGCGGATCACCGGTACCGCGCGGGACAAGCTCGCCGCGGACCTGAAGAAGAAGTACGAAAAGGGCGCGAGCATACGTGCCCTCGCCGAGTCCACCGGTCGTTCCTACGGGTTCGTGCACCGGGTACTCAGCGAATCCGGCGTCACCCTGCGCGGGCGGGGTGGGGCCACCAGGACCAAGAAGAAGTAATCTTCTCTCGGCCTATTCGACCGCGGGTGCCGTCCCCCCGCGGTCGAGGGTCGCCGATTCAGGCGGCATTCTTCGCATTGCGAACGACCTCTCGAATGCGCGCAGCGCGAGTGCGGCCCCGAACAGCACCAGCGGGTAGACCAGGTAGCCGAAGCGCGTCGCCGGCATGAGCAGCATGGCGGCCGCGAGCCCGGCCGCCGCCCGCTCGGCGGCCGCGGCGGCGGTCCTCGGCGGCCGGCGCAGCACCCAGGCCAGCACGGCCAGCGCCGCCACGGCCAGCAGGCCCAGCGCCACCGCGCGCCCCGCGTCACCGGTGCTCGCGATCAGGTAACCGGGCAGCGGGCTGGCGGCCGGCGAGTCCACGCCGGTGAGACCGGCCGGGAAGTGGATCACGTGTTCCACGAGCTCGTGGGGGGTCATCAGCGCGGCCGGCAGCACGAGCGCGGCGCCCAGGCCGAGCGTGGCGGCGCCGAACCGGACGGCGGTGCCGCGGCCGTCGCGCACCCAGAGCAGGACTCCCACCACCAGCAGCACCGGCACGGCGGTGAGCTTCATGCCCAGCGCCAGCCCGCCGGCCAGCGCGGCGAGCCACCGGTGCCGGGCGTGCGCGGCGGCCAGCACCACCAGCAGCAGCGCCAGCACCGGCAGGTCGTCCCCCCCGGTGGCCAGCGTGAGCGTGGTGGCCGGCAGCACCGCCACGAGCTGCACCGCCCGCACCGGCACCGCGGCCGAGGTGCCTCCCTGCCCGGGCGTGTCCGTGGTCGTCCGGTGGTGGGCCGGCCGGCGTGCCGTGCGCAGGGCCAGCGCGACCAGCGCGGCGGCGCACGCGGCGAACACCAGCCGGGCGTCCGTCACGCCGCCCGGCAGCAGCGCGTGCGGCACGCCGAACACCGCCATCGCGGGCAGGTACGGCGTGTAGTCCTCGAAGCCGGCGGGGCGCCCGAGCGCGTGCACATCGGCGTAGGGCGAGCCGGTGTCCAGCAGCAGCGCGGCCATCCGCTCCACCACGTCCACCTCGGGCTGCGCGCTCCACGGCACGCCGTGCACCCGCTGCACGACCAGGATCACCAGCGGCACCAGCGCGGCCAGCACGAACACCGCCGCGGCGATCACCGCCCTGGTCCGGGGGTCGTCGCGGCCGCGGGCCGCCAGCGAGGCGAGGGCGCCGCCCGCGTACGCCACCGCGGCCGCGACGCCCCACAGGCGGTGCCCGTGGTAGATCGTCACCACCGCCAGGCCGGCCGCGAGCACCGCGCAGGCCGCGTACAGCACCACGTCCCCCCGCGCGCCCCGCACGCCAACCCCCCGTCGCCCGGCCTCCACCGAGATCACCCTAACGACCGCACGCCGGCCGGAGCGGGCGGTGGAACTGTCGGTGCGCGGTGCTTGGCTGTCCGTGCGGCAGATCGTGCCGCGGGGGAATGGGGGAGGGGCTTCGTAATGTTGTAATCGACGACGGATCCGAGACGGGGGCCGCGTCCCGGTGGCGCGGGTGAGGGAGTGATCGCATGGAAGGCAGCTGGAGCGTGCTGCGCGGCGCCATGAAGCGCAAGGACGCGCCACGCTCGATCGCGAAGGGCACGTTCGGCCGCATCGTGCGGTTCGCGCGGCCCTACTGGGGGGCGCTCGCGGTGTTCGGCGCGCTGACCGTGGTGTCCGCCGCGCTCGCCGTGGCCGGGCCGGTGCTCGCCGGCCGGGTGGTGGACGCGATCGTGCAGGGCCGCGCGGCCGCGGTCGTCATCGTCCTGGCGCTGCTCATCGCCGCGCTGGCGCTGGTGGACGGCCTGCTCGGGCTCGCCGAGCGCTGGTACTCCTCGCGCATCGGCGAGGGCCTGATCTACGACCTGCGCCGCGCCGTGTTCCGGCACGTGCAGCGGATGCCGGTCGCCTTCTTCACCCGGACCCGCACCGGCGCCCTGGTGAGCCGGCTGAACAGCGACGTGATCGGCGCGCAGCGGGCGTTCACCTCGACGTTGTCCGGCCTGGTCACCAACCTCATCCAGGTGCTGCTGACGCTCGTCGTGATGGCCACGCTGTCCTGGCAGATCACCGCGCTCGCGCTCCTGCTGCTGCCGGTGTTCGTGCTGCCGACGCGCTGGATGGGCGCGCGGATGGCCGACCTGTCGCACGAGTCCGCGCGGCTCAACGCGTCCATGACGACGCAGATGACCGAGCGCTTCTCCGCGCCGGGGGCCACGCTCGTCAAGCTGTTCGGGCGGCCCGACGAGGAGGCCGACGAGTTCGGCGCGCGGGCCGGGCGCGTGCGCGACATCGGCATCCGCATGTCCATGCTCACCCGCGTCTTCCTCACCGCGCTCACCCTGGTGTCCTCGCTGGCGCTCGCGCTCGTCTACGGCCTGGGCGGCTGGTTCGCGCTCGGCGGCAGCCTGGAGGCGGGCACCGTGGTGACGCTCGCGCTGCTCATCACGCGGCTGTACGGGCCGCTCACCCAGCTCGCCAACGCCCGGGTGGACATCATGACGGCGCTCGTCTCGTTCCAGCGCGTGTTCGAGGTGCTGGACCTGCCGCCGCTCATCCGCGAGCGGCCGCGCACCCGTGAGCTGCCGGCCGGCGGGGTGTCCGTCGAACTGGACGACGTGCGCTTCGGCTACCCCTCGGCCGAGCAGGTGTCGCTGGCCTCCCTGGAGGAGGTGGCGGTGCTCGACCAGCGCGGCGGCGAGGAGGTCCTGCACGGCGTGTCGTTCCGTGCGGAGCCCGGCCAGCTCGTCGCCCTCGTCGGCCCGTCCGGCGCCGGCAAGTCCACCATCGCGGCGCTCGTGCCGCGGCTGTACGACGTGGACTCCGGCGCGGTCCGGCTGTCCGGCGTGGACGTGCGCGACCTGTCGTTCGAGGACCTGCGGCGCACCGTGGGCGTGGTGACCCAGGACGGTCACCTGTTCCACGACACGATCGGCGCCAACCTCCGCTACGCCGCCCCCGAGGCGACCGAGGACGAGCTGTGGCAGGCGCTGCGCCGGGCCCGGCTGGAGTCGCTCATCCGGTCCCTGCCCGACGGCCTCGACACCGTGGTCGGCGAGCGCGGCTACCGCCTGTCCGGCGGCGAGCGCCAGCGCCTCACCATCGCCCGGCTGCTCCTGGCCCGCCCCGCCGTCGTCGTGCTGGACGAGGCCACCGCACACCTCGACTCCGAGTCCGAGGCCGCCGTCCAGGCCGCGCTCACCGAGGCCCTGGCGGACCGCACCGCCCTGGTGATCGCCCACCGCCTGTCCACCATCCGCGCCGCCGACCAGATCCTCGTCATCGAGGACGGCCGCATCGCCGAACGCGGCACCCACGCCGAACTCCTCGCCGCAGGCGGCCGCTACGCCGACCTCTACCGCACCCAGTTCTCCGACACCGAGCCGGTGGCCGCCTGACACCGCCCGCGACGGCCGTCGCCACGTGAACGGGCCGCCCGGTTGGTTCGGGCGGCCCGTGACCCACATCAGGCCGCTGTCGGTGCCGGCGTAGACCAGGTTCGGGTTGGCCGGCGTGGTGCCGATCGCGGTGATCAGCCCTGCCCTCCGGGCTGGTTGTGCGTGACGACGACGGTTCATCGCCGGGACCGCCGGTGAGCGCGGGAACGGTGACCGGACTCGCCGCGGCGGTACGGCCACTCTGGCCCTCCTGCCGGCCACCGACGGCGCCAGGAGCAGGCCACCATCCCGGAGCGTGCCCGCGAGCGCACCACGCCGAGGACGCACCCACGCCGGGTCAACCTGCTACACCCCAGCCCCAGCCCCAGCCCCAGCCCCAGCCCCAGCCCCAGGGCCAGGGCCAGGGCCAGCCGGAGGCCCAGCCCCCGGCCCGGCCCCAGTCTCAGTCCCGGCCCCAGGCCAGCTCCAGCCCCAGCGCCGGGCGCGGCCAGGGCTGCTGCCGCTGCCGGTGGGTGCCGGGCGCCCTCAGAGCTGGAGCGAATGGAGCATTCGCACGCACCGACCGGGCAAGTGGTCCATTCGCCCTACCTGCGAGCCAGCCCATCCGGTCCGCGGATGAGCTGGAGGACGCTCCTCGGGGTGCCGGGGTGCCGGGGTGCCGGGGTGCCGGGGTGCCGGGGTGCCGGGGTGCCGGGGTGCCGGGGTGCCGGGGTGCCGGGGTAGCGGGGTAGCGGGGTACTGCGGTGCGGTGCGGTGCGGGGCGTGCGGTGGCGGGTGCCGGTCGCCGAGCCGTTGGTGCCGTTGGCCACCGGCCCGGGGCGGTGTTCACTCCGCCGCCGGGGCCGTCGACGCTCCCGCCGCCGCCGGCACGCGCAGCGCCGGGTGCCGGGAGTCGCCGTGCTCGGAGTGCGTGATCGAGAGCAGCGTCTCGTCCGGCAACTGACGGCCCCGAGCCCTGACGACGTGGTGCCCGCCCCGGGCCCCGTGGAGGTGGCGGGGTCCGGGGCGGGCAGCCGGGATGGCGCGGGTCAGAGGGCCTGCGCGGTGTTGTACAGCGTCTGGGCGTCGGCGCCGAAGTAGGGGCCGAACATCCAGTTCGGGAAGAAGTTGATCTTGTAGCTGTTCACCGAGTTCACCAGGCCGGTGCCGGTCGCCTCGCTGAAGTTGACGAACCAGGGGCCGCCGCTGGAGCCGCCGGTCATGTTGCAGGTCATGCCCACGCCGGAGCTGATGAAGGCGCTGAACGTGCGGCCGCTGCAGTAGATCATCCGGGTGCCGTCGTACGGCGCCGCGGCCGGCCAGCCGAAGGCGTACATGTTCTGCGCCCGCGAGCCGTTGAACGCGAGGCCCTGCCCGCCGACCACGTCGGTGAGGGACTGACCGTTGAGGGTGTTCATCACGGCCGCGCCGATGTCGTAGTTGATGTCCTCGCTGGCCACCCACTGGGGTGTCGCCCGGGTGAGGCGGGCGGTCCAGGTGCCGTACGGGGCGTTGCCGTTGTTGTAGGCCGGGGCGAAGGCGAAGTTGGTGTGGAAGGCGCCGTCGAGCTTCACGCAGTGGCCGGCGGTCATGACGGTGCTCTTGTTCGCGCTGGTCACGGCGTTGCCGGAGCACGAGGCGGTCCGGCCCTGGTAGGTGAAGAAGACGCGGCCCGCCGTGGTGACGACGGCGCCGCCACCGGTCCAGGGGCCGCCGCCGTGCGGGAAGGCCTGCACGCCGGGCGCGGACGGCGCGACGGTCGACGGTGCGCCGGCGGTGACGCGCCGGAGGTCGCCGGGGGACACGGTGATGGCGTCCAGCGGGGTGGCCGAGCGCATCCGCTCGGGCGTCCAGAAGTCGGTGACGGCCTTGATCTCGGCGGCGGTGACGGCGCCGGGGGCCGAGGTGACGAGTGGTGCGGCGCCGGTGGTGGGCGCGGCCCCGGACGGGGCGGCGAACACGGCCAGCGCCAGGCCGGCGGTGAGCACGGCCGCGGGCGCCCGGGTGAGGGCACGCTTCATGGGCTTACCTCGTTTCGGTGACGACCGGGATGCGGTCGACCGGCAGGGACGCCGGAACACGGACCCCACGAGTTCAGCCGGGTCGGTGCCCAGGCTCGTCGAACCTAACCCGTCGTTGGCGCGGCGTACAGGCCTAGCGTGACGACTCGTGCGCCGGGTGTAACGAAGACGTCCGATCGTCCCGCGACGGCAGTACGAGGTCTCGCACCCGATCGGCGCAACCCCAGCTCAGCGTGAACCCGGCGCCGCCGTGCCCGTAGCAGTGCACGATGTCGCCGATCCGCTCCAGGCGCACCGACGGCCGCAGCGGCCGCACGCCGACCGCGTGGCCCAGCACCTGGGCCCCGGCCAGCTCCGGCACCACGGCGGCGCACCGCCGCAGGATGGCCGCCGCCACCGCGGGGTCCGGCTCGCCGGGCGGCTCGGACGCCGGCCGCTCCACGTCGATGCCGCCGCACACCACGTCGTCGCGCCGCGGCACCACGTACACCATGCCCTCGGGGTGCTCCGGGTCCAGCGTCCAGGTCCGCACCCGCGGCGCCCGCACCCGCACCACCTGGCCGTGCCCACCGGTCACCGTCGCGTCCCCCGGCAGCGCGCCGGCGCCGACCCCGGTGGCCAGCACTGCGACGTCCACGCCGGACAGTGCCTCCTCCTCGGAGGCCACTCGCTCCTCGCGCACTACGCCGCCCAACTCGGCCAGCCGCCCGCCCAGCCACGCCAGGTACACGCTGGTGTCGGCGACCGGCGCGGCGAACGACCACGCGCCGACGTAGCGCGAGCTCGGCTCGGCCAGCACCCGGAACCCGGGCACGTCGCACGCCCACCCGGGGTACTCCGCCGCCGTCCGCAGCCGCTGCACGCCCTGGCGCACCGTCACCCCGGTCGCCGGGTCGCCGGCCAGCGCGGTCAGCTCGGCCAGCGTCGCCCGGCCCCACGTCCGCACCTGGTCGAGCGGCCCGACGTGGTACGGGTACCACATGGCCGCGGCCACCGCGGACGTCGTGCCCGGGCCCCGCCGCTCGGCCACCACCTCGACGTCGGCGCCGGCCTCACGCAGGCGCACGGCGCAGCTCAGGCCGATCACGCCGGCCCCGACGACGCGGACCCTCACGGCCGGCGCCGCACGCTGTACTCGACCACGTCGAGCACCGGCTCCAGGTCGTCGGCCGGGCGGCCCATCGCCAGGTGCGACACCAGGCCCTCCAGCGCCAGCTCCAGGTACCGGGCCAGCACCTCCACCGGCACGTCGTCGCGCAGCTTGCCGGCGTCGGCCTGGCGGCGCAGGCGGTCCCGGGTGGCCTCCGTGAGCGCCCGGGACTGCTCGGCCCAGCGCTCCCGGAACTCCGGGTCGGTGCGCAGCCGCCGCGACACCTCCAGGCGCGTGCCCAGCCAGTCGTTCTGCTCCGGCTCGGTCAGCAGGTCGCGCATCACCTGCACCAGGCCCTGCTCGGCCACCACGTCGGCCATCCGCTGCGCCTCGTCGCGGGCCAGCGCCAGGAACAGCGAGTCCTTGTCCTTGAAGTGGTGGAAGATCGCCCCGCGGGACAGCTCGGTCGCCTCCTCGAGCCGCCGTACCGTCGCGCCCTCGTACCCGTACCGCGCGAAGCACAGCCGGGCCCCCGCGAGGATCTGCCGACGGCGGGCGTCGAGATGATCCTGACTCACCCGTGGCATGGCGCCGAGCATAAGGGCCACGCCCGCCCCCGCGACCGCCGGACGCCACCCGGACCGCCCGCCCGTCACTCCCGGCGACCGCCGGAACCCCGGAATCCCGCTCGCCCGTCACTCCCCGCGATCGCCGGCCCGGGGCACGTCCCCGAAGCCCACGACGCACTGCCCACCTCCGGGACCCCTGGGACGAATGGACCATGTGCCCCGCCGGTCGGGTCGAACGGTCCGTTCGCCCCAGGCTGTGGAGACGCCCCGGCAGCCAGGAGGCACCCGTGAACCCGGCGCAGCCCCGCCGTCGAGCCCTCTGTGAGTCCTCCGCGAGGCGGCCGCGAGGCCTCCGCGAGCCGGCTCGCGAACGGTCCTGGAACGGCCCGCGAACGACGCCCGAACGGGGTCCGCGATCGCCGGGCGACCGTCGGGGCCCTCGGGTAGCTTCGCCCGGAGGAAACGCGAAAGGAGTGTCCGCATGCCCGCCGAACTCCACGACCGCGCGGCCGCCGAGGCCTACGTCGCCTCGGTGTGCTTCAAGCACGGACCACCGCGACGGCTCGGCGTCGAGCTGGAATGGATCGTGTGTCACGCGCACGACCCCGGCGGAGCCCTCGACGCCGCCCAGCTCGCCGACGCGCTCGGCGACCACGCCCCACGGTCCATCCGTCCCGACAGCCCGCACCACGAACTACCCGCCGGCTCCACCGTCACGGTCGAGCCGGGCGGCCAGGTGGAGATCTCCACCCCGCCGTGCCGGAGCCTCTCCGAGCTCCTGGCAGTCGCCACCGGCGACACCGAAGCCCTCACCCGCCGCCTCGAACAGGCCGGCCTGCGCCTCCTCCACTCCGGCACCGACCCGGTGCGCGCGCCGTCGCGCCTGGTCCGCTCGCCGCGCTACGACGCGATGCACGACCACTACCACCGCGAGGGCCCGTCCGGTCACCTCATGATGTGCAGCACCGCCGCCCAGCAGGTCGCCCTGGACGTGGGCACCGCCGGGCAGGCCGGGCTCCGCTGGGCCGCGCTGCACGCCACCGGCCCGGTGCTGGCCGCGGTGTTCGCCAACTCCGCGGTGCTCGGCGGCGGCGCCACCGGCCACGCCTCCACCCGGCTGCACCTGTGGTCGGGCATCGGCCGCGCCGCCCACCCGCCGGTCGACCTCACCGGCCGCACCCACCCGGGCGCGGGCTACGCCCGCCACGCGCTCGACCTGCCGCTGCTGTGCGTGCGCCGCGGCGACGACTGGCACGCCCCGCCGGACCGCACGTTCGCCGACTGGGTGGCCGGCGCCCTGCCCACCCGGCCCACCACCGACGACCTGGACTACCACCTGACCACGCTCTTCCCGCCGGTCCGGCCGTGCGGCCGCTACCTGGAGGTGCGGTACCTGGACGCGCAGCCGGCCGGGCGCTGGGCGCTGCCGGTGGCGGTGCTCGCCGCGCTGCTCGCCGACGACGCGACCACGGCCGCCGCGCT
>DASWTI010000682.1:0-7171 GCA_036402215.1 Pseudonocardiaceae bacterium
GGGACGGCGTCGGGCGACATGGCGCGATGGTAGCGCCGGGCCGTCCCGCGCCGACCAGCGCCGACCAGCGCCCCGGCCGCGACCACGACGACGCCGACCAGCCTGCTCCCGGTGCCCGACGCGCCGGCCGACCCGCAGGTCGCCGCCGAGATCCGGGCGGCCAAGGAGACCCGGCAGAGCACCGACCAGCAGATCCAGGCCGCCGCGCTCGCCGCGCTCGACTGCAGCCAGCCGGACCCGCTGGTCGGCAACGACGACCCGAACCTGCCGCTCGTCACCTGCTCCCAGACCGGCGACGAGAAGTACATCCTGGAGCCGGCGTTCCTGGACGGCGAGCGCATCGAGAACGCCATCTCGGGCGCCAACCCGACCGGCCCCGGCTACGTCATCAACCTCGACTTCGACGGCGAGGGCAGCCGGATCTGGGGCGACTTCACCTCGGCCAACGTCGGCCAGCGCGCCGCGTTCACCCTGGACGGCGAGGTCGTCTCGGCGCCGAACATCAACGAGGCCATCATCGGCGGCTCCACCCAGATCAGCGGCCAGTTCACCCAGAAGTCGGCCGCCGACCTGGCCAACGTGCTCAAGTACGGCTCGCTGCCGCTGTCGTTCGACAGCTCCGAGTCGGAGACCGTGTCGGCCACCCTCGGCCTGGCCTCGCTGCGGGCCGGCCTGATCGCCGGCGGCATCGGCCTGCTGCTGGTGTTCGTCTACTGCCTGTTCTACTACCGGGCGCTCGGCGTGCTGACGATCCTGTCGCTGGTGCTGTCCGGCGTCGTGGTCTACGCGGTGCTGATCCTGCTCGGCCGCTGGATCGGCTTCACCCTGGACCTCGCCGGCATCGCCGGTTTCATCGTGGCCATCGGCATCACCGCGGACTCGTTCGTCATCTTCTTCGAACGACTGAAGGACGAGATCCGCGACGGCCGCTCGTTCCGCTCGGCGGTGCCGCGCGGCTGGGTCCGCGCGCGGCGCACGATCCTGTCCGCCGACGCGGTGAGCTTCCTGGCCGCCGCGGTGCTCTACGTGCTCGCGGTCGGCCAGGTGAAGGGCTTCGCGTTCACCCTCGGCATGTCCACCGTGCTCGACCTGGTGGTCGTGTTCCTGGTGACGCACCCGCTGGTCGCGCTGGCCTCGCGCAACAAGTTCCTGTCGCACCCGTCGATGTCCGGCCTCGGCGCCGTGCAGCGCATGGCCGCCAAGCAGCGCGGGTCGGGCACCCCGGGCGGCCCGGCCGTGAAGGAGGCCTGACGTGGTCAGCATGAACAGCACCGGCGACACCCTGCCGGTGACCCCGGGTGGTGTGTTCACCCGCCTCTACACCGGCACCGGGGCGTTCGACATCGTCGGCCGCCGCAAGATGTGGTACGTGATCACCGCCCTGCTGGTGGTGATCTGCATCGGCTCCATGGTGTTCAAGGGCTTCAACCTGGGCATCGACTTCGTCGGTGGCACCCGGCTGCAGTTCCCGGTCGCCGCGGCCGACGGCCAGCGCATCACCACCGAGCAGGCCGAGGAGGTGTTCACCGCCACCCTGGGCAAGGAGGTCGTCTCCACCCAGATCGTCGGCCAGGGCGACGCCGCCACCGTGCTGCTGCGCTCCGAGACGCTCACGGCGGAGGAGGTCGTCGACCTCAAGGCGGCCATCTCCGAGGATCTGAAGCCCCTCGCCTCGGACGGGCAACCCACGACGGCCGCGATCAGCGACAGCGCGGTGAGCGCGTCCTGGGGCGGCGAGATCAGCCAGAAGGCGCTCGTCGCCCTGCTGGTGTTCCTGATCATGGTGAGCCTGTTCATCGCGTTCTACTTCGAACGCGCGATGGCGGTGGGCGCGCTGATCGCCCTGCTGCACGACGTGGTGCTCACCGCCGGCGTCTACTCGCTGGTCGGCTTCGAGGTCAGCCCGGCCACGATCATCGGCCTGCTCACCATCCTGGGCTTCTCGCTGTACGACACGGTGGTGGTGTTCGACAAGGTCCAGGAGAACACCCGGGGCATCCTGGGCCTGACCAGGCGCACCTACGGCGAGGCGGCCAACCTGGCCATCAACCAGACCCTGATGCGCTCGATCAACACCTCGCTCATCGCGGTGCTGCCGGTGATCGGCCTGCTGGTGATCGGCGTCGGCCTGCTCGGCGTCGGCACCCTGAAGGACCTGGCGCTGGTGCAGATGGTCGGCATCATCGCCGGCGCGTTCTCCTCGATCGTGCTGGCCGTGCCGGTGGTCGTGGACCTGACCATGCGCCGGCCCGCCTACCAGCAGCAGTTCCAGCGGGTCATGCAGCGCCGCGCCAACGTCGCCCGCAAGGCGGCCGAGGGTGGCGTGGCCGCGGCGGACGCCCCGCAGGACACCCCGCCCGGCACCGACGACGAGTCGATCGCCGCGGAGCAGCGCCGGGAGAACGCGCTGGCCGCCGCGGCGAGCGTGCCCACCCGGGTCGGCAAGACGGGACCGCAGCCGCAGCGGCGGACCCGCCCCAGCGGCAAGGCCGGCCGGCCGAGCGGCAAGAAGCGAAGGGTCTAGGTCTGTTCTCCCGGGTGCTGTCGCTGCTGCGGGACGTCCCTGACTTCCCGCAGCCCGGCATCGTCTTCCGCGACCTGAGCCCGGTGCTGGCCGACGCCGCGGCGTTCACCGAGCTGGTCGACGACCTGGTCGACCGGTCCCTGGCCATGGTCGCGGAGGCGGGCACCGGCAACGGCAACGGCAACGGTGCCGCGGGCTTCGACGCCGTCCTCGGCATCGACGCCCGCGGCTTCGTGCTCGGCGCGGCCATCGCACGGACCCTCGGCCTCGGCCTGATCTGCGTGCGCAAGCCCGGCAAGCTGCCCGCCGTGGCGCACCGCGCCGACTACCAGCTGGAGTACGGCACGGCCACGCTGGAGCTTCCCGCCGGCGTGCTGCCGGCCGGGCGCAGGGTGCTCGTGGTGGACGACGTGCTCGCCACCGGTGGCACCATGGCGGCCGCCTGCCAGCTCGTCGAGGCGGCCGGCGCCGTGGTCGCCGGGGTGGCCGTCGCCGTCGAGCTCGCCGCCCTGGGCGGCCGCGACCGGCTCGGCGACCGGCCGTTCACCACGTACCTCGTGCTCTGAGCCCGCCGTAGCTCGATGTGACATTTCGCTCCGCCGGCGAGGCGCGGGTCACGTCCCGCCGAGCCGGGGTCGTATCCTCGGGGTCTCAACCGGCGACGTCGTGGAGCGCGTGTGAGCCAAGAGGTGCGACCCGTGGACGCGGTACCCCGCGTGCGACCGGCGCCGGTCAACGGCACGCCGGTCGAGCCCACGGACGTCACCGGGGCCACGCCGCGCCCGCCGTCGGCCACCAGGAGGGTCCGCGCGCGCATCGCCCGCCGGATCACCGCGCAGCGTCCGAGCGCCGTCAAACAGGTGCTGGAGCCGCTCGCCGCCGTGCACCGGGAGCTGCACCCCAAGGCCGACCTGGGCCTGCTGCAACGCGCCTACGACATGGCCGAGGCCAAGCACCGCGGCCAGAAGCGCAAGTCCGGCGACCCGTACATCACGCACCCGCTCGCCGTGGCCACCATCCTGGCCGAGCTGGGCATGGACACCACGACGCTGGTCGCGGCGCTGCTGCACGACACCGTCGAGGACACCGACTACTCGCTCGCCGACCTGTCCGCCGACTTCGGCGACGAGGTCTGCCAGCTCGTCGACGGCGTCACCAAGCTGGACAAGGTCAAGCTCGGCGCGGCCGCCGAGGCGGAGACCATCCGCAAGATGGTGATCGCCATGGCCCGCGACCCCCGGGTGCTGGTCATCAAGCTCGCCGACCGGCTGCACAACATGCGCACCATGCGCTTCCTGCCGCCGGAGAAGCAGGCCCGCAAGGCCCGCGAGACCCTGGAGGTGCTCGCCCCGCTGGCGCACCGCCTGGGCATGGCCACCGTCAAGTGGGAGCTGGAGGACCTGGCGTTCGCCATCCTGCACCCCAAGAAGTACGACGAGATCGTGCGCCTGGTGGCCAACCGCGCGCCGTCGCGGGACGTGTACCTGCGCAGCGTCACCGAGCAGCTGTCCGCGCAGCTCTCGGACGCGAGCATCGAGGCCCGCGTGGAGAGCCGGCCCAAGCACTACTACTCGATCTACCAGAAGATGATCGTCCGCGGCCGCGAGTTCGACGACATCCACGACCTGGTGGGCGTGCGCATCCTGGTCCCCGAGGTGCGCGACTGCTACGCCGCGATGGGCGTCGTGCACGCGCTCTGGCAGCCCATGCCCGGCCGCTTCAAGGACTACGTGGCGCAGCCCCGCTTCGGCGTCTACCAGTCGCTGCACACCACGGTGATCGGCCCGGACGGCAAGCCGCTCGAGGTGCAGATCCGCACCTGGGACATGCACCGCACCGCCGAGTACGGCATCGCCGCGCACTGGCGCTACAAGGAGACCCGCGGCAGCCACAACGGCAAGGCGCTCGAGGTCGACGAGATGGCCTGGATGCGGCAGCTGCTCGACTGGCAGCGCGAGGCCGCCGACCCCGGGGAGTTCCTGGAGTCGCTGCGTTTCGACCTGGCCACCCGCGAGATCTTCGTGTTCACGCCCAAGGGCGAGGTGATCACGCTGCCGGTCGGCTCGACGCCGGTGGACTTCGCGTACGCGGTGCACACCGAGGTCGGCAACCGCTGCATCGGCGCCCGGGTCAACGGCCGCCTGGTGGCGCTGGAGCGCAACCTGGAGAACGGCGAGGTCGTCGAGATCTTCACCTCGAAGGCCGAGGCCGCCGGGCCCTCGCGCGACTGGCTGGCGTTCGTCGCCTCGCCGCGGGCCAAGTCGAAGATCAAGCAGTGGTTCGCCAAGGAGCGCCGCGAGGAGGCCATCGAGGCCGGCAAGGACGCCATCGCCCGTGAGGTGCGCCGGGTCGGCCTGCCGTTGCAGCGGCTGGTCTCGGCGGACTCGGTGGCGGCGCTGGCCCGCGAGCTGCGCTACGGCGACCTGTCCTCGTTGTACGCGGCGGTGGGGGAGAACCACCTGTCGGCGCGGCACGTCGTGCAGCGGCTGGTGGCCCTGCTCGGCGGCGTCGAGGACGCCGAGGAGGAGCTGGCCGAGCGGGCCACGCCGTCCACCGTGCAGCGCCGGCGCGGCACGGCCGACACCGGCGTCATGGTCACCGGGGCGTCCGGCGTGTACGCCAAGCTCGCCCGCTGCTGCACCCCGGTGCCGGGCGACGAGATCCTGGGCTTCGTCACCCGTGGCGGCGGCGTCAGCGTGCACCGCACCGACTGCACCAACGCCGACGAACTGCGCAAGTCCGAGGAGCGCCTGATGGACGTCGAGTGGGCGCCCTCGGCGTCCTCGGTGTTCCTGGTCGCGATCCAGGTGGAGGCGCTGGACCGGCACCGGCTGCTGTCCGACGTCACCAAGGTGCTCGCCGACGAGCGGGTGAACATCCTCTCCGCCTCGGTCACCACCTCGCGCGACCGCGTCGCAGTCAGCCGCTTCGCCTTCGAGATGGGCGACCCCAAGCACCTCGGCCACGTCCTCAAGGCCGTCCGCGCCGTCGAGGGCGTCTACGACGTCTACCGCGTCACCTCGGCGACCTGAGCCCGGCGACGGAACGGTCGGCGTAGCGGCTCAGAGCAGCAGGGCCGCCAGCAGCGCGGCGACGGTCACCGCGGCGCCGGTGATCAGGGGGCGGGTGCGGCGGCGCAGCAGGGCGTCCCAGGCGTCGTCGTCGGTGGACAGGGCGCGGGCCACGGGGGTGGCGGCCCGGCCGATCCCGAAGCCCACGCCGGTGATCAGCGTGGTGAGCACGCCGGGCGAGGCCACCAGCAGCGCCGCGGCCAGCACGTAGGGGGCGCTCGCGGAGACGTAGGTGCGCACGCCGGTACCGAGTTCGAGGCCGAACCGGCCGGCGCCGGTGAGCGTGCCGGCCTGGAGCACGGCCTGCGGGATCTGCCGGGCGTTCTGCGGCAGCGGCAGG
This sequence comes from Pseudonocardiaceae bacterium, assembly GCA_036402215.1. Classification (GTDB taxonomy): domain Bacteria; phylum Actinomycetota; class Actinomycetes; order Mycobacteriales; family Pseudonocardiaceae; genus DASXTS01. Next base: position 5,936 of record DASWTI010000682.1, read on the forward strand.
CGCAGCAGGCCCAGGTCGCGTGGCACGGCGAGCGCGGCCAGCGCGAACACCACCGCGTACCGCGCCACCTCGGGCAGCGGCGCGGCCAGCCCGGACAGCAGCCAGAGCACGGTCGCGCTCAGCACGCCGCCCGCCACCAGGCCCACGGCGAACACGCCGAGGACGTGGTGCTGCCGATGTCGGTCCCGCCAGCCTGGCGAGCTCAGCGCCACGGCGCTGTTGTGCGTTCAGACCGAGCCGGACAGCGAGTAGCCGGCGAGCCCACCCAGCACCGTCCAGGTGAGCACGTCCAGGCCGGCCAGCACGGTGGCGACGCCGAGCACGGCCAGTACCAGCAGCGGCGCCAGCGGGTCGGTGGCGCGCGACCTCACGGGATGCCGGGGCCGCCGGTCAGGGTGCGCCACGTGACGACGGCGATCGTGCCGGTGACCGTGATGCCGTTCTGCCGCTGGAAGTCCCGGGTCGCGGCATCGGTGTTCGCGCCGAAGATGCCGTCGAGGGTGAGCTTGTAGCCGGTGGCGTTGAGCAGCCGCTGCGCGGCGGTGACGGCCTGGCCGCGGGCGCCGGAGGCCACCGGCACGATCAGCCGCTCCCAGGTCGACGAACCGACGATGCCGCTCCCGGTGAGGCCGACGCCGGTCTGGAACTCGATGACCTTCGCCTCGGTGTTCGGCCCGAAGATCCCGTCCGGCGTGGTGGCGAAGCCGTGATGGGTCAGCAGGTGCTGCACCGCGTACACGTCGGAGCCGGTGGCGCCGCGGCGGACCGTCGGCCAGCTCACCGTGCCCGGGCAGCCGCAGCGGGTGTTCCAGCGGCAGATGGACTTCACGAAGCCCGACGAGGTGCGCCGGTAGCCGTCGTGGCAGCGCCGCTCGACGTAGCAGGCGCAGGCGCCGCACGCCCCGTTGTACAGCCACAGCCAGCCGTCGTAGCTGCCGGAGAAGCACTGGTTGGGCCGCAGCGTCCAGGTGCTGCCGTCGTCCTTGTGGAAGCCGAGGTTGGCGCCGTCGATCTCGCAGGAGTCCGGGTAGATGGTGCTCGGACCGCAGCCGGGGGAGCAGTTGTGGTCGTCGGCGTACGACGGGCAGCGGTCGTAGATCGAGTAGCCGTCGGAGTAGGCGCGCCGGGCGGCGGGGAACACGCCGAGCGCGGCCAGTCCGACGGCGGTGCCGCCGGCCAGCACGGCGCCCAGCAGGGGGCGGCGGCGCACCGACAGCGGGGCGGCGGCCTTGCGGG
>DASWTI010000683.1:0-4302 GCA_036402215.1 Pseudonocardiaceae bacterium
CGAGGTTGCCGCCCGGCAACCCGATCGGCGCACGGCCGGGCGCACCAGCACCGGAGCCACCGGAGCCACCGCCGGAAGCCGAGCCACCACCGGAGCCACCCCCGGTGCCGCCGGCCGAGCCGCCGCCGGAACCACCGGTACCGCCGGCGAAGCCACCGCCCCCGGAACCACCGCCGAAGCCACCCCCGGCGAAGCCGCTCCCGCCGCCCCCGGTGAAGCCGCCACCGCCGCCGCTACCCGGCGAGGTGAAGGACGGGACGTCCGCCCGCACGGGCGGCGTGGTCGCCGGCGCGCCGCCGCCGAGGTCCACCGGCAGCACGCCGGCGAGGGCCTGCTGGGTCTGGGCGGGGCCGTCGGGCCGCGGCGGGTTCACCACGGGGTCGGCGACCTGGGTCACGGGCGGCACCTGGCCGCCGCCGGGGTTCACCGGCACCGGGCCGGTGGTCTCCGGGTCGAGGTCGAGCAGGTGGTCGAGGCCGCGGCCGGGCGGGCCGTCGCCGGACGAGGCCGGGGGCACGGCGGGCTCGACCACGCCGGACACCACGGGCACCGCGGGCACCACGTCGCGGCCGCCGGTGACCACGCCGGACACCGCCGGCGGCAGCACGCCGGAGCCGGCGGGACCGCCCGTGACCACGCCGGACACCGGGGCGCCCTGACCGGGCGGGCCGCCGCTCACCACGCCGAGCAGGTTGTCCACCAGGCCGGGCGGGGTCCCGCCGCCGGTCACCACGCCCGTGGCGGCCTGGCCGGGCATGCCGTGCGGGGCCGGGCCGTGCAGGCCGAGCAGCGGCTGCTGGGTGACGGTGACGCCGCTGTCGAGCGTGATGGCGCGGGTGAGCTGGTCGGTCACCTGGGCGACACCGGCCGTGGCGCCGGCGAGCAGCGTGCCGAGCGCGGCCATGGGGTCGCCGAGGCCCGCGGCCTGCGCGGTGCCGGCGGCGTCCTGGCTCTGCTTGAGGGCCACGAGCTGCCGGATGATCTCGGTCTTCGCGGCCGCGACCTGCTCGGCGGCGTGGTCCAGGCGGTCGGCCGCCTCGGTGCACTGACGGACGGCGGTCGGCAGCCGCCCGTCCTCGCGCACGTACCCGTTCCAGTGCCGGCGCGCGGCGTCCGCGGCAGGGCCCTCGAACGCGGCGAACACCCCGCGGGCGTCGGCGTCGGCGTCACCGGCGAGCGTGGTCAGCTCGGTCCCGGCGCGGCGCCACGCGGCCGCGGAGCCGGCCATGGCGGTCTCGTCGGCCTGCGGCCACCGCACGCCCGCGGCCTCGGCGACGTCGGCCAGCTCGGCCGGTAGCTGCATGCCCACGGCTACCCCTCGTCCAGGTCACGGCCGGCGGTGCGCACGGTGGTGGCGCCGGCCTGGTCTGAGTCCGCGTACGTGGCGGCGGTGGCGGAGAGCCGGTCCCGCACGTCGCCCAGGCCCTCGGGGAGCGCGCCGACGGCGCCCAGCGCGTTGTCCGCCGGTGCCACGTGGGACGCGGCGAACGCCTGGCCGGCGGCGTCCCCGCCCCAGCAGTCGCCGGCCGCGGCGAGCGCGTCGGTCAGGTCGGCGGCGATCCGCCCGGCCCGCTCGGACAGCCCGGCGAACGCCTCGGCCCGTGCGGCGAGAACCTCGTTGTCGGAGCGGAAGCCGGTCATCGGCGACGTCCGTGGTGGTGGCCCTGGTGCATGTCTTCCATCCAGGTACGGGAGAGGTGGTCATCGGTGTCGAACGGGGACGGCGGCGGCTCCGGGTCGAGTTCGTCGGGCCGCAGGTCCGCGGTGCCGGACACGAAGGCGACGGGGTCGGCGCCCGGCGGCAGCACCGGGGCCAGGATGCGCGCGGCCTCGGCGGTCGCGCGCTCGGCGGCGACCGCGGTGAGCCGCAGGATCGTGTCGGCCAGCCGCGAGGGCCGGTAGTGCCGGTAGGTCTCCTCGTGGACCGAGAGGTCGGTGAGCGTGCCGCGGGCGCCGACCGTCACGGTGATCGCGCCGTCCGGGCTGGACTCCGACACGGCGAGCCGGGCCAGGGCGCGGTGCACCGCCGCGAGCTGTTCACGGCTGCGCCGATAGTCGGCGAGCAGTTGCTCGGCGGCCGGTTGGTCGGTCACGCGACCACCTCCTCACGCGCTCCACGGCGCTACGGACGGCGGGGCGAAGGGTTCGACGCGCGGGAGACCGGCCCGGTTCCGCCCCTGGGGCTCAACGATCCCGCAGGACGGGTGGTGGCGCACCACCTGGGCACCCACCGTGGCACCACGGTGGATCTGTCGCGGACTACCGGAGCGCGGTGACCACCCGCGACGGTGACGGGCGGCCCAGGTGGTCGGCCAGCCACACGCTCGTCGCCACCAGCGCGTCCAGGTCCGCGCCGTGCTCGATGCCCAGGCCGTCGAGCATCCAGACCAGGTCCTCGGTGGCCAGGTTGCCGGTGGCCGAGCGGGCGTACGGGCAGCCGCCGAGCCCGCCGGCCGAGGAGTCCACGGTGGTCACCCCGTGCCGCAGCGCGGCGAGCGTGTTGGACAGCGCCTGGCCGTACGTGTCGTGGAAGTGCACGGCCAGCGCGTCCACCGAGGCGAACGAGCCGAGCACGGCGTCCACGTGGCCGGGGGTGGCGACGCCGATCGTGTCGCCCAGCGAGAGCTGCCAGCAGCCCAGGTCGAGCAGCCGGTTGCCCACGGCGGCGACCGCGGCCGGGTCCACCGGGCCCTCCCACGGGTCGCCGAAGCACATGGAGACGTAGCCGCGCACCCGCAGCCCGGCGGCCAGGGCGCGCGCCACGACCGGCTCGAACATGGCGAACTGGCCGTCCAGCGAGGAGTTCAGGTTGCGCCGGGCGAACGTCTCGGTGGCCGAGGCGAAGATCGCGATGTCGGTGACGCCGGCCTCCAGGGCACGGTCCAGGCCGCGCTCGTTGGGCACCAGCACGGGGTAGCGCACGCCCTCGCGGCGGCGCAGCCCGGCGAGCAGCTCGGCGGCGTCGGCGAGCTGCGGCACCCACTTCGGGTGCACGAAGCTGGTGGCCTCCAGCGTGGTGAGCCCGGCGTCGGCGAGCCGCTCCAGCAGCTCGATCTTGACCTCGACGGGCACCTGGGCACGCTCGTTCTGCAGGCCGTCGCGGGCGCCGACCTCCCAGATCGTGACGCGGGACGGCAGGCCGTCGGCGCGGTGTGTCGACGGCAGCGAACGCGGCTCAGTCGCGGGGGTCGTCATCCTCGTGCAGCTCCCGGTACAGCAGCGAGTGCACGCGTTCGACCTGGGGGATGTCGTCGAACTCGAGCGGCTCGTCGGAGGCGGACTCGATCACCAGCGTGCCGCAGCCGAGCAGCCGCTGGAAGAAGGTGTGACGGAACTGCACGCTGTTCACGCGGGTCAGCGGGATGTCGATGCCGCTGCGCGAGAGCACGCCCTCGCGCACCAGCACGCGCGCCGTGGTGACCACGAAGTGCGTGGTGCGCCAGCGGATGAGCGGCACGATGGTGAACCAGACGACGAGCAGCGCGCCGACCACGCCGAGCACGATCCACGCGATGAGGTGCCAGGACTGCTCGGACACCAGCGAGGCCAGGTACGCGCAGGCCGCCACCGTCACGAGCAGCACGAGCACCGGGAGGACGAGCATCTTCCAGTGCGGGTGCTTGTGGATCACCACGCGCTCGTTCCCGGACAGCAGTTCGTCGGGATAGGCCACGCTCGCCCTCCAATAGCCAGCCTGCGGTGCAGGCCACCGTACCGAGCCCGGAGGTCAGGTGGGGGCGGCGCGCAGGTGGATCACGTCACCGGCCGAGACGCGGTGCGTCACGCCGTCCGCGGCGCGCACCAGGAGGCGGCCCTCGTCGTCCACGCCCGCCGCCTCGCCGGTGAGCACCGCGCCGGCCGGCAGCGTGACCCGGACGCGGCGGCCCAGGGTGTCGCAGCGCGCGCGGTACTCGGCCGCGGCGTCGTCCCCGGCCCGCCAGCGCGCCTCGTACCCCGCGAGCTCGCGCAGCACGGCCACCAGCAGCGCCTCGCGGTCGGTGTGCCGGGCACCCTCGGCGGCCAGCGAGGTGGCGTGCGCGTCCGGCGGCAGCTCGCCGGGGCGCTGTGTGACGTTGAGGCCGATGCCGAGCACCACGGCGCCGTCGGCCACCTCGGCCAGGATGCCGGCGCACTTGCGGCCGCGGACCAGCAGGTCGTTGGGCCACTTGAGCGCGGTGGGCACGCCGGCCTCGCGCTCCACGGCGGCGGCCAGCGCCACGCCGGCCAGCAGCGGCAGCCGCCCCCAGCGGGCCATCGGCACGCCGTCCGGGCGCAGCAGCACGGAGAAGCTCAGCCCGCTGC
>DASWTI010000684.1:0-2247 GCA_036402215.1 Pseudonocardiaceae bacterium
GGGGCCGGACGACCACGCGGCGAGCAGCTCGGCGTCGCCGGGCGGCAGCAGCGCGCCGGGCGCGGCGTCCGGGTCGGCGACCATCGCCTCCAGGGCCGCCCGGTACAGCCCGGCGAGCCGGCGCAGGCCGGCCGCGCCGAACACCGAGCTGTCGGCGGTGAGCTGCAGCCGTCCGGGCGAGGCGCCGACGGACAGCGCGAACTCGGTGACGCCGCCGCCCAGACCGCCGGAGACGTCCACCGCTGCGTCCGAGGCTGCGTCCACGGCTGCGTTCACGGCGTCCACCGTGCGGGCCCGGTTGGTGTAGTCGAACACCACGCGCACCGGCCGCGGGTCCACGCCGTCCATGCGCCGCACCTCGGTGAGCGGGAAGCGGCGGTGCGGCCAGAGCGCCACCTCGCCGTCGAACACCCGGCGCACCAGCTCGCGCCAGGAGTCACCGCGGCGCTCGTGGGCGAACGGCAGGATGTTGATGTACATGCCGTGCACCCGCTCGGCCCCGGCCAGCTCGGGCCGCGCGTCGCACACCAGGCCCGCGTGGAACCGCCGCTCGGTGGTGAGCCGCTCCAGCACCGCGAGGTGCGCGGCGTGCAGCACGGCCTTGTAGGACACCTGGCACTCGGTGGCCAGCGCGCGCAGCCGGTCGTCCAGGTCGGCGTGGCCGACGACGGCACGGGCCGTGCCACGCGCCACGGAACCGCGGCCCGCGCCGGTGGCGGCGACGTCAGTGGCGGCGGTGGCGCTGTCGGTGGCGTCGGTGGCGTCGGTGGCGTCGGTGGCGTCGGTGGTGCTGTCGGTGGCGGCGTCGCCGTCCTCGCCCCAGCCGGTCGGCGGTACGAAGGTCCCGTACCGCGCCGTGACGTCGCGCCAGTACGCGCGGTCGGCCTCGGAGGCGAGCGCGGCCAGCTCCCCGGCCACGAAGTCGGCGTAGCGCACGGCCGGCGCCGGTGACTCCTCGGGACGACCACCGGCGGCGTACCGCTCGTAGCAGCGGTGCAGCTCGGCGAGCAGCGCGCCGAGGTCCCAGCCGCCGGTCACCAGGTGGCTGATGGTGACGGTGAGCCACCAGGCGCTGCCGCCCGCCTCGGGGTGCGCGGCGACCCGCAGCAGCGGCTCGCCGGAGTCCAGGTCGAACGGCCGGGCCTGCTCGGCGGCGACGTGCCCGGCGACCGCGTCGGCGCCGGTGACCTCCGGGTGCACGGCGACCGGCACCTCGGGCGCGGCGTGCACGAGCTGCAGCGGCACCGAGCGGCCGGTCAGGTCGAACGTGGTGCGCAGCGTCTCGTGCCGGGCCACCACGTGCGCCACGGCGGCCCGCAGCGCGGCCTCGTCGAACGGCCGGTCGCCGGTCAGCCGGGTGGCGGACACCAGGTGGTACGGGGTGCGGTGGGTGTCGCGCTGCACCTCGACGGCCATGCCGAGCTGGGCCTGCGCCGCGGGGTAGGCGTCCACCAGGCCGGGCGGCAGGCCGTCCCGGTCGGCCTCCGGCACCAGCGCGAACGGCGCCACCCCGGCGACCGGCGCGAGAGCACCGCCGGTACCGCCGCTACCGCCGGTGCCGTCCGTGCCGCCGGACATGGCCGCGACGAGGGCCCGCACGGTACGGGCGGCGAACACGTCGCGCACGGACGTGACGTAGCCGGCCGCGCGCAGCGCGCCGACCAGCGTCACCGCGCTCATCGAGTCGCCGCCGAGCTCGAAGAAGCCGTCCTCCGCCCCGACCCGATCGGTGCCGAGGACGGTGCGCCACACCTCGGCGACCGCGGTCTCGTCCGGGCCGTCCGGGGCGACGTACACCCCGGCCGCGTAGGCCTCCGGGCCGGGCACCGGCAGGGCGCGGCGGTCGACCTTGCCGTTGACGTCCACCGGCACGGCGTCCAGCGCGACGAACGCGGCGGGCACCAGGTGCTCCGGCAGCGCGGCGGCCAGCCGGGCGCGCAGCCCGACCGGGGTGAGCGGCGTGCCGGAGCCGTCCGGCAGCACGTAGCCGACGAGGCACGGCCGCCCGCCGTCGTGGCGGACCGCGGCCACCGCGTCGAGCACCCCGGGGCAGGACCGCAGCGCCGCCTCCACCTCGCCCGGCTCGACGCGGACGCCACGCAGCGTCACCTGGGCGTCCAGCCGCCCGAGGAAGTCCACGCCGCCGTCGGCGCGCCGGGCCGCGGCGTCACCGGTGCGGTAGAGCCGCGCCCCGGGCGGGCCGTACGGGTCGGGGACGAACGCGGCCGCGGTGAGGGCGGGCTCGCC
>DASWTI010000685.1:0-9797 GCA_036402215.1 Pseudonocardiaceae bacterium
AGCGCCTGCTCGGCCTGTCCTCCACCCGCCGGGTCGCTGTGCTGGCGCTCGTGGTGTGCGCGCTCGTGCTGTCCGTCGCCGTGCCGCTGCGCAACTACCTGGCGCAGCGCGGCGCCCTGGAGGAGACCGTGCGCCAGCAGGACACCCTGCGCGAGCAGGTGGAGGAGCTGGAGCGGCGCCAGGCCGAGCTGTCCGACCCCGCGCAGATCGAGGTCGAGGCGCGCGACCGGCTGCGTTACGTCCGGCCCGGCGAGACCCCGTACGTGGTGCAGCTCCCGACCCCGACGACCCCGCCGGCACCCACCGAGACGCCTCGGTCCGCGCCGCGGGACGAGTGGTACTCCCAGCTCTGGGAATCGATCAACGAAGGCGCACGGTGACCGTCAGCGAACTCGACCTGACCCTGCTCGAGGCCCAGCTCGGCCGGCCGCCGCGCGGGGTCGCCGGGGTGGCCTACCGGTGCCCCGGCGGCGATCCCGGCGTGGTGCGGACCAACCCACGGCTGGAGGACGGCACGCCGTTCCCCACGCTGTACTACCTGACGTGCCCGCGCCTGTGCTCCGCCGTGGGCACCCTGGAGGCGAGCGGGCTGATGCGCGAGATGACCGAGCGGCTGGCCACCGACCCCGCGCTGGCCGCGGCCTACCGGCGGGCGCACGAGTCCTACCTCGCCGAGCGCGACGCCATCGAGCCGCTGGGCACCACGGTGACCGCGGGCGGCATGCCGGACCGCGTGAAGTGCCTGCACGTCCACGTGGCACACGCGCTGGCCGCCGGCCCGGGCGTCAACCCGTTCGGCGACGAGGCCGTGGCGCTGCTGGACGTCGACGGCCCCTGGCACGCCGCCGGGCGGTGCACGCCGGGTGACCCACCGGCCTGATCCGCCGCGCCGGTCACCGTCCCGGACCAACGGTTCCCCGCGCCGCGGTGGCCGGTGCGTGACCGGGCGGGATGCCCGGGCGGACGAAAGGGCGAACTTCCGCGCACCACCGACCGGCCCCGGCGGCGCCGCCCCGTGACGTGCGCCGGCCGCGCCGTCGTCCCGCCCGCCGCGACGGCACGGCCACGCCCCGCGGCACCGGTGGCCGACGACCCGGACGACGCCCGGCAACGGATCTTGTTCCGGGGCGAAACTCGTGGTGGGGCCCGGTTTCCGGGCTCCCGGCCCGCCCGGCCCCCGCGGTGGCGGCGGTCGCGCTCGCGATACGGTCGGTCACTCACCGGTCCGGCCGGGCGGAACCGTGGTGGCGGCGGCGACCCTACGGGCGCCACACATGCGTTGAGTGAGAGTCAGGAGCCAAGAGGTGACAGCCGCGCCTCGCTGAGGCAGGCTGGGACCCCGGGTGGGCGTTCCGTGCGGGTGGCGCGGAACGCGGAAACAGGCCGACTGAGGGAGTTCTTCTCGTGAGACGGCGCAGCGCGCGACGACGCAGCCGGACACAGCGGAACGGGGTGGGGCGCCCCGCGCGCGTGGCCGCGGCGATGGCCGTCGGCGGCGTACTGCTGGTACCGGCGACGCTGGCGAGCGTGGGACCGGCCGGGTTCTTCCCGGTGGCCTCGTCCTCCGCGAGCCCGGGTGCCGTGCCGAGCGCCGGCGACCTGCTGGCCGCGTTGCGGCGCCTCAACTCCTCGCCCGAGGAGTACGGCGCGAGCGGCAACCTCCCGGAGTCCGACACCCTCTCCGCCGAGTTGCTGGCCGCCCTGGGCGGGCCCGGCGGCCTCGGGCTCGACACCGGCGCCGGCGCCCAGGCCACCGTGCCGCCCGGCCCCCTCGGCATTCCCGGCGTGCTCCTGCAGGCCTACCTGAACGCCCAGCAGCGCACCGACACCGCCAAGCCCGGCTGCGGCGTCACCTGGTCCGTGCTGGCCGCCATCGGCCGCATCGAGTCCAACCACGCCCGCGGCGGCGCGGTCGACGCGGCCGGCACCACGATCCGCCCGATCCTCGGCCCCCAGCTCTCGGGCGGCCCCGGCATCGCGGCCATCCGCGACACCGACGGCGGCCTGCTGGACGGCGACACCGTGTGGGACCGCGCCGTCGGCCCCATGCAGTTCATTCCCGGCACCTGGCGCGGCTTCGCCAGCGACGGCAACGACGACGGCACCGCCAGCCCGCACAACATCTACGACGCCACGCTGGCCTCGGCGAACTACCTGTGCTCGGGCGGCGAGGACCTCAGGAACCCGCAGGCGCTGGCCCGGGCGATCTTCCGGTACAACCACTCCGACGCCTACGTGGCCAACGTGCTCACCTGGGCGGCCGCGTACGCGAACGGCGTGACGCCGCTGCCGTCCAGCCCCGGCCCGATCGACGACCCGGGCGACACCCCGCCGGGCAACTCGAACCCGAACCCGACGGACCCGAAGCCGAGCCCCACGCAGACGCCGACGCCCACCACCACCACGACGACGCCGACCACCACCACGCCGACGTGCCTGACGACCACGACGCCGACCTCGCCGAGCAGCACCACGCCGACGACCCCGACGTCGACCACCCCGCCGCCGGCCGGCTGCGAGACCACCACGCCGCCGCCCAGCAGCACCACGACCGGCCCGACGCCGACCAGCTCGATCCAGTCGACCACGACGGGCACCGGCTCGCAGGCGCCGTCCTCGGACACCGGCCCCACCAGCGCCCCCGAGGCCACCACGGCCCCCGAGGGCACGACCACCGACGCCGGCACCACGACGGACGGCACCTCGACCACCGGCGACGCGGCCGGCTCGGCCACGACCACCACCTCGTTGCCTCCCGCCTAGAACGCCCGGTCCCCTAGGCTCCCCGCATGGGGCGTGTGGCGGCGATCGACTGCGGGACGAACTCCATCCGGTTGCTGGTGGCCGACGTCGGCCGCTCCGGCGACGGCACGACGTTGCGGGACGTGCACCGTGAGATGCGCATCGTGCGGCTCGGCCAGGGCGTCGACGCCACCGGGATGCTCGCCGACGAGGCGATCGAGCGCACCCGGGCCGCGCTCGCCGACTACACCGCGGTGCTGCGGCGGCGCGGCGCCGAGCGGGTGCGCATGGTGGCGACCTCGGCCACCCGCGACGCCGGCAACCGGGACGCCTTCACCGCCATGGTCCGCGAGACCCTCGGCGTGGAACCCGAGGTGATCACCGGTGACGAGGAGGCGCGGCTCTCGTTCACCGGCGCGGTCGGCGACCAGGACCCGGCGGACGGCCCGTTCCTCGTGGTGGACCTGGGCGGCGGCTCGACCGAGCTGGTGCTCGGCGAGTGGGACGGCGGCACCGCGACCGTCACCGCGGCCCGCTCGGTGGACATCGGCTGCGTGCGGATCACCGAGCGCTGCCTGCGTTCCGACCCGCCGGCCGCGGCCGAGGTGCGCGAGGCCGAGCGGCTCACCCGGGCCGTGCTGGACGAGGCGTTCGCGGTGGTGCCGGTGGCCAAGGCCCGCACCTGGATCGGCGTGGCCGGCACCATGACCACGCTGTCCGCCGTCTCGATGCGGCTGCCGGCCTACGACCCCGACGTGCTGCATCTGTCCCGGATGTCCGTGGATCAGGTGCACGCCGTCACCGCCGACCTGCTGGGCAGGACCTACGAGCAGCGCGCCGCCGACCCGGTGATGCACCCCGGGCGGGTCGACGTCATCGGCGGCGGCGCGCTCGTGGTCCGGGTCCTCGCCGACGAGCTGCGCGCCCGCGCCGGCATCGAGGAGCTCGTGGTGAGCGAGCACGACATCCTCGACGGCATCGCGCTCTCGGTCGCATGATTCCCGGCATGGCTCCCGGGATGACTCCCCGCGTGGCGGACGACGAGGTCCGGCCGCGGCGCCTCTGGTACGGGGTGGCGGGCGGCGTGGCCGGCCTCGGGCTGGCCGGGGCGGTGGTGTGCCTGGTGCTCGCCGCCGTGTCGGCCGGGCGGGTGTCGGACGGCATCGCCGAGTTCCGGCTCTCGCCGCAGCCCGTGACCCCGGGCGTGCCGAGCACCGTGCGGCTGACGCCGGACACCAGCTGGGCCGTGTACGTGATGGTGCCGCGGCGCACCGGGCCGGGCGGCGAGGACGTGGCGGCCCCCGCGCCCGCCGTCAACTGCCTCGGCGAGGGCGTGGACTTCCTGCCGTACCGGGGAGACCTGGCCGTCGGCCACAACGGCGAGACCTACCGGCCCGCGGTGATCGCCCGGGTGGCGGCGGCCGGGACGTACGAGATCACCTGCTCGGTGCCCGGACCGGACACCTTCGAGCACCGGCTGGGCGTCGCCGAGGGGATCGACGCCGACACGGTGGCCCGCGTCGGCGGCGGCATCCTGGGCGCCGTCGCCGGGGTGTTCGGCGCGCTCGCCCTCGGCCTCGGCGGGCTGCTGGCGGGCGGCCTCGTCGCCCTCGTGGTGACGCTGCGGAGGTCGAGCCACCGCGCGGCGCTGCTGGCGCGGCGCCACGCGGCCGGCCCGTACCCCAACGGCCCCTACCAGGGGGCCTGACGCCCGGTCAGCGGCCGCCGGAGGAGCGGCGCACGAAGTCGGCCAGGTCGGCGGACTGCGCCAGCCGGGACGGCTCGTGCACGTACATCATGTGCCCGGCGGGGTAGTACTTGACCTCGATGTTGCCGCGCAGCTCGGCCGGGATCCGCAGGTGCGACAGCACGTGCTCCGCCGCGTAGTACGGCGTCGCGCCGTCGGTGTAGCCGCTCGCCACGTGCACCTTGAGGTGCGGGTTGTGCCGCATCGCCTCGGCCAGCCCGTCGGCCACCGAGATGCCGCGGCCCTCGAACTCCTTGTACGACCACGGCCGCACCCGGTCAGTGAGGATCTCGTACGGCAGGTCGTTCTCGTAGCCCAGCTCGTCGGCCAGGTAGTGGTTGAGGGTGGCCGTGTACGGGCCCATGATCGCCACGTACGACGGGTCCTCCACCCAGTGCTCGCGGCCGCCGTCCGGGTCCCAGCCGGCGAACCGGCCGTCCAGCCGTCCGACCACCTTTCCCTGGTGGCGCAACAACTCCGTGCAGAACCGGATGTGCTCGATCCGCAGGTCCACCCGGTCCACGTAGTCCTCGGACAGGCCGGTCAGCCGCGCCACCGTGGCCACCGCGGCGGCCCGCTCCTCGCCGCTCAGCCGGTGGCCGCGGGAGAGCACCCACGGGTACTCCCGCGCCGCGTACTCCTCGGCCTCGGCCAGCAGGTCGGCGAGCTCCCGGTCGCCGTGCAGGCCGTGGTAGTGCGCGATCGCCGCGTACGTCGGCAGGTACAGCACGTACGGCGCGTCGTTGCCCTCGGTGAAGAACACGGTGGCGGTGTCCAGGATCGAGGAGATGAGCATCAGGCCGTTGACGTACATGCCGTAGCGCTTCTGCAGGTGCTGCGCCAGGCCGGCCGCGCGGATCGTGCCGTACGACTCGCCGGCCAGGAACTTCGGCGACAGCCAGCGGTGGTTGCGCGAGGTCCACAGCCGGATCACCTCGCCCACGGACTCCAGGTCCCGGGTGAAGCCGTGGTAGTCGCCGGGCTTGCCGCCACGGACCGCGCGCGAGTACCCGGTGGACACCGGGTCGATGAACACCAGGTCGGAGTCCAGCAGCAGCGTCTCGGCGTTGTCGGTGAGCGCGTACGGCGGGCCGGTCAGCGAGCCGGCGTCGCCCATCACCACGCGCCGCGGCCCGAACAGGCCGAGGTGCAACCAGACGCTGGAGCTGCCCGGGCCACCGTTGAAGGCGAACGTCACCGGCCTGGTCGCGGGGTCCGCCCCGTCGAGCGTGTACGCGGTGACGAACACCTCGGCCTTCGCCTGGTGTCCCTTGAACTCACCGTCGGTGTACACCTCCTCGCGGAGCACCACGCGCCCCGCCGTCACCGAGTACGGCAGCTTGCGCCGCTTCACCTGGAGCACGTGCTCGGTGGTGACGAGGTCGTCCTCGGGCTCCACGGCCGCGCCGACCTCGTCGTTGTCCTTGGTCGGCTGGTCGCCGTCCGAGTTGTTCGCCATGCTCACCATCCAACACGGTCCCGCCTGCTACAAACACCGCCCATGTCCGCCTCCGCGCTGCGCCAGCTCGACCTCGCCGTCTCCTCCTGCCGCACCTGTCCGCGCCTGGTGACCTGGCGTGAGCGGGTGGCCACGGAGAAGCGTGCCGCGTACCGCGACGAGGAGTACTGGGGGCGCCCGGTGCCGGGCTTCGGACCGGCCGACGCCGCGCTGCTCGTGGTGGGCCTGGCGCCGGCCGCGCACGGCGCCAACCGCACCGGCCGGATGTTCACCGGCGACCGCTCGGGCGACGTCCTCTACGCGGCGCTGCACGCCATCGGCCTGGCCAACCAGCCCACCTCGGTGTCCCGCGACGACGGGCTCACCCTGCGCGGCACCCGGATCACCGCCCCGGTGCACTGCGCACCGCCGGACAACAAGCCGACCCCGGCCGAGCGCGACGCCTGCCGGCCGTGGCTCGCGCGCGAGCTCGACCTCCTCCGCCCCACCCTGCGCGCCGTCGTCGTCCTCGGCGCCTTCGGCTGGCAGGCCCTGCTGCCCGTGCTGGCCACCGCCGGCTGGACCGTGCCCCGGCCCCGCCCGGTGTTCGGCCACGGCGCCCACGTGCGGCTCGACGGCCTGCACGTGTTCGGCAGCTACCACGTCTCGCAGCAGAACACCTTCACCGGCCGCCTCACCCCGGCGATGCTGGAGGACGTCCTGCGCGCCGCCGCCTCGGCCGCCGGCCTGCTCGACGCCTGAGCGCCGCGCAGCCGGGTGCCGCGGGGCGACCGCCGTCAAAGGTCGGTCGTGGCCTGAGGGCCGGCACGGCCGCACACTGCACCCTGACGTGTGATATCGAGGGCTTCTGCCTGGGATGTTCCGCAAACTAGGCTGTTCCGTGTGTCGCGGAACAGCAGGTATTCCGGAACAGGTGAGGTCGAGCTAGTTCGGGGCGCCGAGCAGGCGATCCGATCCGCGTTGCCGTTGACGTGGTCGCTCACCGCCGGGCGGGCGGAGAGGACCGACAGACTTCGCGACGGCGACCGGCCCGACGCTCAGTTCGTGATCGCCGCGCCGGATGGTACGACCGCGGTGGTGCTGCTCGAATGCCGGCGCGCCATCGTGCCGAGAGACATTGCCCGGGTGGCCGGGCAGCTCGCGAACTACGCCGATGCTGTCGCACGCCCTGGCATGCATGTCGGGGCGGCCGTGGTGGCAGCTCCCTTCGTGTCGGTCACCGCGCGGACCCAGCTCGAACAGCACGGGCTGGGCTGGTTCGACCTGACAGGCAACCTCCGCCTCAGGCTCGATCGCCCGGCGGTGTTCCTGGATCGCTCCGGTGCCGATCGAAGCGTGTTCCGGGATCCCGCGGATCGGCAGCTCAAGTCACTTCGTGGACCTGCGGCGGCGCGGGTCGTGCTCGAACTCTGCGACGTGTCGCTGCCGGTCGGGGTTCGGGATCTCGCCGCACGTGCGGACGTGGGGTTGGCGACCAGCGCGCGGGTCCTCGAGCTGCTCGATCGGGACGCGGTCGTCACCAGGAACCCGGACGGTGCGGTCACCGACGTTCGCAAGCGGCACATGATCGATCGCTGGACACAGGACTACCACGTCATGACGTCGAACGACGTGGTGGCGACGCTGGATCCCCGTGGGCTGAACCACGCGCTGACGGCGCTGCGGTCCGCGGATGCCCGGGTTGTCGTCACCGGTTCCGCGGCCGTCCGTGCCTATCTGCCGGAGGACGTGACCCCCGTGTCGCCGCTCGCCTCGGTGAGCCTGTACGCCGAGGACCCCATCGCTGTCATGGGGCAGCTGGGCCTACGGGTCGTCGAACGTGGAACCAACGTCCTGATCATGCGACCGTACGACGAGGTCGTTCACACGAAGGCGCGACAGGTCGAGGGGATCGCCTACGCCGCTCCTGCGCAGGTCGTGGCGGATCTGCTGACCGGGCCGGGCCGGGCGAGTGAGGAAGCCGAGCAGCTCCTGGCCGTTCTCGGGTCGTCCGACCGTGGTTGGCAACGGTGAACCCACCGGAGTACGTCAGGGCTCGTACGGTCCTGCTGGATGCTCTCGACGGCCTGGGACCGCATCGTGACGCGGTGATTCTGGTTGGCGCCCAAGCGGTTTACCTGCACACCGGAGACGCTGACCTCGCAACCGCACCAACCACCACCGACGCGGACCTCGCGTTGGTTCCCGACCGGCTGGCCGACGAGCCTTCGATCGTCGATGCCATGCGCTCGGCGGGCTTCGTGACTGCGGGCCAACCCGGCAGCTGGCTCGGCCCGGGTGGGATCGCCGTGGATCTGATGGTTCCCGATGAGTTGTGCGGCTCGGGAGGCAGGCGGTCGGCCCACCTCCGGCCTCCGCATGACGACCGGAACACTGCTCGTAGAACGTTCGGGTTGGAGGCAGCGGTCATCGACAATGACCTCGCGGTGATCAGCGCGTTGGGCGGTGACGACTCACGGTCGTTCGAGATCAAGGTGGCCGGTCCCGCCGCACTCCTCGTGTCCAAGGTCATCAAGATCGTCGAACGCCGGCACCAGCCTCAGCGGCTGAAGCCCAAGGACGGGCTCGATGTGCTCCGGTTGCTTCGTTCCGTGGATCTGGCCCGGCTTGCGCGACGACTGCGGGAACTGGTCTCCCAGCCACTGTCCAGGACGGCGACCGAGAAAGCGATGCAAGGGCTCGGCGAACATGCCAGGGAACCGGACGACCTGATTCCGGTTCTGGCTGCCCAGGCCGAGCTGCGCTTCACCGACTCCGATGAGATCGCGATGTCGACCGTGACGCTGGCCGGCGAGCTGTTGCACGAGTTCGACGTGGTGGGTGCCGCCGGGCGGCGTGGTCGCCGGGTCGCTAACGTCGACCGATGACCGTCGTCATCGAGGAGCTCGACCCGGCCGGCGCGCCGGCCGCCGATGTGGCGGGTGCGTACCGGGTGGTGGTCGCGAGCCGGGCGGTCGACGAGCCGGGGGAGCCGCGGCTGGAGCGGGCCGTGTTCGTGGCGCGGCTGAGCGCCGTGCTGCCGGACCAGGGGCGGCCGGAGCACCTGCTGGCCAGGGACGCGGGGGAGCCGGTCGGCCTGGTCACGTACCGCCTGCCGGAGCGGGAGAACACGACGCTCGCCGTGGTGGAGGTGACGGTGCGCCCGGACCGCCGCCGGGAGGGCATCGGGACCGCGCTGCTGGAGGCGGCGCTGCCCCGGCTGCGCGGGCACGGCCGCCGGGTGCTGGAGGGCCGGCGGGTGGTGGCCGGCGGTGCCGGGCAGCGGTGGGCGCTGGCCAGGGGCTTCGAGCCGGTGCGCTCCGTGGTGGTGCAGGTGCTCGTCCCGCGGACCGCCGACCGCTCGCGGTGGGCGGTCGAGGTGCCCGCCGGGTACCGGCTGCGGGACTGGATCGGCGCGGCGCCGGACGACCTCGTCGCGGCGTACGCCGAGGCGCGCCGGGCGATCCACGACGCGCCGGTCGGCCGCACCGCGTTCGTCGAGCCGGACTGGACGGTGGAGCGGGTGCGCCGGCTGGAGGCCGACCTGCGGGCCGAGGGCACCGAGCAGCGCGTGGTGGTCGCGGTGCACGAGGACAGCGGCGCGGTCGCCGGGCTCACCGAGATGGTGGTGGGCGCCGATCGCCCCACCTGGGCCTACCAGGGCGACACGGTGGTCGTCCCGGCGCACCGGGGCCGCGGCCTGGGCCTCGCCGTGAAGGCGCGGATGGCCCGGTGGCTGCTGTCCGAGCGCCCCGGGCTGGAGCGCGTGCAGACCACCACCGGCAGCGACAACACCCACATGCTCCGCGTCAACGAGGCCCTCGGCCTCACCACCCACCGCGCGTTCGTCGTCGTCCGCCGCGACCTGGA
>DASWTI010000686.1:0-3573 GCA_036402215.1 Pseudonocardiaceae bacterium
CGGCCCGCTCCGCTCCGGCCCGGCCCGCTCCGCCCCGCTCCGCCGCCGGCCCGGCCCCCGGCCTGCTCGGCTCGTGTGGTCCGCGCCGGGGTGGGCGGTCGCCGAGGTTCGGGCGCCCCGGTTTGCCCGGTGTCGGAGGGAGGTGCTCTGATCGGGGGCCGTGACGGCTTCCCAGGGCACCTCAGCGACGCCGGGCGAGGCGCGGCGGGCGATCGACGCCGTGTGGCGCATCGAGTCGGCGCGGCTCATCGCCGGCCTGGCCCGCATGGTGCGCGACGTCGGCCTGGCCGAGGAGTTCGCCCAGGACGCGCTGGTCGCCGCCCTGGAGCAGTGGCCGGCGCAGGGCGTGCCGGACAACCCGGGCGCCTGGCTGATGTCCACCGCCAAGCGCCGCGCCATCGACCACTTCCGCCGCCGCGAGACGCTCAACCGCAAGGTCGACGAGCTCGGCCACGAGCTGCGCACCACGGGTGAGGGCTTCGTGCCCGATTTCGACGCCGCGCTGGAGGACATCAACGACGACCTGCTGCGGCTGATGTTCACCGCGTGCCACCCGGTGCTGTCCACCGAGGCCAGGGTGGCGCTCACCCTGCGGCTGCTCGGCGGCCTCACCACCGACGAGATCGCCCGCGCGTTCCTCGCGCCCGAGGCCACCGTGGCGCAGCGCATCGTCCGGGCCAAGCGCACGCTCACCAAGGCCGGCATCGGCCTGGACGCGCCCTCCGGGCCGGAGCGCGCCGAGCGGCTGTCATCCGTGCTGGAGGTCATCTACCTGATCTTCAACGAGGGCTACTCAGCCACGGCCGGCGACGACTGGATGCGGCCGGCGCTGTGCGAGGACGCGTTGCGCCTCGGCCGGGTGCTGGCCGGGGTGGCGCCCGCCGAGCCGGAGGTGCACGGCCTCGTCGCGCTCATGGAGATCCAGGCGTCCCGCACGCACGCCCGCCACGGCCCGGACGGCGAGCCCGTGCTGCTGCTGGAGCAGGACCGCTCACGCTGGGACCAGCTGCTCATCCGCCGCGGCCTGGAGGCCCTGGAACACGCGCTGCGGCTCACGCCGGACCCCGGCCCGTACGCGCTGCAGGCCGCGATCGCCGCCTGCCACGCCCGCGCCCGCACCCCCGGCGAGACGGACTGGCGGGCCATCGCCGCCCTCTACGCCCACCTCGCCACCGTCGCCCCGTCCCCCGTCGTCGAGCTCAACCGCGCCGTCGCCATCTCCATGGCCGACGGCCCCGCCGCCGCCCTCGCCCTGGTGGACGAGCTCACCGCGGAGCCGGCCCTGCGGTCCTACCACCTGCTCCCCAGCGTGCGCGGCGACCTCCTCACCAAGCTCGGCCGCCACGACGAGGCCCGCGAGGAGTTCCTGCGCGCCGCCTCCCTCACCCGCAACGAACGCGAACGCACCCTCCTCCTCGACCGCGCCGACGCCGCCACCTGACCCGCCGGCCGGCCGGTCAGCTCCGGATGACGGTGGCCAGGGCGCCGAGTAGCCGGTCCACGTCCTCGCCGGAGGTGTAGGGGGCGATGCCGGCGCGGACGGCGCCGGTGTCGCCGAGGCCCATCCGGCGGGCGGCCTCCAGGGCGTAGAACGAGCCGGCCGGGGCGTTCACCCGGTGCGCGGCGAGGGCCTCGTGCACGGCGCGGGGCGGCAGGCCGTCCACCGAGAACAGCGTGGTCGGCGTCCGGGAGCGCTTCGGGTCCCCGTGCACGACCACGCGGTCCAGCTCGGCCAGGCCGTCCTCCAGGCGCTCCCGCAGCGCGTCCTCGTGCTCGGCCAGCGCGGCGAACGAGGCCGCGAGCCGCTCCCGCCGAGGCCCGGTGCCGGGGACCAGGCCGGCCAGGAAGTCGATGGCGGCCGTGCACCCGGCCAGCAGCTCGTACGGCAGCGTGCCCAGCTCGAACCGCTCGGGCACGGCGTCCGTCATGGGCAGCAGCCGGTCCGCCTCCAGGGTGGTCAGCAGCTCCGGCGCGGCCACCACGAACCCGAGGTGCGGCCCGAGGAACTTGTACGGCGAGCACGCGTAGAAGTCCGCTCCCAGCGCGGCCCGGTCCACGAGCGCGTGCGGCGTCAGGTGCACGCCGTCCACGTACACCAGCGCTCCGTGCGAGTGCGCCGCCGCGGCGATCGCGGCCACGTCGGGGCGGGTGCCGAGCAGGTTGGACGCCGCCGTCACCGCCACCAGCCGGGTGCGGGGCGACAGCACGGCCGTCACGTCGCCCACGTCGAGCACGCCGCTCGCCGGGTCGAAGTCCGCCCATCGCACGGTGGCGCCGGCGTCGCGGGCGGCGTGCACCCACGGCCGGATGTTGCCGTCGTGGTCCAGCCGCGTCACCACGACCTCGTCGCCCGGTGACCACTGCCGGGACAGCGCCCTGGCCAGGTCGTAGGTCACCTGCGTCATGCTCCGGCCGAACACCACGCCGCCCGGCTCACCGCCCACCAGGTCCGCGGCGGCCAGCCGGGCCTCCAGCACGATGGCGTCCGCCCGCCGCTCCGCCGTGGTCACGGTGCCGCGGTTCGCCACCGCCGCGCGCAGCACGCCGGCCACGGCGTCGGCCACGGTGTCGGGCACCTGCGAGCCGCCCGGCCCGTCGAAGTGCGCCGCACCCTCCAGCAACGCCGGGAAGTGGGCACGGACCGCCGTCACGTCGTAGCTCACCAGGCCATCATGGCGCCCCGGTGTCCTACGGTCACGGCCATGACCGACATGGTGCTCGTCACCGGCGCGGCCGGCCGCATCGGCGGCTTCCTGCGCCCCCGCCTCCGCGCCGCCGGCCACGAGCTGCGGCTGCTCGACGTGGTGCCCACCGACGGCGAACCGGACGCGCTGGTCGCCTCGGTCACCGACCTGGACGCGATGCGCGCGGCCTGCGCGGGCGCGGCGGCCGTCGTCCACCTCGGTGGCCTGGCCGGGGACGAGCCGTGGGACCGCGTGCTGGACACCAACATCCACGGCACCTGGTGCGTGCTGGAGGCCGCGCGGCTCGCCGGGGTGCCGCGCGTGGTGCTGGCCAGCAGCAACCACGCGGTCGGCTTCGTGGAGCGCGGCGACGGGCCCGCGCCGGACGACCTGGCGCCGCGGCCGGACACCTTCTACGGCGTGTCCAAGGTGACCATGGAGGCGCTCGGCTCGCTGTACGCCGACCGCTTCGGGCTGCACGTGGTGGCGTTGCGCATCGGCACCTGCGCCCCCGAGCCGCGCGACACCCGTGCCCTGGCCACCTGGCTCTCGCCGGACGACGCCGGCCGGCTGGTGCACGCCGCGCTCACCGTGCCCGGCCCCGGCTTCCGCGTCGTCTGGGGCGTGTCCGCCAACACCCGCCGCTGGTGGTCCACCGCGGGTGGCGAGGCCATCGGCTACCACCCGCTGGACGACGCCGAGGCGTACGCCGCGGACTTCCCGCCGGCGCCCGAGCCGCCCGTGGTCCGCGTCGGCGGCCCCTGGGCCCGCACCGAGCCCTGAGCCCGGGCTCGCGGCCTGGGGGTTGACCAGGCCTGAGCCCCACCCCGGCCCCGGAACACGGCCGGTCCCAGTGGCGCGGGGCGGCGGCTCAGCCGGCCGCCGCGCC
>DASWTI010000687.1:0-7187 GCA_036402215.1 Pseudonocardiaceae bacterium
CGGGCCCAGCCGCAGCCCGGTCCGCGCGGCGGCGTCCACTGCCGCGGTCACTGCGACGTCCACTGCCGCGGTCACCGCCGCGGCCGGCCCGGACCGTCGCGGGCCGCGGCCCGTCGCCTCGGCGCGGGTGAGGCGGCGCCAGAGCTCCAGGCAGATCTCCCAGTCGTGACGCTGCTCCGGCCCGCGCGGCACCGGGGCCGGCGTGTACTTGGCCACGTCGCGCACCGCGAAGAGCGCCAGCGGGATCTCGTAGTGCGAGCGTTCCAGCGGCCCGGTGGGCGGCAGGATCACGTGCGCGTGCCGGGTGGTCTCGTTGAGGTACGGGTCGAGCGACACCATGAACGGCAGCCCGGCGAGCGCCGCCTCCAGGCGCCGTCCGTCCGGCGTGGACAGCACCGGGTTGCCCGCCGAGGTGATGAGCGCGCGGATCCGCCGCGGCCCCGGCGTGGTGATCTCCGAGGCCAGCGCCGCCACCGGCAGCTCACCGCCGAACTCCGGCAGGCCTGCCTCCCGGCTGCGCCACCGGCCGAACGAGCCGCCGTGGCCCGCCCGGGAGAGCAATGTCACCGGGTCCACCGCCGGGGTGGTGAACATGACCCCGCCGGGCTCGTCGAGGTGCCCGCTGAGGGCGTTGACCACGATCAGCAGCCAGGCCGCGAGGCCGCCGAACTCCTGCGTGCACACGCCGACCCGCCCGTACACGGCGGCCCGCGGCGTACCGGCCAGGTCCCGGGCCAGCGCCCGCACGAACTCCGCGGGCACCCCGGTGACCGGCGCGGTCCGCTCCGGCGGGAACGCCCCGGCGGCCCGGTGCACCGCCGTCACCCCGTCCAGCGGCAGCCGCGACGGCCGCACCAGGCCCTCTGCGAACAGCACGTGCACCAGCGAGAACAGCAGCAGCGCGTCGGTGCCGGGCCGTACGAACACGTGCTCGCCGGCCAGGTCCGCGGTCTCCGTGCGCCGTGGGTCGAGCACCACCACCCGCCCGCCGCGGGCCAGCACGGCGCGCAGCCGCCCGCGAATGTCCGGCGCGGTCATGATGCTGCCGTTGGACACCACGGGGTTGCCGCCGAGGCAGACGAACAGGTCGCAGCGGTCCACGTCCGGCACCGGCATGAGCACCTGGTGGCCGAAGACGCGCAGCGCGGCGAGCATGTGCGGGAGCTGGTCGGCGGAGGTGGCGGAGTACAGGTTGCGGGTGCCGAGGCCGCGCAGGAACGCCTGCCCGATGGTCATCAGCCCGAGGTTGTGCGCCGTCGGGTTGCCCTGGTAGACGCCGATCGCGTCCGCACCGTGGGCGGCGCGCACCTCGGCGAGCCGGCGCGCGGTGAGGTCGAGCGCCTCGTCCCAGCCGGCGTCCCGCCAGCCGTCCGCGGTGCGGATCAGCGGCGTGCGCAGCCGGTCCGGGTCGTGGTGCAGGTCGATGAGCGCGCTCGCCTTGGGGCAGATGTGGCCGCGGCTGAACGGGTCCGCGCGGTCGCCCCGGACGTCGGTCACCCGGCCGCCGTCCTCGACGGTGACCGTGATGCCGCAGGTGGCCTCGCACAGCGTGCAGCTGTGGTGGTGGGTGCCGATGCCCCCAGCCTAGGGTCGGGGACGTGATCGGACTCGACGACGTGCGCGCCGCCGCGGAGCGGATCGCCGGCCGGGTGCTGCGCACCCCGCTGCTGTCCACCGTGGACCACCCGCTGCTCGTCAAGCCGGAGAACCTGCAGCCGACCGGGGCGTTCAAGCTCCGTGGCGCCACCAACGCCGTGCTGCGGCTCGGGCACTCCGCGGGTGTGGTGACGCACTCCTCGGGCAACCACGCGCAGGCCGTGGCGCTCGCCGCCCGCGAGGCCGGGCTGCCGGCCACCGTGGTGATGCCCGAGGGCGCGGTGGCGGCCAAGGTCGCCGCGACCCGTGCGCTCGGCGCGGACGTGGTGCTCGTGCCGTACCCCGAGCGCCAGCGGGTGACCGACGCCCTGGCCGCCGAGCACGGCTGGACGTTCGTGCCGCCCTACGACCACGAGGACGTGATCGCCGGGCAGGGCACCGTGGCGCTGGAGATCGTGGCCGACCTGCCGGACGTGGACCTGGTGCTGGTGCCGGTGGGCGGCGGCGGGCTGGCCTCCGGCGTGGTCACCGCGGTGCGCGCGCTGCGCCCCGGCGCCGCGGTGGTCGGCGTGGAGCCCGAGGTCGCGGCGGACGCGGCCGACAGCCTGCGCCGCGGGGAGCGCGTGGCCTGGGACCCGGCGCGCACCGCGACCACCGCGGCCGACGGCGTGCGGCACTCGGTGGTCGGCGAGCTGACCTGGGAGTACCTGCGCGGCCTGGACGACATCGTCACCGTGTCCGAGGAGGAGCTGGCGGCCGCCGCGGGGTTCCTGGAGACCCGGTTCCGGATCGTCGCCGAGCCCAGCGGGGCGCTCGCCACGGCGGCCTTCCTGTACCGGCGGGACACCCTGCCGGGTGGTCGTACGGTCGCGGTCGTGTCAGGTGGGAACAGGGCTGGGCCATCCGGGTGAAGCGGGCCTAGGCTCGCGTGATGACGCGCGGCGACGCGCGTTGTCACTTCGGTGCACGGCCCGCCGCCCGGCAGGCCGGACGGCGAGAGGAGACGGTGATGGACCTGGGTGGACTGGCCGACAAGGCGATGGACCTGGCCGAGCAGCACGCGGACAAGGTGGACGCCGCCCTGGACAAGGCCGGCGACCTCGCCGCCGAGCGGTTCGGCCACGAGGCCCAGGTGGACGCCGTCGTGGACAAGCTGAAGGACGCGCTGCCCGGCGAGCCCCAGGCCTGACGGCGTTCCCGCGCCCGCCGGGTGCCGCGCCGCCGGTCTAGCGCGGCGCTCGGTGGGTCTGGGTCCGCCGACTCCGCGCGGCCGCGCCGTGGCCCGGCTCCCGCCGAGTCTCGTGCGGTCGCCCGTCGGCCCGGCACCGGCCCCCCACCGGGCGCTGCGGCCACGGATACGTGCCGACTAGTGTCACGGGAGTGACCATGATGCTCACCTGGTTGGGCGCCGACTCCCCACGGTTGGAGGGCGCCCGGGTCATGATCGGTGACCGCAAGCTGCGCGCCACCGGCGCCCTCGTCGCATCGGCCGACGAGGACGGACCGGCCTTCTCCGCGACCTACTCGGTGGCCACCGGCGAGACCGGCGTCGTCAGCCGCGTCTCCGTGCGCGCCGTCGACGCCGTGGGTGAGCGGCAGGTGCAACTCCACCGCTCCGAGGAAGGCATCTGGCTCGTCGACCACGGCGCGGGCGCCGAGCGCACCGACTTCGAAGGCGCCGCCGACGTGGACGTCGGCTACTGCGTCCTGTTCAACGCCCTGCCCGTGCGCCGGCTCGGCCTGCTGCACACCCCGGCCACCCACGAGCTGCCCATGGTCCGCGTCCGCCTCCCCGAGCTGTCCGTGCACCTGGTCCGCCAGACCTACCGCTCCACCCCCGACAGCCGCGTGGTCACCTTCACTCAGGGCGACTTCACCGCCGACCTCACGCTGGACGACAACGGCATGGTCCTCGACTACCCGGGCCTCGCCAAGCGCATCTGACCCCCGGAACGGGCCTCATGACCAGCGAACGTGACCTGCCCGCCGCGCGGCGGATCGACGTGACGCGCCTGCCCGATGACGTCGTGGAGCTCATCGACGGCCTCGGGCCCGGCGAGGACCTGGTCATCACGCGGGACGGCGCCCCGGTCGCCACGGTTTCGAGTGCCTTCGGCGTGCTCGACGACGCCGTCATGGAGCACGGCCCGCCGGACCGGGCCGACGAACCAACGGCCTACGACAACGTGACGGTGGTCGCCACCGCGATGAAGCTGTCGGCGTCTGCTCGTAGGGCACTGTCCGCCGAACTCGGCGCGGGCTACGTCGTGCTCGACATGCACGCCGCGCCCACGACGGCCGATGTGCTGCTGGTACCGCCGGTCAGCCCGCAGCTGATCGGAAGCGTGCGGTCGATGTTCCCGAGAGCCCGGGTCATCGTCACCGAGATCGAGGACCCCGACCTCGGGGTCAGCTACCACGGCCCGATCCGCCGAATGCTCGACGCCGGCGCCGAGACCTACCTCGCCGCAACAGCGGTCCCACGGCTGGCCAGGCAGCTCGACCACGCCATCACCCGCCGCGACCAGCTCCCCGGCGGCGAAACCCCACGGCTGGAAATCGAGGCCTCCGCGAGGGCGATCCTGCCGGCCGAGACGGTCGACCCCGACTGAACGCCGCCGGAACTTGTCCTACGAGGTGGGGTTCGCCTGATCCTCCGGTAGCGCGAGCGATATCCACCGGTCGCCGTCGCGGATGACGAGTCGATGGTGGTCCAGTTCCTTGATCGCACTCCCGACCTTCTCCTGATCCAATTCCGGGTGGCGGCGGATCAGCCCGGTGGAGGTGGACGGCCGTTCCACGGCGCGCAGGACCGCGCCGCACGTCTGGTCCAGCGTGGTCTCGACCCCGTCCGGATCCCAGCGGGTGTGGCGGTCACGATGATCCCGGCGGGGCCGGGACGCCAGGTCAGCGCCGGATGCCGGTGTCGGGCGGCGGCCCGCCAGTGGTCGACCAGCGCGTCGATGCGGCGGTAGATGCTCGACAGCCGTACCGAGTTCTCGAACGGGCGGGCGAAGTAGTAGCAGTACGCGCCGAGGTCGAAGCCGCTGCGGTCGAGATACCGTTCCGAGAACAGCAGGTCGTAGCTGGGGTCATACGACGCGGACGGGATGCCGAATCTGGCGGGACTGAGCTGCAGCGGTGCGTACCGCGTCACCTGGACGGGTAGCCGAGTCGCCGGCGGATCCAGGTGAATCAACCGCGCGAGAGTCTCCAGCATCTGTTCGTGGTCGTCGGCGTCGTCGTCAGGAAAGCCGTACAGGAGATTCCAGTTGACCTTGACCCCGTGGCGGCGGCCCAGCATGAGCGTCTGGACGTTCAGCGCGGGTGAGGTCCCCTTGTCCATGCTCCTCAGCGCCCGGCCCGAGAAGGACTCGATGCCAGGCTGTACCTCGACGAACCCTCGGACGCCAGCAGCGCGAAATGTCGAACCCGCCTCCGCCAGATCAGTCACCGAGACGGCTGCCGCCCAGGCCGCCAGCGACGATCTCGGCAGCGGAGCACAACTGCTCGTGCATCACCTGCTGACCGGCTACGCAGCCATCCTCCCGGGCAACCCCCGGCTGATCATCCGGGTCGCGTCCGCCTGGGCCATGCTCCGCGCCGTCGGACGCAGCCTCGACCTGGAGGTCGACACCGAACCCGAGAACGAGATCGTCGCCCGCGCAGCCGTGACCTGGGTCCGCTTTCCGGTACTGGTCGACGAACTGCTCGACGCCCACGAACCACCGGTGACAGATCCACACGACCCCGACTGCCAGCCCCGGTGG
The DNA here is from genome assembly GCA_036402215.1 of Pseudonocardiaceae bacterium. Taxonomy (GTDB): domain Bacteria; phylum Actinomycetota; class Actinomycetes; order Mycobacteriales; family Pseudonocardiaceae; genus DASXTS01. The sequence goes on from DASWTI010000687.1 coordinate 5,367, forward strand.
CGCCGCCGCGACGTACAACACGTACTCACCATGAACAACGGCAACCGGATGGACATCCGGCTCCTCGCCAACTACTACGGCAAGTACGTCCCACCCACGTCAGCCGACACCCGTACCCCGACCCGCCCCGACATGCCCCGGCCCCGATCTGCCACCGATCGAAACAGCCAACCTCTGCCCCGCGCCGCGGCACCACGGCCCGATCCACCGGACGGGTGGCCCGGAAACCAGGAACGAGACTGAACACGGGAACGCCGGTCACCTCGCCAGAGGTGACCGGCGTTCCCGCTGGTCGAGAGCGGTAGCGGTGGGATTTGAACCCACGGAGGGCGTGAACCCTCACGCGCTTTCGAGGCGTTCGGCAGCTAAGCGCTGTGCTTACCTGGACAAACGCAGCGTAGCACCGGGCGCGAGTGACCGAGTTGTGTGAGCCAGGAAGGATCTTGAGCGGCCTGCCGGTTCACGATGTGCGTCTGGCCGGCTCGGGACGCGATGTCGTGACAAACGACCTCTCGGAGCACGCCAGCGTCCGGCGGTTCTCATCGACGACAGCGTAGGAGACGAACAGGAAGCTTGGCTTTCTCGTAGGGCGTGCCGCGCTTCTTCATCTCCTCCTGAGCGTTGTAGGAGCCGGTCTGGTACTGGGGTGGCGCCTATGCCACCGACGCGGCGTGCGTCGCGGCGATGCAGGCGCACATCGCTCAAGAGGTCTCCTGGGGACAGCCGTTCATGGCATACGGTTGCTCCTACTACGGCTATCCCAATCTTCCCCGACCGGAATGGACTGGGCTGGTACTACCGCTTCTCCTACGGAAACGGCCACTAGCACCGGCGCGCGATCCCCCAGCCCGTCGCACGATTCCCGGCGCCCGCGCCGGCAGGCGGACGAACGAGCGACGGGTGGGGGCAGCGGCGGCGCGCCGCGGGCCCGTGCCGGAGGGGCGCGGGTCAGTAGAGCTCGAGGCCGCCGGTGCGGCGCGCCACGTGCTCCAGGGCACGCAGCGATGTCAGCCCGGCCACGAGGCAGACGGCGGCGACCGCGGCCTCGTGCAGGACCGCGGCGCGCCACACTGCGGTGGCGCCGTGGGCAGCGGCCGCCCGCACGGCCGCGATGCCGCCCGGGAGCGGGACGAACGGCGCCCCCGCGCGCAGCGCCGCCGGCAGCTGCTCGACCGGCACCGTCGCCCCCGTGACCAGCAGCAGCGCGAGGTACACCAGGTTCGCGACGAACGGGGTGTCGCGGTGCACGAGGCCCACGGCGCCGAGCAGCAGGCCGAGCGCCGTGCACGACACGACGCTCGTGAGCAGCGCGACCGCGAGCGGCAGCCACGCCGCCGTGGGCACGCGCACGCCGAGGACCGCGGCCCCGAACGCGAGGCCGACGACGCTCACGAGCACGCCGTTCGCGACGTGCGGCGCCGTGCGGCCGAGCCACAGCGCGGTCCGGCTCGCGGGCGACGTGACGAGGACGGGCAGCGTGCCGGCCTGCCGCTCGCCGCTGACCCCCTGCAGCATGCCGTGCACGCCGGCCATGGCACACGCCTGCACGGCTCCGCCCAGCACGAAGAACGTGGCGGGCCGTGCCGTCAGCGCGGGCCCGAGCAGCGCGAAGAACAGGATCTGGCCGACCGGCGTGATGATCATCGTGGCGGCGAACAGGCCGGGTGTCAGCCACGCGAACAGCGCGCGGTACGACAGCGCGCCGCCGACCAGAAACAACCGCGCGGCGCTCACGCGAACGCCGTCCTGCCGTCGACGCGCGCGGCCCGCGCGAGCCTGCCGACGACCGCCGCGCCGACCGCGACGCACACCGCGGCGAGG
>DASWTI010000688.1:0-14160 GCA_036402215.1 Pseudonocardiaceae bacterium
CGCCGGCGGCGGCACGGGCCAGGGCGCCGGCGCGTGCCAGCAGCGGGGCGACGGCGGCACGGTGCGCCTCGGCGTCCAGGGAACGCAGGTCGTCAGGGGTGCCGGCAGCCAGGGCGTCGGTGCGGGTCAGGGCGTCGCGCAGCTCGGCACGTAGTGGCTCGGCGCCGGGCAGCGTGAGCGCCTCGGCGAGGTAGCGCAGCAGCTCGTGCAGCACCCGCACCACGGGGAACACGGCGAACATCGGCGCGGCCAGCTCCGGCTCGGAGCGCCAGTCGCGGCCGCCGAACGTCTCCTGGGTGACCCGCTGCCCGGCGCCGAAGCAGTCGTACACGGTGCAGCCGCGGAAGCCCCTGGCGGGAAGGGAGTCGTGGATGCCGCAGCGGAAGTCGGCAAGCAGGTTGGGGCACGGCCGCCCGGCCGGCTTGTCGAGGGCGAAGTCCGCGGACCGCCGGAACGCCGGGGCCACGCAGCACAACGCCACGCAGCGCGCGCAGTCCGCGCGCAGCGCGGGATTCGGGTGACGGTTCTCCACGGCGACGCGCCGACGCTACCAAGCGGCCGAGCGGGCAAGCGGGCGAGCGGGCAAGCGGGCAAGCGGCCGGAACCCGGAGCCGGGCCGGGCCGTGTCCCGGAGACCCCCGGGTGCGGTCGCGGGTCCGGGAGCGGCCCGCGACCGCTGGCGCGTCAGGCGCCCGGGGTCACCAGCGCTGCCAGCGCTGGTTCCAGCCGCCGTGGCAGCCCCACACGACGAGCGCCGCGCCGTTGGCGGTGTTGCCGTTGGCGATGTCGACGCACAGGCCGTTGATGCCGCGCAGCGTCTCGCCGACGAACTGCCAGCGCTGGTTGGCGCCGCCGCCGCACGGCCACAGCCCGAGGGCGTCCCCCGGCCGGCCCAGGCCGCTCAGCGCGTCCACGCACAGGCCGTGCACCTTCAGCTCCCCGGACGCCGTCAGCTCCAGGCGGGTGTTGATCTGGTTGTGGTTGCCGTCCGGCGGGCAGTCCCACAGGTGCAGCCGCTGCCCGGCGGCCGGGGTGAACCGGTCCGGGGCGGAGACGCACTTGCCGGAGTACGGGTTGACGACCCGCCGCGTCTCGGCGTTCTGCCGGTCCGTGTACCCGGCCCAGTTGCGCCAGAGCTGCGTGAACCAGTCGGCGTTCGCGGCGCCCTGCACCCGCGGCGTCGGCGACACCGAGCGGTCCTCGGTGCCCCAGTCCTCGGTCGCCGGCACCGCGCTCACCGCCCAGTAGAGGACGGCGTCCGCCTGCTGCGTCCAGGCGCCGTCCCGGTAGCGCAGCGAGTAGTACCAGCCGGCCTCGTTCAGCCGGCCCGCCGGGACCGCGAACTCCTCGACGACCACGGGCTTGCGCCAGCGTGTGGTGGCGTCCGCGATCTCGCGGTCCTGGCCGCTGTCGTGCAGCCGGTCGTAGTACTGGTGGACGACGACGTAGTCGATCGCCGGCTCGGAGTACAGCGCGTCGGCCCAGCCGATGTAGTCGCCGTAGGACGGGTCCGGCGCGCCGACCCGGCCGAAGACGTCGTACGCGCTCACCGCGCCCGTGGTCACCAGGTGGTGGGGATCGACCTGCTTGATGGCCCGCGCGGTGTTCCGGTAGAAGTCCAGGGCGTACCCACGGATCGCCGGGTCCTGCACGCGGATCTCGTTGCCGACCTCCCAGGCGAAGATGCCCGGGTGGTCGCGCAGCGCCCCGGCGACGTCCAGCGCGAACTGACGGTAGTACGCGGTGTGACCCCAGTGGATCCAGGCGTGGTTGAGCACGCACAGCCCGCCGCCGCAACCCTGGTTGTAGAAACCGCGGTCGTCGGCCATCCACTGGTTGCGCACGGCGTCGTCGCCCACCGCGAACCGCGCCGGCCCGCCCCGGTAGGCGTACCGCAGCTTGTCCCAGCCGTAGACGGCCTCGCCGTCCGGGCGGAAGTAGTCGGTGAGGGCGACGGTCAGCCGGATGCCCCGCGCGCTCGCCCGGTCGGCCACCAGCCGCAGCCGGCTGACGATGTTCGCGGTGGACCACCGGTCGTTCGGCGCGAACACCCGGATCTGGCGGATCCCGTTGGCACGCGCGAAGTCCAGCTCGCGGTTGATGTGGTCCTCGGTGGTGTACAGCAGCTGCGCCATGTTGGCGCCGACGTGACGGAAGGGACGGCCGTCGAGGTAGAAGTCACGGTCCTGCACGTGGACGAAGCCGGGCCGCACGGTGATGCCCGGGGCGGCGGTGGCCGGCGCGGTCACCGGGGACGCGACGGACAGGGCGAGGGCGGTGGCCAGGGCGGCCAGCAGCGTTCTCATGGGTTCCTCGGTTCGGTGGGACGCAGGCCGACGCCCTCGGTGAGGGTGCGGTCGAGCAGCGCGTCGTCGGCCAGGGCCGCGGGCGCCAGGTAGGCCGCCGAGGTGACGACCGGGCAGGTGCCGTTCGCGCACAGCACCTCGTGGGCGGTCACCGCCGCCGGGCGCCCGCCGAACAGGGCGGCGGTGCGCGCGGCCGGGGCGGCGAACACGAGCAGCCGGTAGCGGCTCGGCCGGTCCACCGCGTGCGGCGCGCCGAGCCGGTCGCCGGGCCGGAACTCCGGGCGTTCCACGGTCGGGGCGGAGTCGCAGCCCTCGTGCACCTCGACCGAACGCCGGGCCAGGCCGGCGGCCGCGAAGTCCGGGTGCCCGGCGACCCGCGTGAGGCCGTCGCGCACCCGCCGGTGCAGCTCGCCCCGCGGGACCGCCGGGTCCAGGCTCGCCACGCACACCAGCAGCCCCGGCCGGTCGGTGACCAGCAGCGCGGTGGTGTCGGTGGCCCGCACCGGTTCCGGCCGCAGCGCCCCGGCGGCGAGCGCCACCAGCAGGGCGGCGATCGCCGTGGCCAGGAGCACGGTGGTGACCCGCGAGGCGAGCACGGCGTCACACCCCGTCGATCAGGCGGTTGACCGTCTCGTGGTCGAGCGCCGTGGGCCAGGCGGGGTTCCCGTTGCCGGGGCAGCCGTAGTACGACGGATGCATGATGCTCGACGGGCACGAGCCGTCGCCGTCGCGCAGCCCGAGGACGTGCCCGGTCTCGTGGTTCACCACGTGGCGGCGGGTGTCACCGCCGGCCTTGATCAGGCTGCCGCGGAGCCAGACGTTGTACCAGGTGTACTCGGTGCGCCCCAGCGGCCCGGCCCAGGACGGCCCGGCGGGCGCCGCGCAGCTCGTCCCCCCGCACGCCGCCGGCGCGGTGGTGATGGTGTCCTCGACGTGGTACTCGATCTCCACCTCGTTGCGCGTCGGCACGGTGCCGCTGTTGAGGTCGCGGCACGGCGTGTACACGGTGCGGAAGTCGACCTTGCCGCCGCGCTTGAGGTCCCAGTTCCAGGCGGTGTTCTCCACGATGAGCGTGTTGCGCACCTCGTTGAGCACGTAGGAGTGCGCGGCCGACGTGTAGCGGTCCTCGACGCAGTACTGCTCGGTCTGCGGCAGCGAACGCATGCTCGCCAGGTACCAGCCGGTGGGGTGGTGGGCCTCGGCCGGCGGCGCCAGCAGCACCGTCGACAGCCCCAGCAGCACGACCAGCAGGATCGTGTTCGTTCGCACCAGGTCACCTCGATTCGGGGAGGGCACCCCAGCGTCGACCCGGCGCCCCGGCGCCTCCTCTCACAGCCCTCTCCCCCGCCCTCTCACCGCTTCGGCCGGCGCCGCCCCCAGCCGGGGTGAATGGACCATCCGCACGCACCGACGGGGCGGAGGGTCCGTTCACCTCACCGGCGAGCCGCCCGCCCGGCCCCGGACATGCGACCGCCGCGCCGGCGTGGAGCTGCCGGCGCGGCGGGGTGTCGCGCGAGGTGCTAGCGGCCGACCACCGTGCAGGTGGCGGTGGCGCGCTTCGTCGGGTCGCTCTCGGACGTGGCGGTGAGCGTCACCCGGCCGACGAACGCGCCGTCGGCGGCCTTGCGGGCGTGCACCGGGACCTGCACCGAGCGGCCGAAGTCGGCGCTGGTGAGCTGGTTGGGCACCGACACCTCCCAGCCGCGGCCCTCGACGGTGGCGTGCACGCGGTAGACGTCGCCGTTCAGGTACTGGCGCACGTCCTCCGGGTGCTCGCCGGCCGGCGGGGCCGAGCGACCGGTGTTGACCACCGGGAACCGGCAGGTGGCCAGGCCGTCACCGCCGGTGCTGCCGACGGCCGGCAGCACCTGCACGCCGCGCCGCTGCGGGCCGGCGCCGTCCAGCGAGCGGATGGCCACCGTGTAGCTGAGCTCGCCGTTCCGGTCGCGCCGGACGTCGAGCACGTAGAAGTGCAGCCGGTTGGCCTGGTCCACGTACTCGTACTCGCTGCCGGAGTTGGTGCCCGCGTGGAACAGCGCGTCGGACAGCTGGCGGTAGTCGCCGATGGTGATGGGCACCGCGGTGCCGTCCGGCAGCACGTAGTCGGTCATGCCGATGTCCTGCGGGTTGGCGTCGATGACCCACTCGAACGGCGCGCGGTCCTCGTTCTTGGTCTTGGCCAGCAGCACGCCGGCGTCCGGGGTGAACGAGTCCGAGCCCATCCGGTCGACCACCTCGACCGTGTAGTTCTGGTAGCCGCCGCCGTCGCACAACGGGTCGGTGCTGACGTTGCAGCCCGGGCTCAGGTCACCCGTGCCGAGCGCGACGTTGACGCCGGACAGGCCGTTGCGGCCGGGCTGCACGGAGCGCGCGGTGACCCGGGCGATCACCAGGCCGGAGTCGTCGAGCGCCTCGCGGGACAGCCGCAGCACGTTCTGCTCGTCCACCATGCCGAGCTTGATCTTGTTGCGCAGCATGTGGTGCGCGCCCATCGAGGCGCCGGCCGTCGGCGGGATCACCCAGCGGCTGTGCGGGCCGCCGGGGCCGTTGAACGTGCCGCGGCTGAGCATCTCCCAGATGCCGGAGTAGGCGCGGCGCGGCGGCACCCCGTACGGGTTGTTGTAGTTGTCACCGATGCCGAGGATGTGGCTCAGCTCGTGCGCGTACACGCTCATGCCGGAGCTCTCGGCCTGGGTGGACGAGCCACCGCCGGCGTTCGGCCAGAGCGTCGAGCCCGCGGCCCACGAGGTCCAGTCCACGTAGCGGGTGTCGACCCAGTTGGGGAGCGCCGGGTCCGGCGGGCCGAACTCGTCGGTGACGTCCTCGCGGGTCGGGAACTTGATCATCCCGAACTCCTGCCAGGTGGACGACTCGTCCTGGCCGGCGGACAGGAAGAAGATGAAGTCGAAGCCGGCCGGCACCTCGTTGCCGACGTCGGCGAGCCAGGCGGCGCGGCCGTCGGTGCGCAGGTTCTTGTTGCAGGTGTCGCCGGCCGGGCAGCCGGTGCCGTCCTGGAACTCCATGGCGTACTCGTGGTCCTTGCCCGGCATCAGGTACGGGCCGAACCCTTGCAGTTCCACGCCGTAGCGCCCGCCGGAGCTCTCCATCCAGTACTCGTGGATGGTGTGGCCGCGGTTCAGCGTGCCCGGGGTGTTGAGGAAGTCGTGGTAGAAGTCCGCGACCTCGGCGCGCGGCACGTCGTGCGCCTCGGCGCTCGGGTTGCCGAACACCGTCGAGCCCCGCGGCTGGGTGACCACGAACGGCTGGTTCGGGTAGTCGAGCAGCACGAGCGCGCCCCGGAAGTTGCGCACCGAGCCGCGGACCGACGGGTCCGCCCAGTTGGTGTTCGGCGGCCGGCGGTAGTCGTCCCACGTCATGTGGTCGGGGTTCTGCCAGTCCTGCGGGTCGATCGGGCCGGGGAAGCCCGCCCGCTCCAGGACCTGGGCGTCGAAGGGCTGCGCGCCCGGCCGGGACTGCTGCCAGGGCTGCTGCTGCGGCCAGTGGTCGAACTGCCACGGGTTCGCGGGGGTGTCGGGCGCGGCCGGGGGCTGGGCGGAGGCGGGGGCGGCTGTCAGCCCGACCGCGAGCGACGCGGCGGACAGCAGGACCGTCACCAGAAGGGTTGGACGGGTCACGGACAAGCACGGTAGACCGGCTGTTGACCTACCTCACCGATCCACCGTAGGAAAGGATCGTCACCCGTTCCGACATTCGTCGAAAGCGCCAGCTCACCTGGGCAGGGGATGCACCGTGACGGAGAACGTTCAACGCCTCGTGGACGATCTCGCGCTGCGCCTGGGCCGCCCGGTGCTGCTGGAGGACCACCGGCAACGGGTCGTGGCGTACAGCGAGCAGACCGGGCCGATCGACGACGCCCGCCGCGACAGCATCCTGCGCCGGCAGGCGGGGCCGGAGGTCAGGACGCTGGTGCGCGCGGCCGGGGTGTTCGAGTCCCGCGGCCCGCTGCGCATCCCCGCACGGGGCTCGACGTTCGCCAGGGTGTGCGTGCCGGTGCAGCACGGGGAACGGTTGCTCGGCCTCCTGTGGCTGATCGACCGGCCGGTGCTGGCCGACCCCGAGGTGGCGGTGGCGGCCGGCGTGGCGCCGGGCCTGGCCCTGGAGCTGTACCGGGACAGCCTGGCGGCGGGGCTCGCGGTCCGCCGCGAACAGGAGGCGGTGGCCCAGGTGCTGCTCGGCACCGAGGCGAGCGCCGCCGAGGGCGCCGCGCTGCTGGTGTCGGCCGGCGCGCTGCCCGGCGGCGAGTCCGTGACCGCCGTGGTGGTGCGGCCGGCCCGGTGGGACCGGGAGGCCGTGGAGCGCGGGCTGCTCGCCGTACGGTCCCGGCTGGCGTCCCGGCCGCCGCACCTGGTGCGCCCCGACCACGGCGTGCTCCTGTGCCCCGGCCGCGTGACACCGGCCGACGTGCACGCCGCGCTCGGCCTGCCCGCCGTGCTCGGCACCGGCCGTCCCCGCCCGCTCACCCTGGCCGCCGCCTCGTACCACGAGGCCCGCCACGCCGCCGAGGTCGCCACCCGCGTCCCGACCCTCGGCCCCACCGCCTCGTGGTCGTCGCTCGGCGTGTACCGCATGCTGCCCACCGCCCCCGCCGCCGAGCTGCACCCCGGCCTGGAACGCCTGCTCGGCGAGCCCGCCCACCGCACCCTGGTGGAGACCCTGGAGACCTACCTCGACCTCGCCGGCAACGTCCTCGCCACGGCCCGGGCGCTACGCCTGCACCGCACGTCCCTCTACTACCGCCTGCAACGCGTCGAGGAACTCGCCGACACCGACCTGCACAACGGCGACGAACGCCTGGCGCTGCACCTCAGCCTGAAGCTCGCCCGCCTCGCCGGCCGCCTCTGAGGCCGCGCCCCGGAGCCCGCAGACGCGCGGGGCCCCGAAACGCACCGCAAGCCCCGGCCGTCCGGGGCGAATGGACCGTGTGCCCCGCTGTGAGGAGCTGATGATCCATTCGCCCCAGGCGTCGGGGACGCGTGCTAGAAGACCACCGCCGCGTAGCCGAGGTGGTTGCTCCAGTAGTTCAACAGGGTGGTGCGGCTCGCGGTGAAGCGGTACGGGCTGGTCGCCGGGTCGAGCACCACGTAGACGCCGTCCTGGTACCCGGCGACGGTGAGGAAGTGCGGCACGTTGCGGCCGGACCACGGCAGGTCGATCATGTTGCCCGCCATGATCGCGGGGCGGCCGTTGCGGACGCGGGTGAGCACGGAGTCGAAGTCGTAGGACACCCAGGCGCTGACGCCGTTGCGGCCGAGCGCGCGCACCACGTCGGACTCGACGGTGCCGAAGTGGTTGGGATCGTTCCAGGTCGGGTCGTAGCCCATGTCCCGCCGCGCCTGGTTGATCGCGTCGACCGGCCGGCTGGCGTTCCACGACCGCGGCGTGCGCCCGGCGGCCAGCAGCGCGGTGACGACGCTCGTCGGGCCGCAGTCCTCGCTCTGGTTGGGCTGCCCCTGGAACTGCGACACCGGGATGTAGGTGCCGCTGCTGCCGCAGCGCGGAACCCCGGGGATCCAGTAGTCGTACCCGGTGTTCATGTAGGCATCGGCCAGGTAACCACCGAGCGCGGGGACGTAGTCCCAGATGCTGCTGGTGAAGCCGCGGGTGTTGGTGACCGACTGGCCGGTCACCTGGCAGGAGATGGTGACGCTCCTGCCGTCCCACACGAGCCCGAGGGACGTGCTCGCCGACGTCGGCGCGGCCCGCACGTTCAGCCCGTCGCCGTCGGTGTTGCCGACCGTCGCAGTCGCCGCCGTCGCCATGCCCGCGGTGCCGACCAGCATCGCCACCACGGCGATCAGCACCGCGATCAACCGAGTACGGATCATCTGACCTCCATCTGTTCCCTGATCGCGGCCCCGCGCGGCGGCGCACTCCTGAGCCGCACTCCCCGGCGTGACGTGGGGTGGCCGCGCCGATCAACCACCTGAGCAGCGTCACCCGACGCCGTGGAAGGGACGTGGAAGATCATCACCGGCCACGACGGGCCGGGAGTACACCAGGAGCCGGGCTCCCCTGTCCTGGCGCGGACCCTGGGGCCAGGGATGCCACGCGGTGCCGGGGATGCACGCCGTACCGAACCCGGCTCGCGACGGAGCGCCCCGCATGGACCCGCCGCGCGAGGCGCTCCGCCGTCAGTTGCCGCTGTCAGTTACCGCTGTCGGTCGCCGCTGTCACGCACAGCCTTCACCGTCGTAGTCGTGCGCGTGGTTGTCGGCGTCCCAGTTACCACTGCTGTAGATGGTGATCGTGATGCCGTGCAGGTAGCCACTGTTTCCACAGATGTGCACCCGCTTCTTGTTGCTGTACTGGGTGTCATGGCAGTGGTACCACTTGTAGTTGGTGGTGTGGGCGCTCTTGATCCAGTACTCGTAGCACGTGTGAATCGCTGTTCCGACGTCGTCGTACTGGCCGGCGCGATCCGACTGGTAGCCGCTGACGGCGGAGTACCGACCCTGGTCCGGTGACCGGTCCAGGCCGGGGTGTGAGGCGCCGGCGCCGGTGCCCCCCACCAACACGAATGCTCCGGCGGCGGCCGTCACGGCCACCAGCGTCAGGGCGCGACGAATTGATCGCATAACACATCCCCACCTTCCCTGGTATTCAATAACCAAGAGAGGGAATGACGCTACTCGGGGCGCCGGGGTCCGTCAACAGAACTCCGGGCAAAATTCCGATGGCCCGATCTTTGCATGGTCACATACCGCGGCAAGGGCATACCGAGAATACGCCGCGCGCCGGCATACGTCGGCACGAGGGAAAGCGGGACCCGTCCGATCCGCCGCCGCCGCGTCGCTGATCACTCCTACGACATCGGCGCTCGCGGTTCTTGACTCATGCCGCGCCGTCCATCACGACGTCGGGTTGTCGTGGTAGGCACTGAAGTAGCAGAGATCCGAGTTGAAGTTGCGGTTGACGCAGGCCCGGACCCTGACGCCCGAGATCGTGGCGCCGAAGCTGACGTAGAGGTTGTACCAGTCCGCGGCGGTCCCGCATCCGCCGTGGTGGTCCCTGCGCAGGATGTCGGTAAAGGTGCCGTCCCGGAAGTACACGCGGAGGTTCACGTATACCGGGTTACTGTCGCAAGCCAGGTCCCGGACGCCCAGGTAGACATTTCTCAGCTCGCGCACTCCCCATGACCAGTCGCCCCGCCCCCGGACGCCGGAGCCTTCCGCGATGACATCGGCGTAGGCGTTCTGGCCCAGGCCGAACAGGAGGACGAACGCCAGCGCCAGCGTGGTCAGGACGCGCCGCCGCATCCGACGCATTACCTCGGAGGAAACCCTGCGCATGACAAATCCCTTCATCGGCGACTTGTTTTGCAGGTGAGCACGGACCGATTTGCCGCCCAAGGCCCCAGCTCACCAGTGGCCATATCGGCATTCGCCTCTGTCGTTTTCTGAGCGACGAGACCGCGAGGGCTGCAATTGAAGCAGGAGCGCATGTTCCTGTCAGCACCCGACTCGCATGTTCACCCATTTGCCCTGCTCAGGTCCGAGCGCCCATGCTTTGCCGACGCCGCATGCGGCTTCGCAGGAAAAGATCATCAGTCGCATGAGGAGGACGGGCCGGCGCTCCTGGCCGGCCCGATGGTCCCGGCCCGCGGCGCGCACGAGCCGGGACCAAGGGGTACCGCAGTTCCCTCGCGGCGCGGCGAGCGGCGCCGTCACGATATGCGGCTGGCCGGGGTCATCCGGTGCAGTTGGGTACTGCCGGGGTGCTGCCCACGCAGTTGTTGGGGGTGTTGGCGGTGATCGGTGAGTTGGTGGTGGTCATGGTGCCGCCCCGGCGGTAGACGCCGCCGGCGGTGCCCAGGAGCGACAGCGCGTGGTTGTTGGTCACGGCGGTCTGGGTGAGGGTCGTCGCGGTGGAGTTGACCGCGGAGATCCCGCCGCCGCGGCCCGCGCTGTTGTTGGTGATGAACAGCGGGCTGCCGGAGACGCCGGTGACCGTCAGCGTGCCGCGCAGCCCGTTGTAGATGCCCCCGCCGTCGCCGAGCAGGGTGGTGTTGCCGGACACCGGGCTGTTGGTGAAGGTCGCGGCCGGCGCGGTGCCGGAAGGGGTGTCCGCGTTGGCCAGGCCCCCGCCGTTGCCCGAGGCGGTGTTGCCGCTCAGCGTGCTTCCGGTCAGGGTGACCGCGCCGCGGTTGAGGATGCCGCCACCGTCACCGACCACGTTGCCCCGGGTGAAAGCGACCCCGGTAGTGAGCGTGAGGCTGCCGGTCGGGCCGACCTCGGCGATGCGGAACATGCCCAGGCCCAGCGGCGAGGCGTTGGTGACGGTGGCCGGGCCGATCATCTCGATCGGAGTGGTGATCACCGGCAACCCGTTGCCGGGGCCGCCGTGCGCCGAGGTCAGTCCGTAGGTGCAGCCTCCCGCCAGCACGAGAGTGTCCGCGATGGGGGTGGAGTTCGCCAGGTTGACCGCCGCGACGAGTGCGTTCTCGCTGCACGCCACGGGGATGGTGATGGCCTGCGCCGCGGGGGCGAGAATCGCCATGCCCCCGGCCACAACAGTGATGCCCAGCAGGGACTGGCCGATGGTGCGGATGCGTCGCATGACGCCTACTTCCATGAAGCATCGAGAGAACAGCCCGCGCAGCGCGACACGCCGGCGGGAGGAGAACGCGGACGGCGGATTACCACCCTCGTCGGGTCAGTTTCCTGTTCCATCCACGCAAAAGACCTCGGTCCATGATCCGCGCGCGATCATCGCGAACGCATCAGGTCACCGAGGTCCGGGGCAACGAAAGACAACCATAGCACTGGGCGACGTTCGTCGATACCGCGGGATTTCGGACTGCACAACCTTCTGCAATTCTGGTGTGACGCGGTACCCGGTTGCGGCATGAGAGCCGGTGCCGCCGTCGCCGGCCGGAGGACGCATCGATCGGGCGGTGCTGTTCCACGAGGCGAAGTGCGCCGTCAGCCGCGACGTGGAACGGCGCCGGCTCCCGTGGCCGGAGCCGGCGCCGTCCCGGTGCGGGTAGAGGGTTACTTGAGGCCGGCGGCACCGATCACGGTTTGCTCGATCGAGTTGCCGGCCGTGTCGGTGGTGCTGCGCCGGCACCGCGGACCTGAGCCGGCTGGTGAAGGTCTTCGTGGGCAAGGAGGTCATCAGCCACCTCGTCGGACAGGCATGGAAGGGCGCCACCGAGATGGTCCGGGTTTCGACATCCCCTTACGTGGCCGACACCGCTGGCGATGCCCGGCGTCGAAGCCCCCGGTCTGCCGACGGCCACCGGGCGACGCCTGCTGGAACTCCTGGCTCCCGGCCTCTCGGACGAGGCCATCGCACGCCATCTGGGGTGCGGGCTTCGCACCGTGCAACGCCACATGCGGGCAATGATGGAGCGGCTGGGAGTACACACCAGATTCCAACTCGGAATGCGCGCCCACGAGTCGGGATGGCTCACCGGGGCGGCCCGTTGACGCCCCGGGGTACACCGTCATCGCCGTGACCGTGGTTTCACAGGCCGGGAGCGCCGGTGTCATACACGCGCCCGCGCCGACCTGGCCGGATCACCGGGATTCGGGCCGGCATCTCACTCGCTGTAGGCCTCGACCTCTGCCAGGTAGGCCTCGCGCGCCAGCGGGTTGGTGACCCAGATCCGTAGGTAGCGAATGGGCGAAGACACCGTCACCGGAATGGTGACCGTGTTGCCGGTGGCGGGTTCGAAGGCGTACGGCCGATCGACCGGGGCGAGATAGGTCCAGGGGTTCGTGCTCGCCGCCGCGCCGCTGACCGACAGGATCAGGGTGTGGGGCGGCAGGGCCGGGTTCAGTTTCACCACCACCCTGGTGAGCGGGGGCGGGTAGTGACCGAAGTCGACCGTGAGGTGCTGGGGGAACCCTCCGGTGGAGGTGCTGACCCACTCGGTGTACGGGCTCCCGTCGTTTGCCAGGTAGGCCCAGCAGGGGGCCTTCACCGTGCTGGCGAAGGCGTAGCGGCCGAGAGCATGGTTGACCGGCGCCGCGGCCGCCGGTGTTCCCCCGGCGAACAGGGCGAGGACCACCACCGCGACCAGCAGGTGAACCCGGGGCATGGGCGCCTCCGTGGAGATCCGGCTGACGTGCACCCAGTCGACCACGCGAACCCACGCTCCGTCACCGCCCGAACGGCTGCCCGGCGAACGGGATGTGCCTTGTCGCACCGGGACGATGTCGTCGAGGTGAGCGAAGAGTTGCCGCCTCCGTGGTGCCGCGAAACGGTGAGGACCGCACGGCGCGGCTGTGCCATGGTGGGCGCCATGCCCTTCGTGCCCGAGGACTTCGACCCGCCGACGGAGCTACGAATCCGGCGACCGGCGCCGGACGGCTCAGGCCCCGTCGTCGCCCGGCTGGTCCCGCTCGGACCCGAGCACAACGACTCCGATCACGCCGCGTGGACGTCGAGCATCGCTCACATCCGTGCCACCCCTGGGTACCCCGACGGGAGGTGGCCGCCCGAGAGCGGAATGTCGCTCGACGCCAACCGATCCGATCTCGAGCGGCACGCCGCCGACTTCGCGGCACGACGCGGGTTCACCTACACCGTGCTGCACCCCGAGGCCGACGAGGTGATCGGGTGCCTGTACGTGTACCCGGCGACCGGCGGCGGTGATCCTGGCGAGCACGACGCCGACGTCCGCTCGTGGACCCGGGCCGACCACGCCGACCTGGACGCGGTGCTGCACCGGGCGGTCTCCCACTGGCTCGCCGAGCGGTGGCCGTTCCGCAATCCCGAGTACGCCGCCCGGCCCGAGTACGCCGCCCGGCCCGAGTAGGGCCCGGCCGGCGACCCGAGGTCCGCCCGGAGCAGCGACGGCCCGACACCACCCCCTCAGCCGCTTGGGTCGTGCGGCTGTCCCCGGCAGCGGCAGGACCGACTGCAAGCCCCGAGACGCAAAGAGGGCTCACTCCAGCCCCGACCAGCGTGGATCAGGATTGGAGTGAGCCCTCTACGGTGGAGCTGAGGGGGTTCGAACCCCTGACCCCCACACTGCCAGTGTGGTGCGCTACCAGCTGCGCTACAGCCCCGTGGTGCGCCGCTCCTGGTGGGGAGCGACGCGAGCAAGGCTACACGAGCGGGGGCACCGGGCCGCGACCGGGGGTCAGGAGCCGTCGCGCACGGCGTTGTCCAGCCAGGACTCGTCCTCGAGGTTCACGATCTTGCCGCCGACGGTCACGGTGGGGGTGCCGAAGACCGGGGTGCCGTTGGCGCCGGGGCGCTTGAGCGAGGCGTCGTCGCGGGCGGAGGCCAGCGAGGCGCGGACGGCGTCCTTGTGGGTGCCGTCGCGGACGCAGGACTCGAAGGAGCCACCGGTGACGCCGAGGGCGCCGCCGAGCCGCACCAGTTGGTCGACGGTGTAGCCGCGGCCGCCCTCGCGCGGCTGGCTGCCGTACAGGCTCTTGTGGAAGCTGGGGAACTGGCCGGCGTCGGCGGCGCAGATGGCGGCGTTGGCGGCCTCCAGGGAGTAGCCCGCCGGGTTGGACTGCGCCTCCAGCAGATTCAACGGGTGGTAGCGGACCCGCACGGAGCCGGCGGCCAGGGCCTGCTCCATCTTCCCTGCGTCGCGGTCCTCGAAGATGCGGCAGGCCGGGCACAGGAAGTCCTCGTACACGTCCACGGTCACCGGCGCCTCCGGGTCCCCGGCCACCACGACGGCGCCGTCCACGCTCACGTCGTAGGTCGCCGACACGCGCGCCACCGGCACGTCGTCCAGCGGGGCCGAGCGGGAACGCTGCCACCAGATGCCGCCGAGCACCACGGCGGCGATGACGCCCACGATGATGACCGCGGTGACCACGCGGCCCCGGTCACCGCCGGACGAGGTGCGGCGGGCGGCGGCCACGGC
>DASWTI010000689.1:0-1637 GCA_036402215.1 Pseudonocardiaceae bacterium
CGGACCCGCGAGGTGGCCGGGGTGCGCGTGGTGTTGCTGCCCGCGATCGTGCGCGGCCGCGCGGTGGCACCGGCCTGGCCGCGGGTGGCCGACCTGCGGGAGGGCGTGGCGGCACGGGGCCGGGTGGTGCTCGGGCCGACCGCCGACGGCACGTACCTGGTGTGCCGGCCGGTGATCGACCGGGCCACGCTGGAGCCGACGGGCGCCACCCAGGTGCTGGTGCTGCCCGCGGTGCACCCGGCGGCGCTGGTCGAACCCGACCCGGCGGCGGCCGTGGCCGGGCTGATGCGGCTGCCGTTCGC
Organism: Pseudonocardiaceae bacterium; assembly: GCA_036402215.1. GTDB lineage: Bacteria > Actinomycetota > Actinomycetes > Mycobacteriales > Pseudonocardiaceae > DASXTS01. The sequence continues at coordinate 303 of DASWTI010000689.1, forward strand.
CGAGGTGTGCTCGTTCGTGGACGCCGTCGGCGTCGCGCTGCGCTCCGGCCTCGCGGACCCGGCCGGAGCGCTGCTCACGGCGACCTCGCAGCTCGGCGACCGCGCCCACCACGCGGCCCTCGCCCAGGTGTGCGGCCTGTTCGACGGCGACGCCGTGCGCGCCATGCTGGAGCGCGACCTGCGCGGCCCGGCCGAGGAGCTGCTGGACCGCTGGACCCCGGTGCCGGACCCCGCGGTGCGCGGCCTGACGGCCCGGATGGCCGACCGGACGCCCGGCCTGGCCCCCGATCCGGCGGACGACGGCCACGCCGCGGACACCGGCGCCGCGGACCCCGGTGCTGTCACGGACACCGGCGCCCGCGACGGCCGTGACCGGGACGGGCCGCCACGGCCACTGGTGCGCGGGCTGCCGACCCGCCAGCTGCACCTGACGGCGGGCAACGCGCCGGTGGTGGCGGTGACCTCGCTGCTCTGGGGCTGGGCCACCCGCGGTGCCTGCGTGGTCAAACCGGCCGCCGACACCGCCGGGCTGGTGGCGGCGCTGGGGACGGCGCTGGCTGCGGTCGGCGCCGATCACCCGCTGGCCCGGCACACCACCCTGGCCTACTGGCGCGGCGGCGACCCCGCCGTGGAGGACGTGCTGCTCGCCGACGGCGCCTTCGACCGTCGCGTGGTGTGGGGCTCCGCGGCCACGGTGGACAGCGTGCTCCGCCGCGGCGGAGCCACCGACACGATCGTGCTGCGGCCGCGGCACGCGGTGAGCCTGATCGGCGCCGCTGCAGTGCGCGACGACCTGGCGGGCACCGTGCGCCGTGCCGCGGTCGACTCGCTGGTGGCCGACCAGAACGCCTGCATGTCCTCGCTGCTGCACGTGGTGGAGGGCACCGACGCCGACGCCGATGCCTACGCCGTGGAGCTGGCCGCGGTGCTCGCCCGCTGGGACGAGGCCCTGCCGCACACGCCGTCCCCGGCCGTCACGGCCGCGCTGGTGGGGCTGCGGCGCGGCCGGCTGGCCACGGCCCGCTGGTACGTCAACGGCAGCTGGCCCCGGGTGTCCTCCGCGGTGGTCCGCCACCAGGGCGGCCTGGACCTGCGGCGGCACCCCGGCGGGCGGCTGGTCCTGGTGCGCGCCGTGCCGCGGCTGCGCGACGTGCTCGGCGAGCTGGGCCCGGACGTGTCCACCGCCGGCGTCGCCCCGGGCGCGGCGCTCGACGACCTGCGCGACGAGCTGGCCGCGGCCGGCGTCGACAACGTGCTGCCCCTGGGGGAGGCGGAACGCGGCCACGCCGGCCGCCCGCACGACGGCATGCGCGTGCTCGGCCGCCTCATCCGCTG
>DASWTI010000690.1:0-4354 GCA_036402215.1 Pseudonocardiaceae bacterium
CGGCCCGCGGCTGACGCCGCCCCGGACTTTGACGCCGTCGCCGGACTTGAGGCCGTCGCCGGGTTACGGCAGGAGGCCGAGGGTGCGGGCGCGGACCACGGCCTCGTGGCGGGTGTGCGCGTCGAGCTTGCGCATGGCGGAGCGCAGGTAGCTCTTCACCGTCTCCGGCTCCAGGCCGAGCCGCCGGCCGGTCTCGGCGTTGCTGCAGCCGAGCGCCACCTGGGCCAGGACGTCGGTCTCGCGGGCCGACAACCGCACGGCGGGCGCCGGCCCGGTGGCGCCGAGCGAGGCCAGACGACGGCAGGCCGCGCGCAGCCGGTCCCGCAGCTCCGGGTCGGGCAGCGCCTGGGCGATGGCGCGCAGCTCGGAGTGCACCGCGCGCACCTGCTCCAGCTGCGCCACGTCGCGCAGATCGGCGCGCACCGCGGTCGCCGCCGCCTCCACCATGGCCAGCCGCCGGTCCACCTCGTCGCGCACCGCGAGCTCGTCGGCGAGGGTGCGCGCCATGGCCATCAGCACCGCCTTGGCCCGCTCCCCCAGCGGCACCCGCTCCCGGTGCGCCGCGTACATGACCGCCCGCGGCGACCGCGCCACGTGCACCGGCACCGCGACCACCGACCACAGTCCCTCGGCGAGCACCGGCCCGTCGTAGTCGTGGGTGATGCCGCGCGCCGCCCGGTAGTCGTCCACCCCGGCCGGACGCCCCTCGGCCAGCACGTGACCGCCGAGGCCGGCGCCGGAGCGCACCGCGAGGCCGCGCAGGCCGTTGGTGCGGGTGCCGAACAGCTCGGTCAGCCGGATGACGCCGTCGCGGACCTCGCCGCCGAAGACGACCGGCAGGTCGTGGGCCAGGTGCGCCGTCCGCAGCGCGGCCCGCAACGCGTCCCGGTCGTCGGGACGCAACCGCGTGCCGGGCTCGGCCAAGGACCCGCTCCTCACCGATGGTGACGATCGCCACGCTAACCCCGGGGCGGCCCGGCGGCAACGAGGGACGGCGGCGGATCGCACCCGGTCCGCGCACCCCTATCCGGGGGTGGCCGGTCGGCGGGAGCCCCCAGCACGATGGCTCGGTGGACGCGACACGGACCTACCGCGAGGCGCGGGACCTGCTGATCGGGCTCACCGGGCGGCACGAGGAGGCGGTGCGGCGCTTCCGCTGGCCGGAGTTCGACGGTCCGTTCAACTGGGCGGTGGACTGGTTCGACGCGATCGCCAGGGGCAACGACCGCACCGCGCTGCGGATCATCGAGGAGGACGGCCGCGACACCGGCTACTCCTTCGACGAGCTGGCGCGGCGCTCCGACCAGGTGGCGGCCTGGCTGGCCGGGCACGGTGTGCGCCGCGGCGACCGGGTGCTGCTCATGCTGGGCAACCAGGTGGAGCTGTGGGAGTCCATGCTCGCCGTGATGAAGCTCGGCGCGGTGATCATGCCGACCACCACGGCGCTCGGGCCGGGCGACCTGGCCGACCGGATCGGCCGCGGCGGCGCGCGGCACGTCGTCGCCAACGCGGCGGACACCGGCAAGTTCGAGACCGTCGCGGGCGACTACTCACGGCTGTGCGTGGGCGCGGCACCGGACGGCTGGGCCGCGTACGCGGACGCCGCCGGGGTGGCGCCCCGCGCGTGGCCGTCGGTGACCATGCCGGACGACCCGCTGCTGCTGTACTTCACGTCCGGGACGACCAGCCGCCCCAAGCTCGTCGGGCACACCCAGGTCTCCTACCCGGTGGGCCACCTGTCCACGATGTACTGGCTGGGCGTGCGGCCCGGCGACGTGCACCTGAACATCAGCTCGCCGGGCTGGGCGAAGCACGCCTGGAGCTGCTTCTTCGCGCCCTGGATCGCCGAGGCCACGATCCTCGTCGTCAACTACCCGCGGTTCGACGCCGCCGCGCTGCTGACGCACCTCCGCGACGCCGGGGTGACCACGTTCTGCGCGCCGCCGACCGTGTGGCGGATGCTCATCCAGGCCGACCTGTCCGGCGGGCCGGGTGCGCTGCGCGAGGTGATCGCAGCCGGGGAGCCGCTGAACCCCGAGGTGATCGAGCAGGTGCGAGCCGCGTGGGGGCTGACCCTGCGGGACGGGTTCGGCCAGACCGAGACCACCGCGTCGGTGGGCAACACGCCCGGCTCCCCCGTCAAGCCGGGTTCCATGGGGCGGCCGCTGCCGGGCGTGCCGGTCGTGCTGGTGGATCCGGTGACCGGCCGGCCGGCCGCCGAGGGCGAGATCTGCCTGGACCTGGGCACCCGGCCGCTCCCCCTGATGACCGGGTACCTGGGCGACCCGGAGCGCGACGCCGAGGCCATGGCCGGCGGCTACTACCACACCGGCGACGTGGCGACGGTGGACGCGGACGGCTACATCACCTACGTCGGGCGCACCGACGACGTGTTCAAGGCCTCCGACTACAAGGTGTCTCCGTTCGAGCTGGAGAGCGTGCTCATCGAGCACCCCGCGGTCACCGAGGCCGCGGTGGTGCCGGCCCCGGACGAGCTGCGGCTCGCGGTGCCCAAGGCGTACGTGGTGCTGGCGCCGGGCCACGAGCCGACCAGGGAGACGGCGCTGTCCATCCTGCGGTACGCGCGTGAGCACCTGGCGCCGTACCTGCGGGTGCGGCGCCTGGAGTTCGCCGAGCTGCCGAAGACCGTCTCCGGCAAGATCCGCCGCGTCGAGCTGCGCGCCCGGGAGGAGGCCGGCGGCCCGTTCGACGGCGAGTGGCGCGACGAGCAGTTCCCCGAGCTGCGGGCCTGACCGCTACGGGTGCCGCAGCCGCGGCCAGAGCAGCGGCCACGGCGTGGCGGGCGGCCCGCACAGCTGCACCACCACGGCGGCGAGCTCGTTGAGCACGAGGGCGTGGTCGGACAGGTGCACGACCGGCAGGCAGTCGGTGAACTCCCCGGCCAGCCCGCGGTCGTCCTCGGCGTGCACGAGCAGCACCACGCCGTTGACGTCCGGCGGCGGGCCCCAGTCGCCGTAGGCCAGGTGCCCGGAGTACACCGGCGGCAGGCCGTGGTCCGGGCCGAACCTGTCCAGGGCGGCCGCCGTCGCGCTGTCGTGCGCGTAGATCACCGCGCCGTCGCGGCGCTCCGGCGGCACCTGCGCCCAGACCGAGGCCGCCGTGGCGGCCAGCGCCGAGCCACCCACCTGGTCGCCCTGCGCGGGGTTCACCGCGTTCACCGGGCCCAGCCGGTCGGCCGGCAGCACCGGCAGCACCGCCACCAGGTTCACCGCGACGGCGACCGCGACGGCCGCGACCAGCACCGGCACCTGTCGCCGCGAGGCCGCCCAGCGCACGGCCGGCAGCGAGCCCGCGGCGAGCAGCACCAGCAGCAGCGGCACGGTGGCGGCCGCCGGGCCACCGGTGGCCAGCAGGAGCACGGCGAGCACCGGGTAGGCCACGGCGAACGCGCGGGCCCGCCGCACCCGGGGGTCCCGCCACAGCCGCACCAGCCCGGCCACCCAGATCGGCACGAACAGCGCGGAGAGCAGCACGACCTGCAGCCCGGCGAACAGCGCCCGGTTGCGCGGCCCGTCGGCCGGCAGCAGCGCGCCGAGCGCCGGCGCGCCGTGGGTGGCCTGCCACCAGAGGGCGGGCAGCGCCAGGCCGGCCGCGAGCAGCACCCCGGCCGGCAGCCACCAGGTGCGCAGCGCCGCGCGGGGCCCGGCGGCGAGCAACGCGATCAGCAGCGCCGCCACCAGCAGCGGCACCCGCGGCCCGTTGAGCAGCGCGACGCCCACCACCAGGGCGATCGGCAGGTACCAGCGCGGGTCGCCGGTGCGCAGCGCGCGGAGCGTGAACCAGCAGCAGAGCAGCCCGAGCGGCACGTCCACGGTGCCGGTGGCGACCACGTGGCCCACCGCGAGCACCGCGGCGGAGCCGGCCGCGCAGCACGCCGTCAGCAGCTGGGCCGCGCGACCGCCGCCCAGCTCGCGCGCCACCGCCGTGGTGAGCACGACCGTGGCCACCGCCACCGCCGTGCCCAGGATGCGCAGCCCCGCCGGGGCGTCGCCGAGCAGCGCGGTGGTGGCCCGCGCCAGCATCGGCCCGAGCGGCGGCCGGTCCGCGTACCCCCATGCCGGGTGGTCGCCGGCGGCCAGCAGGTACAGCTCCTCGCGGTGGTAGCCGTAGCGGTTGGACAACGCCGTCAGCACGAGCGCGAGCGCCGCGCACACCACCGCCACCGGCCCGGACGCGAACGACGGCAGCGCGGGCCGCTCGACGGGAACGGGCATCCGACGAGCATCGCAGCCGCCCCCGGCGGGCAGCACCGCCGAACGCGGTGTACCGGCCGTTGTCCCCTGCGCCGCAACGGCTCCGGGTGGGCCGCGGTCAGGAGGCGGGCGGCAGGCGC
>DASWTI010000691.1:0-7179 GCA_036402215.1 Pseudonocardiaceae bacterium
CGGCCGTCCGCCACCCCGCGCCGGCGTCCCGGCGTCCGGTGCCCCGCACCCGCGCCGCCCGGGTCGCGCACCCTGGGTAGTTGATCTTCACAGCGGTCACACGGTTCGGCCGGTTACCTGTGGGCACGGCAGGGCCTCGCCCGCTGCCTCAGCACGCCCGCACCCGAGGAGTAGCCCGTGACCGAGCCCGCACCGGCCGAGGGTCGGCCGGCGAACGCCGCCGGAGCCCAGCCCGCTCCCACGGGCCACCCGACGCCGGACGCCGGTGAGCGGCACGACGAGCCGGGCGCGCAGACCCAGCGGGTCCAGCACCACCAGACCCAGCAGCCCCCCGCCGCCCCGCAGTCCGGCCCCACGCCGGTCCAGCAGCCGTCGCAGCCGTCGCAGCCGGTCGCGTCCCAGCAGGGTCCGGCCTCCCAGCAGGTCCCGCCGTCGCAGCCGCAGCAGCCCCCGGCGTACCAGCAGCACCAGCCCGTCGGCCAGCACAGCCCGGAGGGCCCGGCTCGCGACGCCCAGCTCCTCGAGCGCACCGTGTTCGAGGTCAAGCGCGTGATCGTCGGCCAGGACCGGCTGGTGGAGCGGATGCTCGTCGGCCTGCTGGCCAAGGGGCACCTGCTCCTGGAGGGCGTGCCCGGCGTGGCCAAGACCCTCGCCGTGGAGACCTTCGCGCACGTGGTCGGCGGCTCCTTCTCGCGCCTGCAGTTCACACCCGACCTGGTGCCCGCCGACATCCTCGGCACCCGCATCTACCGCCAGGGCCGCGAGGAGTTCGACGTCGAGCTCGGCCCGGTCGTGGCCAACTTCGTGCTCGCCGACGAGATCAACCGTGCGCCGGCCAAGGTGCAGTCGGCGATGCTGGAGGTGATGGCCGAGCGACACGTCTCGATCGGCGGCCGGACCTTCCCGATGCCCGATCCGTTCCTGGTGCTGGCCACCCAGAACCCCATCGAGAACGAGGGTGTGTACCCGCTGCCCGAGGCGCAGCGCGACCGCTTCCTCTTCAAGATCGTCGTGGACTACCCGACGGCCGAGGAGGAGCGCGAGATCGTCTACCGGATGGGCGTGGCGCCGCCCCGGGCCAACCAGGTGCTCAGCCCCGGCGAGCTGACCCGGCTGCAGGCCGTGGCCAGCCGGGTGTTCGTGCACCACTCGCTCGTCGACTACGTGGTGCGACTGGTGATCGCCACCCGCACCCCGGCCGAGCACGGGCTGTCCGACGTGGCCGGGTGGGTCGCCTACGGCGCCTCGCCGCGCGCCAGCCTCGGCATCATCGCGGCCGGCCGCGCGCTCGCCCTGGTCCGCGGCCGCGACTACGTGCTGCCGCAGGACCTGGTGGACGTCGCGGCCGACGTGCTGCGGCACCGCCTGGTGCTCTCCTACGACGCGCTCGCCGACGGCGTGCCGATCGACCACATCGTCACGCGCGTGCTGCAGACCGTGCCGCTGCCCCAGGTGTCCGCCCGGCCGCAGGGCGGCATCCCGGGTCATGCCGCGGCGCCCGCGCCCGTCGCCGCCACCCGGCGCTGACCACGCCGGCCGACCCCGGGGGAGCCATGGCCACCCGCACCGCCACCGAGCCGGACGCCCGGCCGTCGTGGGCGCCGCCCTCGTTGCGCGACGGGCGGATCGAGGCGGCGTTGCGCACCCTGGAGCTCGACGTACGACGCCGCCTCGACGGCCTGCTGCAGGGCAACCACCTGGGCCTGGTGCCCGGCCCCGGCACGGAGCCCGGCGAGGCCCGTCCGTACCAGCCCGGCGACGACGTGCGCCGGATGGACTGGGCGGTCACCGCGCGCACCACGGAGGCGCACATCCGCGACACCGTGGCCGACCGCGAGCTGGAGACCTGGCTCGTCGTCGACCTGTCGCCCAGCCTGGACTTCGGCACCGCGGCCTGCGAGAAGCGGGAGCTCGCGGTGGCCGCGGTGGCCGCCGTGACCCACCTGACCCGCGGCGGCGGCAACCGCATCGGCGCCATCGTGGCCACCGGCGAGCGCACCGACCGCATCCCGGCGCGCGGCGGCATGCCGCACGCCCGCGGCCTGATCCGCCGCGTCGCCGAGACCCCGCGCGCCCCCGAGGGCACCCGCGGCGACCTGATGACCGCGCTGGAGCAGCTGCGCCGCCCGCCGCGCCGCCGCGGCCTCGCCGTGGTCGTGTCCGACTTCCTCGGCGGCATCACCTGGGAGCGCTCGCTGCGGGCCCTCGGCGGGCGGCACGACCTGCTCGCCGTGGAGGTCGTCGACCCGCGTGACCTGGAGCTGCCGGACGTGGGCACGGTGGTGCTCGCGGACCCGGAGAGCGGGCGGCAGAAGGAGGTGCGCACCACCCCGGTGCTGCGCAAGGAGTTCGCCGCCGCGGCCGCCGAGCACCGGGAGGCGGTGGCGGCCGCGCTGCGCCGCTGCGGCGCCGGGCACCTGGTGCTGCGCACCGACCGGGACTGGGTGGCCGACGTGGTGCGCTTCGTGGTCGCCCGCAAGCGCCGCTGGTCGGGAGGTGTGGCATGACCTCGTTCACCCCGCTGTCCCTCAGCGGCTTCACCTCGCCGATCTGGTTCGGGCTGCTCGGGGTGGCGGCCGCGCTCGCCCTGGGCTACGTGGTCGTGCAGCGCCGCCGCCGCCGGCACGTCATGCGCTTCACCAACCTGGAGCTGCTGGAGCGCGTGGTGCCGAAGCGGCAGGGCTGGCCGCGGCACGTGCCGGCCATGCTGCTGGTGCTCGGTCTGGTCCTGCTGTCCGTCGGCCTCGCCGGGCCGACCGCGGAGGCCAAGGTGCCGCGCAACCGGGCCACCGTGATGCTGGCGATCGACGTGTCGTTGTCCATGAAGGCGACCGACGTGGAGCCGAACCGGCTGGAGGCCGCCAAGGTGTCCGCCAGGTCGTTCAGCGAGGGCCTCACCCCGGGCATCAACCTCGGCCTGGTGTCCTTCGCGGGCTCGGCGACGGTGCTCGTGGCGCCCACCATCGACCGCGGCACGGTGACCCAGGCGATCGGCGCGCTCAAGCTCGCCGAGGCCACCGCGACCGGTGAGGCCATCGCCGCCTCGATGGCCGCCATCGACTCCTTCGGCAAGATCCTGGCCGGCCCCGAGGGCCCGCCGCCGGCCCGCATCGTGCTGATGACCGACGGCAAGCAGACCGTGGGCCGCTCGGCCTTCGAGGCCGCCAAGGAGGCCGGCAAGGCCAAGATCCCGATCTCCACCATCTCGTTCGGCACCGAGCACGGCGAGATCGAGATCGACGGTCGCTCGCAGAGCGTCGAGGTGGACGACGACTCCATGAAGGAGATCGCCCAGCTCTCCGGCGGCGACTTCTACAAGGCGGCGAGCGCCGACGAGCTCCAGAAGGTGTACGACACCCTCGGCGAGCAGATCGGCTACGAGACCAAGCGCACCGACGCGAGCCGCCCCTGGGTGGTGCTCGGGACCTTCTGCGCGATCATCGCCGCGGGGGCCGCGCTGCTGATCGGCCAGCGCCTGCCCTGATCGCCGGACCCACTAGGGTTCGTCACCGTGAGCAGGTCGGTGTTGGTGACTGGTGGCAACCGGGGAATCGGGCTGGCGATCGCGCGGGCGTTCGCCGAACAGGGCGACAAGGTGGCGGTGACCCATCGCGGCTCGGGCGCCCCGGACGGGCTGCTCGGCGTGCGGTGCGACGTGACCGACGCCGGTCAGGTGTCGGCGGCGTTCGACGAGGTCGCCGAGGCGCACGGCCCGGTCGAGGTGCTGGTGTCCAACGCCGGTATCACCGACGACACGCTGCTGCTGCGGATGAGCGAGGAGCAGTTCACCCGGGTCATCGACGCCAACCTCACCGCCGCCTACCGGGTGTCCGCCAAGGCCGCCCGCGGCATGCTGCGCGCCCGCTGGGGCCGGATGATCTTCGTGTCCTCGGTGATCGGCCTGTCCGGTGGCGCGGGCCAGGCCAACTACGCGGCCAGCAAGGCCGGGCTGGTCGGCCTGGCGCGCTCCATCGCCCGGGAGCTCGGCTCGCGCAACATCACGGCGAACGTCGTGGCGCCGGGCTTCGTCGACACCGACATGACCGCCGTGCTCTCCGAGGAGCGCCAGGCCGAGATCGCCCGGCAGATCCCGCTGGGCCGGCGCGCCGAGCCCGCCGAGGTGGCCGCGGCGGTGACCTGGCTCGCCTCCGACGGCGCCGCCTACGTGACCGGCGCGGTGATCCCGGTCGACGGCGGCCTCGGCATGGGCCACTGACGGCCGGCGACGCCACTGACGCAGCACCGTTCTCCCCGGAAGGAAACCCCGTGACTGGACTGCTGGCCGGCAAGCGGCTGCTCATCACCGGCGTCATCACGGACGCCTCGATCGCCTTCCACGTGGCGCGCGTCGCCCAGGAGCAGGGGGCGTCGGTGGTGCTCACCGGCTACGGCCGGATGGCGCTCGTCGAGCGGATCGCCAAGCGGCTGCCGGAGCCGGCGCCGGTGATCGAGCTGGACGTCACCGACCAGGAGCAGCTGGACTCGCTGGCCGAGCGGGTGCGCGAGCACCTGGACGGCCTGGACGGCGTGCTGCACTCGATCGGCTTCGCCCCGGCCTCCTGCCTCGGCGACGACTTCCTCGGCGCGCCCTGGGAGGACGTGGCCACCGCGCTGGAGGTGTCGGCGTTCTCGTTCAAGTCGCTCACCGTCGCCTGCCTGCCGCTCATGGGCAGCGGCGGCTCCGTCGTGGGCATGGACTTCGACGCCCGGCAGGCCTGGCCCGCCTACAACTGGATGGGCGTCTCGAAGGCGGCGCTGGAGTCCTGCTCGCGCTACCTGGCGCGCGACCTCGGCCCCCGCGGCATCCGGGTCAACCTGGTCGCCGCCGGCCCGGTGCGAACCATGGCCGCCAAGTCCATCCCCGGCTTCAAGGCCTTCGAGGAGGCCTGGGACCCGCGCGCGCCGCTCGGCTGGAACGCCGAGGACCACGAGGCCGTGGCCCGCACCTGCTGCGCGCTGTTCTCCGACTGGCTGCCCGCCACGACCGGCTCGATGATCATGTGTGACGGCGGCTTCCACGCGGTGGGCGTCTGACGCCTGGCCGCTACCGGGCCAGTGCCGCCACCAGGGCCCGGCAGCGCGCCGGGTCGCACAGCACGTCCACCGAGTCGGTGAGCTGGTCGATCGCGCCGAGCGGGTGCGGCGCCCCGTCGCGGCCGACCTGGTCGCGGAGCACGGCCAGCACCTCGGGATCGGTGATCGCGCCGGTCAGGGCCGCGGTGAACCGCCCGGCGTCGAGCACCCGGATGTCACGGGTGTGGAAGCGCCGGCGGGCGGGGTCCGGGGCGCCGGGGTACAGCCGCAGCGCCGTGGTCGCCGCCGCCAGCACCTCGGCGGCCCGGCACAGGGCGTCCTCACGCCCCCGCCACCGCCGGGCGGCCAGCGCGCCGGCCAGCGCGCGGTGCGGCGTCGTGGCGGCAGGCAACCCGGCGAACGCGGTGCCCAGCCACTTCGAGTACGGCGCGTACCGGCGGTGCACCAGGAACGCGAGCCGCATCAGGTCCCGCACCAGCCGCGCTCCCACCACGGCGGAGCCCAGCTCGTCGCCGCGGCCCCCGGCGCGCCCGACGAACGGCTCCTCCTGCGCCACCCGCAGCCACTGCGCGGCCAGCACCAGCCGCCACACGTCGTCCGGGTACCAGGCGAGCAGCGCCCTGGCGCTTCCCAGCTCCCCGGTGCCGTCGGCGAACACCGCGCCGCCGGTCAGCGTGGCGAGCCGCTGCGTCGGCAGGCTCAGCCAGTCCCGCGCGGAGAGCCCGCCCAGCGGGTCCACGCCGAGCCGCTCGGCGAGGAACGCGCCCACCGTGGTCACCGGTACCTGGTGCGCCGGGGCGTGCCCGTCGAACGGCGGGTAGCGCGCCGGCAGCCCGCCGAACTCCGCGGGCAGCCGCTCGTCCAGCGCCCGGCGCAGCGGCGCGGGGTCCACGCCGGCCGGTAGGAAGAGCTGCACCCGTGGCCCGAAGCCGTGGTCCGGGGAGACCGTGTCGTCGAACCCCAGCACCTCGGAGCCGTCGCCCAGCAGCGCCGCCCCGTGCGGTACGCCGCCGGCGATCGGCCGCACCACGTCGCGGTAGAACGCCGCGGCCAGCTCCAGTCCGGTCGCGGCCGGCTCCGGTCCGGTCATCTCAGGAGGGTGCCGCGCCACCCAGGCCCCGTCCAGCCGACGTCCGGGCCTACGGTGGGCGGGTGGATCACGACGCCCTGCTGGTGCTGTCGTTCGGCGGGCCGGAGGGGCCGGCGGACGTGCGGCCGTTCCTGGAGAACGTCACCCGCGGCCGCGGCGTCCCGCCGGAGCGGCTGGACGAGGTCGCGGGGCACTACCTGCGCTTCGGCGGCGTCTCGCCGATCAACCGCCTCAACCGGGAGCTGATCACCCGCGTCGAGGCCGGGCTGCGGCGGCGCGGCCTGGACCTGCCGGTGTACTTCGGCAACCGCAACTGGCACCCGTTCGTCGCCGACACCGTGGCCGCGATGGCCCGCGCCGGCGTGCGCTCGGCGCTGGTGTTCGCCACCAGCGCGTACGGCGGGTACTCGGCCTGCCGGCAGTACCACGAGGATCTCGGCGCCGCGACGGCCGCGGTGCCCGGCGCGCCGCGGCTGGAGAAGCTGCGGCACTTCTTCGACCACCCGCTGTTCGTGGCCGCGAACGCCGACGCGGTGCGCGCAGCGCTGGAGCGGCTCGGCCGCCCGGCCCGCGTGGTGTTCACCGCGCACTCGGTGCCGGTCGCCGCGGACGCCGTCGCCGGCCCGCCGGACGCCGGGGGGCGGCTGTACTCGCGCCAGGTGGCCGAGGCCGCGCGGCTGGTCGCCGCCGCCGCGGGCGTGCCGGGTGACGGGTACGACGTGGTCTGGCAGTCGCGCTCCGGGCCGCCCGCCGTGCCCTGGCTCGAGCCGGACGTCGTGGACCACCTGGACACCCTGCACGCCCGCGGCGTCGACGCCGTCGTGGTGGCCCCCGTCGGCTTCGTGTCCGACCACCTGGAGGTCCTCTGGGACTTGGACGACGAGGCCGCCGCCCGGGCCGCCGGGCACGGCATGGCGTTCGCCCGCGCCGCCACCGCCGGCGCAGACCCCCGGTTCGCCGAGCTGGTCGTGGAGCTCGTGGCCGAGCGCCTGCTGGACGCCGCACCGCGCGGCCTCTCCGCCCTGCCAGCCACCGGCTCCGGCACCGGCGGCGCC
>DASWTI010000692.1:0-15027 GCA_036402215.1 Pseudonocardiaceae bacterium
AGATGCGGCGTGCGGGCGGCACGGCGGCGCCGTCCGGCGGCCTGGCGCCGCACGGCATCCCGCCGGCTCCGTCATCCAACGCCGACGGTCGACGTGGCCCGGCCGCCTCGCGCGGCGGCCTTCGGCAGCCGGCCTCGCAGGTTCACCCCCGCAGGCGGCCCCGAACCGACCCTGGGCAAGGCCCACGCCAGCCGCACGGCCAACCCTCCAGGCCGGCCCAGTCCGGGGCTCCACTCCGATCCCCGCGCAGGCCCGGAGCGCGGCCGTCGCACAGGGTCGTCTGCGGTCGCCCGGGTTGTCCCGCGCAAGGCGGCGAGCGTCTGGGGCCGTACGCGATCGCCCGGGGCCGTACGGCTACTCCGGCCAACCGGTCACCGGCGGACTGGGACGTCGGTCAAGGCCCTGACATGCCCGGCCGCGGGGAGCCCGCACCCGAGCTCCCGCCGGGCGCGTGGGGAGGAACGGGCGGACCGGGCGCCACCACTGCCATGGAGAGCCCACCTGACCGGGAACCACGAACGAAGCGAAGCGCCCGCCGAAGCCCACCTGCCGGGACCTACACCTGAGGCCACGCCGCCGGGGTCCGGCCCGGCCGACCGGTCGGTCAGTGGCTGAGCCCGCCGCAGGGGGTGTGAGCTGGGCTTCCGTGCCCGATTCTGAGTCATGTTCACAAGCCGAGCCGACGCTCACGGTCCGTCACGGCCGTTGTTCGAACACCGATTTCCAGTACCACTTTTGGCGGCAGCACGCCCACTGCGGCGCGTAACGAAAGGGACACGTCGAGGCCATCACGGTGCGCCACGACGACGCCGGCAGTTCCACCCGGACGGACGAACGGCAGCCGAGCACGGTGTTCGGTCCGTGACCGATCGCCCAGGAGCCACCGGCGTCACGGCGAGCCCCGGCCGATCCTCAGCCGGTGGCGCCGAAGGAGCGGGCGACCTCCATGACGTACTCGCCGTAGCCGGACTTGGCGAGCTTGCTGCCGAGCGCGTGGCAGGCATCCGCGTCGATGTACCCCATCCGCAGGGCGATCTCCTCGAGGCAGGCGATGCGCACGCCCTGCCGGTGCTCCAGCACCTGCACGTACTGCCCGGCCTCCAGCAGCGAGTCGTGCGTGCCGGTGTCCAGCCAGGCGAAGCCGCGCCCCAGATCCACGAGCTGCGCCTTGCCGCGCCGCAGGTACTCGGCGTTGACATCGGTGATCTCCAGCTCGCCGCGCGCGGAGGGGCGCAGGCCGCGGGCGATGGACACGACGTCGTTGTCGTAGAGGTACAACCCGGTGATTGCGCGGTTGGACCGCGGCCGCGCCGGCTTCTCCTCGATGGACACGAGGTTGCCGTGCTCGTCGGCCTCGCCCACGCCGTACCGCTCGGGGTCCTTCACCGGGTACCCGAACAGCACGCAACCGTCCACTGTGGACGCATGCCGCTGGAGCACCTGGGAGAACCCCGGACCGTAGAAGATGTTGTCGCCCAGGACGAGCGCGGCGCTGTCGTCGCCGACGTGACCGGCGCCGATGAGGAACGCCTCGGCCAGGCCGTTCGGCTGCGCCTGCTCGGCGTAGCCCAGCTCCAGCCCCAGCTCCGAGCCGTCGCCCAGCAGCCGCCGGAACAACGGCAGGTCCTGCGGCGTGGAGATGATCAGGATCTCCCTGATGCCGGCCAGCATCAGCACCGACAGCGGGTAGTAGATCATCGGCTTGTCGTACACCGGCAGGAGCTGCTTCGACACCGCCTGCGTCAGCGGGTGCAGCCGGGTGCCCGAGCCACCCGCCAGCACGATGCCCTTCACCGGTAGTTGGTGAACTGCAGCGCTATCCCGAAGTCCTCGGCCTTGAGCATCGCGATCACCGCCTGGAGGTCGTCCTTCTTCTTGGCGGAAACCCTAAGCTGGTCACCCTGAATCTGGGCTTGAACTCCCCTCGGGCCGCCGTCCCGGATGGCCTTGCTGATCTGCTTGGCCTTGTCGGTGGCGATGCCCTGGACGAGCTTGCCGGTGACCTTGTAGACCTTGCCCGACGCCGCCGGGTCGCCGATGTCGAACGCCTTCAGGGAGATGCCGCGCTTGATCAGCTTCTCCTTCATCACCTCGATGGCCGCGAGGCAGCGGTCCTCGGTGTCCGCCTGGACCGTGATCGCCTCCTCTCCCGACCACGCCACCGAGGCGTTCGTCCCCCGGAAGTCGAACCGCGTCCCCAGCTCCTTGGCCGCCTGGTTGACCGCGTTGTCGACCTCCTGCCGGTCCACCTTGCTCACCACGTCGAACGACGGGTCCGCCACTGCTGCCTCCCACCTCTCACTGCGTTGTTCGCCCACCCGACACACCGGCCGGACGGACCGCTGGCGAGGGTACCCAACCCCGTGGAAACCCCGTCCGGCCGCTGTGTATCCTCCTCCGCACGGCCATGAACCACCGGCCGTGAGCCCGGCAGGTTGCCCGAGCGGCCAAAGGGAGCGGACTGTAAATCCGTCGGCTTAGCCTACGAAGGTTCGAATCCTTCACCTGCCACACCAGCGAGAACGGCCCCTGACCAGCAGAAACACGGTCAGGGGCCGTTGTCGTCGGTGTCCGGCTGTATCCGGCCCGGACCGGCTCTCCCCGGGTGGTTACGCCAAATACGCGCCCAAGTTCTCAGCCAGCCAGCGCACGGGCCAGGCGCTCGCGGGCCTGCCGCTCGCCGCCGTCCAGGCACTTGGCGTAGGTCCGCAGGAGCACGGCCACGCTGTGCCCGGCCCACTCCGCGACCCGGGGCGCCTCGATGCCGGCGTTGAGCCAGGTGGACACCGCGGCGTGCCGCAGGTCGTACGGCCGGCGGGCCAGCGGCGAGGCGGCCACCTCCGGTGTGAACGTCGCGGCCCGGGCCTTGGCCCAGATGCGGCCGTAGAGGGTGCTGGATACCCGGCCACCGTTGCGGCTGCCCCGGAACAGCCGTCCGTCCGGGCCGGTGCCGAAGCACCGCAGGTGTTCGTGCAGCAGCGCCGTCAGCTCCGGCGTGCACGGGACGATGCGCCCCTCGCCGGCCCCGCGGTGCTTCAACCCGCGTCGCTCGCCGCGCCGGCCGCTGTCGGTCCACTCCCCTCCGACGTCCGGCACCGCGGCGGTCAGGTGCAGCTCACCCCAGCCGTCGGCCGGGATCGCCAGGTGTTCCCGGCCCAATGCCGCGGCTTCCTCTGGCCGCAGAGCCGCGTGGTAGAGCAGCCCGAAGAACGCGACCAGCCGCGGCCCGTCGTGCCGGATCGTGCGGACGGCGTTCAGCAGTGTCCTGGCCTGTACCGGGTTCACCACCGAGCGGCGGTCCACCTCCCTGACGCCCCTGGCCTTCTGCGCGACCCGGAGGTCGGCGAGCGGGTTGCCCGTCAGCAGCTCTCGTTCGACGGCGTAGGCCAGGGCGTTGGTCAGCGTCATCCGCTTGCGCCGCAAGGTGTCCGGTGCCGCCCGCCCACCATCGAGCTTCGTCCCGAGCGCGGCGAGGACGGCACGAACGACGTCGGGCTGGGCGAGGTCGGCCACCGGCCGGGTGTTGCGGGCCAGCCAGTCCAGCACCCGGGCGGTGCGGTCGTCGGCGTCCAGGTTCCTGCTGAACGCCACCTTCAGCGCCGCCCGCAGTTCGGCGTCGGCCGGGCGGCCACGCCGGCCGCTGATCAGTGCCGTCGTCGCGGTCGTCAACGACTCGGCGATGCTGCGCCGGTGGCCGGCCGAGGCGTCCGGCCACTTCATCGCGGCGTAGTCGATGGCGAACGGCAGCCACGTGGTTGAGCTGTTCGCCCGGGCCATTGACACGGGCCGGCCGTCGGCCACCCGGAACGCCTCCCCGCGCCGGGCCGCAGCCAACAGGTCCGCACGGAAACTCTCCGCCAGTGCCGCCCGGACGAAACCGACTTTGAACGACTCCCCCTCCACGGTCCACCGCACGTAGTGCGTGCTCCGCTTCTTCCCCCGGTAGACCCAGGTCTTCCAGATCCGAACCGCGTAGCTGGTCTCGCTCAAGCCGCCACCTCGCACGTGTCGTACCAGGCGTCGATGTCGCGGCGGTCGATGCGGAGCTGTCCGTTGGGGAGCTTGCGGCAGCGGGGTGCCTTGCCCTTGGCGACCCACTCGTAGAACGTGGATCGGGAGATCTGCATCTCCTCGCAGAACTGCTTCACGGTCAGCCGGGTGGGCCGGTTCGCGGTCATCGCTGCCCCCTCTGTGCGTGCTGTGTGGTGCTGTCGTGGGTGGTGTGGGTGGGTTGGCAGCCGGGGTGGGTGCCGGTGCCGTCGTCGTGGGTCAGGGGGTGGCGGCAGCGGATGCAGACCGGCCGGACTGGAGGGGGCGGGATTTGACCGTCACAACCGTCACGACCGTCACAGTTGGTGTGTTTCTGCTGCTCAGAGCGGGTGTGAGGGTGTGACGGTGGGACTGAGTTTGCGTCACAAGCGGGGGTGTTTGCGTCACAGCCGGCGGTGTTTGCGTCACAACCGTCACAGGAACCGTCACACCCATCGCCGCAGGTCAGGGGCGGGTTTGTGACGGTGTGACGGTTGTGACGGTTGTTTCCCGCCCCCTCTGATCCGGGGGTCAGGGTGACCAACCGGCGCCCGGTGCCGGGCTCACGGTGGTGGTCGACCTGGATGCCGACGGCGCGCAGCGCCGGGGCCAGGCGGGTGAGCGCGGTGCCCATGGCCTTCGGCGTGGCGGGCCAGGTCTTCACCCCGAGCGGCCGAGGTAGTGCGGTGAGGAGGTCGGCGGCGGTGCCGGTCCAGCCACCGGCGTGGGTGTCGGTGGTGAGTTCGCGGATGGCGGCGGCGAGGGGGTCACCGGCGATGAGGTCGGCGGAGAGTTGGTCGCGTTGGCCGAGGTAGGTGGTGAGGCCGGTGGTGCCGGTGAGGGCGTCGACGGCGGCGAGGACGCGGGCGTAGTCGGCCATGCGGGGGTAGGAGTCGAGGGTGATGGCGGGCAGGACGGCGAGGACTTCGGCGGCCAGGTCCAGCAGCGCCCCGAGGACGGTGGGGTGGACGGCCTGCCAGTGGGCGTGGACGTCGGCGTCGAGGCGGCGGGCGTGTTCGGGGATGCGGTCGAGTTCGGCGATGATCATGCGGTCGGCGAGGTCACCACGGCCGATGCCGAGGTCGATGCCGTTCATCAGCACCACGCGGCGGAAGAACAGCACGGACAGGTCGTCATCGGTGAACAACGCCCGCCGCACCAGCCCTTCGCCGGTGACCGCCCGGCACAACGCGTCCGACAGCCAGGCGGGCAACCCGGACAGGTTGTCCAGCCCCACCACCCGCGACCCGGCGGCGGCCACGATCCAGTCCGCCAGGTCCCGCGGCCCAGTGCGCAGGGGTGCGGGTGAGGGGTCGATGAGCTGCACCAGGGCGCGGGTGGCGGAGGATTTGCCGGTTCCCTGTTCGCCGGTGACGCCGAGGATCGGCACCGGCACCGACGGGATCAACGCCGCCACCAGCCAGGCCACCACCAGAGGCCGGTGGGTGGGGTTGATGTTCAGCAGTTCCCACAGGTCGTCGAGGTGGCCGCCGCGTTGCGGGGCGGGGAGTTCACCGGTGAGGGCGGTGCGCCGCCACACCGGTATGTCACGTCCCCCTTCGGCGGGTGCGGTGAGGGCGCGGATGTTGTCGGTGCCGGAGGTGAGTTGCCAGCCGTGCCCGGTGATCCGCACCGACGTGCCGTCGGGACGGCCGAGGTCCAGCCACACCGCGTCGTCGTGCTCGGCATTGCGCAGGTACAGCGGCACCGGCGGGTCGGTGCGGGTGGCGAGGCCCTCGATGACGGCGAGGGCGTCGGCCAAGCCGGACGCGGAGGCGGCGGTGCCGGTGCGGTCGTAGAACGCAGCCGCCAGGTCCGACCGCAGCGAGGTGCGTTGCCCGCGCAGCATCCGCGCCACCCGCGGCCCGTCACACCGCAACGCGAACGGTTCCCCGTCCGGGGAGACGTGCAGCGAGTACGCGGCACGGGCCAGCCGCACCAACTCGGTGGCCTGCGACGGCCGCCCACCCCCACTCGATCCCGGGGTCGGGTCGGCCGGGTCGGCGTGCCGGGTGGTCCAGACTCGGTGGCAGTTCTCGCCGCAGAAGTCCACCGGGGTACCGCCATCGCCGAGCGGGCGGCCGCACTGCCGGCACGGTTGCGGCTCGGCGGGCGGTTGGGTGGTCGTGGTCGTGGTGGTCATGCCGCCTCCCGGTGGTCGGCCTGGTTGTGCAGGGAGTTGGCGATGGCGGTCAGGAGCCATTCGGCGGCGGGTGGGGTGACGGCGTTGCCGAGCTGGCGGACCTGTTCGCGGCGGTTGCCCAGTACTCGGTAGTCGTGGTGGAAGGCCATGGCGGTCTGGATCTCGCCGGGGGTGAGCATGCGGAAGGCGCAGTCCTCCACGGCCGGCGGAGCCGGGGCCGGGGGTGGGATGTCCGGGCGGATGAGCATGTGGTGCTGCCCGGACGCGGTGACGGTGGCCAGGGGCTGCGTGACGGGCCGGTGGGTGGACCCCCCACCGCGGAGTTCGGCGATGAACGCCAACCCCGCCCCGTCCACGGTGGTGACGGTGGGCAGGGGCCAGTCCGACGGCTGGGCGGTGGTGGCCTGGCCGTAGTAGGGCACCACCAAGGCGTCCTCCAGGCGTGCGGTCTGCGTGCGCAGGGGTTCGCCGGTGGTGCGGACGCGGCGGTCGGCGCCGCCGCGTGCCTCCACGGGCACCACAAGGGCGTCGGTCTCCCGGGTGGTGCGGGTCGGCATCGGCTCGGTCAGCGGCGCGGCGGTGGTCCGCCAGGTGCCACCCCCGGGCACCAACATGCCCGCCGGGGAGCCGGTGGCGGAGCCGGCCGTGGGGTGGGCGTAGCGGCGCAGACCGGCCTCGATCCGGGCCAGGGTCGCCGGGCGCAACGGCTTGCCACGGTCACCGATGCGCCGCCCGGGCAACGCCCAGTCGATCGCCGCGGCGGCGGGCAGCGCGTAGGGCTCCACGACGGTGTGGCAGGTGGGACAGCGGTAGAGGTACTGGGCGCGGTAGCGGCCCCACCGCACATCGGGGCGCTTCCACCACTGCACCGCCGCCACCTCGGCGTCACAGCCGCCGCACCGGGCGGCCGGGCGCACGTCCAGGTCCGGGGCGGGGTTACCGCGCCGCCAGAACACCACGTACAGCCGATCCCGCGACTGCGGCGCCCGCGGCGCGGCCATGGCGGGGGCGTGCATCGAGTTCAGCCACACCGTGCGGTGCGCGTACCCGAGCAGGGTCATGGCCTGCAGCCAGGCCGGCCACATCACCCAGCGGGCCGCGTCCACGACGTTCTCCACCACGACCGCGTCGTAGCGGTGGTGCTCGGCGAACCGCGGAACGTCCCACATCGTCGACCGCGACCGCACCGCCGCCTCATCCGGCAGCACCTCACCGAACAGATCCGGCTGCGTGTCCGCGTCCCGGCGGCGGCCCTTCGCCACCGAGTGGTTCGTGCACTCCGGGGACGCCCACAGGATGTTCGTGCGGGTGTAGCGGCGGGGGTCGGCCTGCGAGATGTTCGCGATGTCGTGGGCCACCGCGGGGAAGTTCGCGGCGTGGGTGTCGACGGCGAGCTGCCAGTGGTTCGCCGCGAGCACCACCTCCACACCGGGCACCGCATGCGCACCCTGCGACGACCCTCCGGCCCCGCAGAACAGGTCCGTCACGGTCAGCATCAGGCCGCACCCCCCACCGGGCCGGCACCGGCGTGGCCGGTCGACGGGTACTCATCCCAGGTGCGGCCGTCCAGCTCCCGCCCACCGGCCTTCGGGGTTCGGCCGCCCCACTGCTTGAACAGGAACGGCACCCCCGACTGGTGGCACTGGTCGCGCAGGGACCGGGCCCAGTCGGGGTCGATCGGGCGGGCACCGTGGCCGGACTCCCCGCCGCAGACCACCCAGTCGATCCGGCTGTCCAGCAGTTCGTCCGGCTCGACCGCCAGGCCCTGCAGGACATCCAGGTGGACGGCCGGGCGGTACAGGGCCCGCGGTGTCACGAGCTGCACACGGGTCAGGTCCACGGGGCCGAGCAGCGGCTCGGCGGAGATCCACCGCACCGCGGCCGGGGTGTCCAGCAACAGCGGGACACGGATCTCGGCCCACCGCTGCGACTCCACCGACGTGCCGAGCCAGACGTTCGGCAGCGGTGTCGGCGTCGGGTGGTTGCCGAACATGGCGCCGGCGGCCATCCAGTCCTGTTGACATCCGGCGAGTTCGCGGCCGGCCTCGCACACCCAGTGCGCGAACATCCGCCGGGAGAGCAGGGACCGCATCCGGCCAGGGCGCTTGGTGAGCACCTGGTAGGTGTGGCGGGGGGTCATGGCCATGACGGCGAACACGGAGGCGATGAACCGGTCGGGCACGTCGGTGTGGAACAGGTCCGACATGGAGTTGACGAACACCCGCCGCGGCCGCCGCCACCGCAGCGGCACCGGCAGCCGCTCCGGCCGCAGGGTCAGGTCGAACCCGGCCTCGAAGTGATGCCCCCGGGTGCCGCGCCACCGCTCGGCGAACGTCCGGGCGTAACAGTTGTCGCACCCCGGCGACACCTCGGTGCACCCGGTCACCGGGTTCCAGGTGGCGTCGGTCCACTCGATCGCCGATCGGTCAGCCATGACAGGTCGTCCCCTCCGTGGTGGCGGTGGTGTGGTCGGTCCTCGGTTGCGGGGCTGGTTGGGCGGCCTCGATCCGGGCCTTGCAGCCGGGGCAGAGCACCCCGCCCGGGCCGACCGGGGCGGTGGCGCACTTGAAACACATCCGCTGGTTCATGCCGCGTCCTTCCGGGTCACGTGACGGGGTGCACGCCCGGCGGCCGGTGCGGCGGCGGGGGCGTCGGGGGTGGTGTCGAGGGCGCAGGTGACGCACCACCGGGTGCCGGGGCAGAAGTAGCGGCCGCAGTCCGGGCCGCGGTCGTAGCCGTCACGACGGGTCCACTGGCGGGCGTCCCGCTCGGCCGCCGTGTGGGCGGCGATGGCGTGACGGGACTCGGTGAGCCGCTGGCAGGCCACCTGGGCGGCGCGGGACTCGATCGCGGCGGCCAGCGCCCGCCACACCGGGGTGTCGGCGGCCGGCACCTCCCCGGACAGGATCTGCCGGAGCAACTCGGCCTCCGGGCACGGACACGGCGTGAACACCGTCGCCTCGGACAAGGGCAGCGTCGTGGTCCGGTCGGTGTCGGCGGTGGTCACGTCCCCTCCCGGTGCTGCCGCTGGGACCGGCCGGTGATGGCGTCCGGGCTGGGGTCGGGGGTGGTGGTGAGTAGCCGGCGCAGGGCAGCGGCGGTGAGCAGGTGGTCGACCTCGCCGGGCAGCACCGCCACGGCGCCGCGGACGTGGCCGTGCATGGTGGCCACGACCTCGGCCGGCACCACCCGGGTGCGGCCGGCGTTGCGGGCCTGGCAGGTGGCCAAGCTGGGCAGGATCAGCACGGCGACGGTCCGGGCACCGTGCCGGGCGGCGAGGTCCAGCCAGGTCCGCCGGTCCCCGGCCACGGCGTTGGTGGCGTCGATGACAACGCTGCGCCCTACGGTCAGGTGCTCGGCCACGGCGGTCACGGCGAGCTGCACGGCCAGCGCGGTCGCCGACAGGTCCGCAGCGTCACCACAGACCGCGGCGCGCATCACGTCCAGGCACACCACGGGCCATCCCCACCGCCGCCGCACCTGCCCGGCCAACGTCGACTTACCCGCGCCAGGCGGCCCTACCAGCAACAGCACCGTCACCGGACAAACCCGGCCAGGATCGGTAGTGCTCACCATGGGTCAGCCCTCCACTCGCTTGCCGTCGATCCACACCGACCCGTCGCCGCGGATCTCGACATGGCCGCCGGTGGGGTTGTCGATCTGCCGGCCGCCGCCGAGGCGGAGGTTGCCGTGGTGGCCGTCGATGCGGGTGATGTGCTGGGCGGTGATGTGCCCCACCCCGGCGGCGGGGCTGGATTCACCGGTGCCGGTCACGTCCCTGTGCCGCGGCCGGCGCCGGGGCCGGGCGGTGGTGCGGCCACCGGTGTGGTTGATCTGGACGCCGGGGCCGGTGTGGACGGAACCGGCGACACCGGTGACGACGGTGACCGTGGGGGTGTCCGCGCCCCGATCGGCGTTGCGGGCGGCGTTGCGGGCCTTCTTCTCGGCCTTGCGGGCCTTGTCGGTGGGTGTCGTCACGTCTCCTGTTTCGGCGGCTCGCCCGGTCTTGGCCTTCTTGGCCTTCTTGGTCTTCTTCGCGGCCTTGGCCGACGCCGTGCTGTC
The DNA here is from genome assembly GCA_036402215.1 of Pseudonocardiaceae bacterium. Lineage (GTDB taxonomy): Bacteria > Actinomycetota > Actinomycetes > Mycobacteriales > Pseudonocardiaceae > DASXTS01. The sequence continues at coordinate 10,235 of DASWTI010000692.1, forward strand.
CGGTGTCTCCCCCGCGGCGGCCGCCGCGCTCGGGGGGTGCGGGGTGGCGCGGCGGGGGGTGATGGTGATGCCGATCTGGTGGTCCACGTGGTCGTTGCCGCTGGCGACGTTGCTCGTGGTCCGCCCGCCTGGGTTGTGCGTGCCGCCCCGCCCGGCTCGGGCGGCGTGTGGGCCGTGGTCGGCGCCGTGGCCGGTGGTGGGGCCGGTGGCCGGGCCGGGGATGGTGTCGTGCTGGGAGCCGACCGTGGCGCCCGCCGAGGCGATGTTGACGTTGTGGACGACCGGCCCGGGGCCACCGGTGCCCGTGGTGTGGTCGGCGGTCACGTCCCCGCCGCGGCGGCTACGGGACGTCCGGGCACCCTCGCCCCGGTCCGCGCGACCGGCGCCGGCCGCGGCACCAGTGGCACCGGTGGTGTCGGTGGTACGGCCGGTGGTGGTGCCCGGGGTGGCCGCCGCACCGTCGGTGGTGCGGCCGGTGGTGCGGTGGTTGTGGGCGCGGATCACGTCGTGGCCACGCCGGATCTCCTCGGCGGTGCCGCCGAGCAGCGCCGCGCGCAGGGCGCCGGCGAGGTCCGGGCGGGTGTCCTGGGGCCCGGAAGGCGGGGGTGTCCCGTCCCCGGTGAGGGCGTTCAGGCGGTCCTGGGCGGTGGTGATGCGGTCGGGGTCGCCGGAGTCGACGGCCCGGGCCAGCGTGCGGCGGGCACGGGAGACCCGCTTGCGGTGAGTGGCGGCGGTCCGGCCGGTGCTGGGCGAGTCGCAGCGGCGGCCACCGTCGTCGGAGGATCGGCACATCACGCATCACCACCCGCGGTGGCGCGGTGCACGACCGGGCGCAGGTCGAAGTGCTGGTCCAGAGCGGCGGTCGTGATGTGCCGGGTGACGGCCGGGAGGTCGGCCACGTCCCCGATGCCGGGGTCGGCGCGGCGGATGACGGGCAGCAGGTCGTGCCTGGCCACCTCGGTGTAGTAGTCGAGGCTGCCGCCGGTGCAGCCGTCCTCGGCGCAGTGCTCGAGGGCGAGGTCGTACAGGGCCTCGGCGAGTTCGGCGGCGAGGTGTTCCTCGGTCACGTTCCCGGTGGAGGGGGTGGGGTGGGTGGTCATCGGTGGCCCTCCTGGCGGGTGTGGTCGGTGCGGTGGGTGCGCAGTTCGCGGTTGATGCGGGTGGCGGTGTTCCAGGCGCGGCGGCCGAGGCGCAGCCGGTGGCCGGTGCCCTGGCAGCGCGGGCAGTGGCGGAACGCGCGGCCCAGCGGGGCGCGGCGTTTGCCGGCGCCGGAGCAGCGGCGGCAGGCCGTGAACGGCCAGATCGCGCACGACGCGACGTAACTGAGCGTGACCAACAGGGCGAGCGCGACGGCGACGGTGATGATCAGGGTGTGGGGGTCCACAAGGGCCTCCAGGCTGGTTTCGGGCGTGCGGGACCGTGGCGCCGCTAGGGACTAGGGCGCTGGTCGGAAACGGGATGGGTCGCTAGCGGGGGTGCTAGGTCTAGCGGGGTGCGGTGCTAGACCTAGCGGCCCGCCACTAGCCGTCGACCACGACGGTTCAGTTACTCAGAGCGACAGATTGGGCCAGGACTGCGCGGGTGACACCGCGGCGGTTGGCGCCCTCGCCGGTGGCCGGGTCGGTGCCCCACACCTGCCCGGTCGAGATGCCGTGCGGCTTGAGCGCGGCCGACAGGTGGGTGGCCTTGGCGGCGCCGGTGGGCAGGTCGACCCACTCGGCGTACCGGTCGGGGAACAGCTCCGCCAGGCGGTCCACGATGGTCTCCGACCACATGCGGTCGGCAGCACCCATCGCGGTCAGCACGTCCGCGACCAGCGACGACCGTTCGGCGTCGGTCTCCGGGGTGGCGTCCAGGCCGGCGGCGTACCCGGTCAGCAGGCCGGCCGCCGTCCGCAGGGCCCTGGCCTTGGCCACGATGGCCTCGGCCCCGGGGGCGTCGACGTAGACGGTGCGGACGGTCTTGGGTTCGTCGCCGTCGCCCTTGAGGATGCCGATCCCCTTGTCGGAGAACGCGAACATCGTGGCCCGGTGCCCGTTCTTGTACGACGACGTGCCGAGCACCATGTCGTTCGGGACCTGGCCGGCGACCTTGAGGCAGAACCGCAGGATCGCGTTGTCGCTGATCTGCGTGGGGATCGACTTGGAGTCCGGGCGCTGCGTGGCCAGCAGCACCACGATCCCGGTCGCGGGGCCGCGTTTCACCAGGTCGGTCACGATGGCCTCGATCTCCGCGCCGTGCTCGGGGTGCTCGAACCACACCTGACACTCATCCGCGCCGAGCACGATCGGATGCAGCCCCAGCGACCGCTTGTCGGCCAGGTCGGTGGTCACCTTCGACTCCGGGCACAGCTCCTTGGGCAGCTCCCGGATCACCTTCGTCCGCCGGCGCATCTCCTCACGCAGGCCGCGCAGCGCGGTCAGCGCGTACTCGATGTCCTCCGGGTCATCCCCGGCCCGGTAGCGGTGCGCCACCGGCTCCAGCGGCGACAGGTCACCGGTGCCCTTGAGGTCGAACATGTGCAGCTCGGCGCGCGGGTCCAGGGCGGCGATCAGCAGGAGTTCGCGCAGGGTGAAGGTCTTGCCCATGCGCGGGACGGCGCCGATGACCCCGGCCACGTACATCAACGTCACGACAACCCACCGGCCGCGCTGGTCGGTGCCGAACGGCTGCGGCTGGAACAGGTCCACCTTCGTGCCCTTGCGCAGCGGCCACGCGGGCTGCCGGGCCTTGGACAGGTCCTGATCCCCCACCCACAGCACCAACCGCCCCGGGTGGACCTCGGCCTTGCCCTCCGGCCAGACACACCCCAGGGGTCGGCCCAGCCCGGACGCCAGCCGGTCCCGCCGCTCGATCACGTCACCGGCCGTCACCCCGGGTGGGAGTTCGACGTCCGCCCGCCACCCCGGGCCGTCCCGGGTGATCGGCGCGACGAAACCGATCGCACCCGGATTCTTCGCCACCGCCGAGGTGATCCCGCCGATGCCGAGCACCGACAGGGCACGGACCACCACGTCCGCGGTCAGCTTCTGCACCCGCACACTCACCACCGCACCGGACACCACCGGCTTGTCCGCCGGGGCGCCGATCCAGCCGAGGATGCCGGCCGCGATGCACCCGCAGGCCCAGGTGACCCAGGACGGGGTGAGGTGCGGCAGGCCGAACACGAGCACCCCGCCCACGACGGTGCCGACCGCGAGGAGGATGGACCGCCAGCGGACCCGGGCGTCCCGCTGGGCACTGAGCTTGAGGTACTTCTCCGCATCACCGGTGGTGGCCATGCGGGAGCGGACCGGGCGGCCCTCGGCGTCGGACACCCACCGGCCCACCGCCGCCGCGACCACCAACAGGCCGCGGGGGGACCGGGCGGCCAGGCGGATCGCGTAGAGCGGCAGCCGCACCGCATGGAACGCGGCCGTGTGCCCGGCGTGCCGGGCCATCCAGGCCGCCGTGGCCCGCGCCTCGGCGACCGACGACAGGTAGGACGGGATCACCGGCAGCCGCTGCGCATCCCGCCACCGCACCAACGGCGACGTCACGTCCCCGCCGGGCAGGTCCACCGGCACAACAGGCCGCGGCGGCGCGTCCGGGGCGTCCGGGGCGTTGTCCACGATCTCGCCCTCGATCACCGGACCCACCACCTCGCCGCCGGCGGGGCCGTCGGTAGGGGTGTCGCGGTGGGGGAAGGTCAGCACCTGCGCACCCGCGGCGTCCGCGGTGGGCTCGCTGTTCTGCGGCTCGGGAACCGGGTTGGTCGTCGTCGTGCTCATGCCGTCACCGCCTGTCCGCTCAGCCCGTCATCACCGTCACGGTCGCTGTCGTGGTTGCCGGGGTTGTTGTGGTTGAGGGCGTGGGCGACGGCCACCGCGACTTCCGCGCGCACCCGCAGGAACCGTTGAACGTCACGCCGGGACGGCTGCGGGGACAGGCGCCCGTCGGCGATCGCGCGGCGCACCCGGGCCAACAGCGCGGGGACCCGCGCGGCGATCTCCGGCGCCACCCCCGGCACCAGGGTTGCCGCTGTTCCCGGGGTGTTCCCACCGTTCCCACCGGGGTCGTCCGGCGCGACGGTGGGGTGGTCCCCGGCGAGCCACGCGGTGATCTCCGCAGCCAGGTCGTCACCCACCGCCCCACCACCATGCGCACCACCATGCGCACCGTCCGCAGCCGGGGCGGCAGGAAGCCCGGGAACGATCACCGGGGCCAGCCGTCCCCGGCCGGCCAGGCGGCGCCGCAGGGTGATCGTGCCGGCCCGGTAGGCCAGCGTCGCGCTACCGTCCTCGGCCAGCACCGCCACCGCCTGCCGCACCGCCGCCCGGCGCACCGCCATCACCCGACGCTCGGCCAGCCGGGCCAGCCGCGCCGACTCACGCTCGGCGCGGGTCCGCCGCGGCCGCGGCGGCCGGGCCGCGATCAACTGATGCACCACCACACCGGCCACCGACACCACGGCCATCACCACACCCGTGGCCAGGCTGTCGTGCAGGCCGTGCAGGAAGTTCAGCACCCCCGCCATCGCGCACGACGCCCACAGCCCGACCCGCAGCCACGCCACCGGCCGCCCTTCCCGGACCGCGACCGCGATGGCCAGCGCGAACACCCACATCGTGCCCTCGGAGAACGCCGGCAACAGCACCCCCAGCGGCCCCCACAACTGGGCGCCGTAGACGGCCATCGCCGGCCACGCCAGCACCGCCGGGACCACGATCACCGGCACGAACAGCAGGTGCAGCCGATGCCGGGTGCACCACTGCGAGACCGCCGCCGTCGCCGCCGCCCGCCGGGCCGCCCGC
>DASWTI010000693.1:0-2670 GCA_036402215.1 Pseudonocardiaceae bacterium
GGGCCGCGGCAGCGGGACGCGCTGCTCGCCGACGGCGTGTGCGTGGAGACGCTGGAGACGGCCGCCCGCTGGTCGGCGCTGCCGGCGCTGGCCGGGGCGGTGCGGGCCGCGCTGCGCGCCGAGCTGCCGGCCTCCGTGGTCCTGTGCCACGTCTCGCACGCCTACGAGACCGGGGCCTCGCTGTACTTCACGGTGCTCGCGCCGCGCGACGCCGAGGACCCGGCTGGGCAGTGGCGGCGGGCGAAGGCCGCGGCCGGCGACGCCATCGCGGCGCACCACGGCACCATCACCCACCACCACGCCGTCGGCACCGACCACCGGCCCTGGCTCGGCGCCGAGATCGGCGACCTCGGGCTGGAGGTGCTGCGCGCCGTGAAGGCCACGCTCGACCCGTCCGGGGTCATGAACCCCGGCAAGCTGGTGTGAGACCGTCGGCGTCGTGCGCAGCGTGGAGTGGACCGAGGCCGGCGTCGACGTGGTGGACCAGACCGCCCTCCCGGAGCTGCGGCGGGTCACGCTGCGCACGGTGGACGGGGTGATCGACGCGATCCGGCGGCTCGTGGTGCGCGGCGCGCCGCTGATCGGCGTGGTGGGCGCGCTCGGGGTGGCGCTGTCCGCCCGGCGCGTGGCGGCCGCCGGCGACTACCGGCCGGACGCCGTGCTCGCCGACGCGGAGCGCATCGCCCGGGCCCGGCCGACCGCGGTGAACCTGCGCTGGGCGGTGGACGAGGTGCTGCCCGTGGTGCCCCTGGGCCCGGACGCGGTGCTGGGGCGCGCGCTGGAACTGCTGGCGGACGACGTGCGGGCCTGCCACGCCATCGGCCGCCGCGGCGCCGACCTGCTGACCGAGCTGTGCGGGCCGGGGCCGCTCACCCTGCACACGCACTGCAACGCGGGCGCGCTGGCCTGCGTGGAGTGGGGGACGGCGCTCGGCGTGGTGCGCTCGCTGCACGAGCGCGGCGCGGTGGACCTGGTGGTGGTGGACGAGACGCGGCCGCTGCTGCAGGGCGCGCGGATCACCGCGACGGAGCTGGCCGAGCTGGGCGTGCCGCACCGCGTGGTGGTGGACGGTGCCGGGCCCTCGATCATCGCGAGCGGCCGGGTGCACGCCGTGGTGGTCGGCGCGGACCGGGTGGCGGCCAACGGCGACGTGGTGAACAAGATCGGCACGTACCCGCTGGCGCTCGCCGCGGCCAGGGCCGGCATTCCGTTCGTGGTGGCCGCGCCGGAGTCCACGCTGGACGCCCGCACGCCGGACGGTGCCTCGGTGACCGTGGAGCAGCGCGCCGCCGACGAGGTGCTGACCCTCGCCGGGCGGCGCACCGCGCCCGCGGGCAGCGACGCCTGGAACCCCGCGTTCGACGTCACCCCGGCCGACCTGGTGACGGCCGTGGTGACCGAGGACCGGGTCCTCAGAACGCTCAGATCATGACGACGCTGCGCAGCACGTCGCCGTGGTGCATCTTGGTGAACGCCTGCTCCACCTCGTCCAGCGCGATCTTCTCGGAGACGAACTTCTCCAGCGGCAACCGGCCCTGCAGGTGCAGGTCCACGAACATCGGGAAGTCCCGCGTCGGCAGGCAGTCGCCGTACCAGGAGGACTTGAGCGAGCCGCCGCGGCCGAAGAACTCCTGCAGCGGCATCTCGATGCGCATGTCCGGCGTCGGCACCCCGACCAGCACCACGGTGCCGGCCAGGTCGCGGCCGTAGAACGCCTGCTTCCAGGTCTCCGGGCGGCCGACCGCGTCGATCACCACGTCGGCGCCGAAGCCGCCGGTGAGGTCCTGGATGGCCGCGACCACGTCGCCGCTGCCGGCGTTCACCGTGTGCGTGGCGCCGAATTCCCTGGCCCAGTCGAGCTTGCGGTCGTCGATGTCCACGGCGATGATCCGCGCGGCGCCGGCCAGCCGGGCACCGGCGATCGCCGCGTCACCCACGCCGCCGCAACCGATGACGGCCACCGTGTCGCCCCGGGTCACGCCGCCGGTGTTGATCGCCGCGCCGAGGCCCGCGGTGACGCCGCAGCCCAGCAGGCCGGCCACCTCGGGGGCCACCGCCGGGTCGACCTTCGTGCACTGGCCGCTGTGCACCAGCGTCTTCTCCACGAACGCCCCGATACCGAGCGCCGGGGAGAGCGCCGTGCCGTCGGTGAGCGTCATCGGCGTCGAGGCGTTGTGGGTGCTGAAGCAGTACCAGGGGCGGCCGCGCAGGCAGGCCCGGCAGGAGCCGCAGACGGCGCGCCAGTTGAGGATGACGAAGTCGCCGGGCTCCAGGTCCCGCACCTCGGAGCCGACGGACTCCACGACGCCGGCCGCCTCGTGCCCGAGCAGGAACGGGAACTCGTCGTTGATGCCGCCCTCGCGGTAGTGGAGGTCGGTATGGCAGACCCCGCAGGCCTGCACCTTCACCAGCGCCTCACCGGGGCCGGGGTCGGGAACGTTGATGGTCTCGAGCGAGACGGGCTCGCCCTTGCGATGGGCGACAACAGCCTGGACCTGATGCATGCGGGCGATGCAACCACACGGCCCGACCCGCGCGACAGGGGGTGCTCAGCCCACGTCGTGCCAGGACGTCCCGACCGCGGTGGGCGTCGTTCGGCCACCTGTGAGCTCGGCCAGCCAGGCCTCGAGCGGCTCGGGGTCAGTGACTCCGAGGCGGAGCGTGACGTGG
>DASWTI010000694.1:0-3234 GCA_036402215.1 Pseudonocardiaceae bacterium
CCGGCCGCATCGGCACCCGGCCACGCCGGCGACAGGTTCCGCAGGATCTCGCGCATCCGAACGAGCTCGGCCCGCACCTGGTCACGCGCGGTGACGAGCCGGTCGAGGTCCTGCTCCGCCGCCTGGCGCCTGACGGCCAGGTCACGATCCACTTGGGCGGCGAGCGCGGCCGCCTGCCCCCGCACCCGGGTCCACGCCTCCTCGGCCGAGCGCTGCGCCTCGTCGCGCAGCCGGGCGGCCTCCTCCAGCTCGGCCGCGGCACCGGCCCTGGCCCGCTCGACCATGGACCGGGCCTCGGCGGCGCCCTGGGCGCGGACCTCCTTGGCCTCCTCCTGGGCGAGCTTGAGGATCTTCTCGACGCGGAAGCCGAAGCTGTTGTCCTGGCCGCGGCCGCCCGCCTGGCGCGCCCGGTCGATGGCGATCCGCAGCTGCTCGGTGAGCTCGTCGGCGCGCATCTCGGCGTCGTCCAGGGCGTGCCGCACGGCGGCCAGCTCGGCGGTCAGCGCGGCGAGCCGCTCGTCCACCTGACGGCGGTCGTAGCCGCGGAGCGCGACGTCGAACGGCGACGGAGCACCGCTCTCGTCATCGTTCTGCCACTCCGTCGCCGCCACCACGCCATCCTCACCGTCGGTAGTGCCCAGAGGCAATAGCCTCTAATGACGGACTGTAGTAGTCCGTCGCCTAATTCAGTCTTACGAGTGGTCGGTGACGGAGTCTAACTGCGATAACTGGTGCTGGCTGTGTCAATGCGCGCGCGTTACTCAACGCTGCCGAGTGGCCCCGGTCAGGTAGCTGTCAGAGAACGCTCCGCGATCACGGCCCCATTCGGTGGCAGCTCGGGAGCAGGCGCGGAGACGGTGCGCGGATGGCGCGCGGGCCGCCGTCCCGGGCGCCGACGAGCGTCGCCCGGACGAGCGGCACCTGAACAGCAGGATCAGGTACGGGTGATCCGGTGCGGCGGGATCAGGTACGGCTGAGCACGACGACCGGGATGTCCCGGCCGGTGTCCTGCTGATAGGCGTCGTAGTCCGGCCACACCTCGGTCATCAGCGCCCACAGCTCCGGCTTCTCCTCCGGCGTGGCGGTGCGAGCCTTCGCCGCGAAGCGGTCGCCCTTGATCTGCACCCGCACGTCGGGGTGCGCCTGGAGGTTGCGGTACCAGTCCGGGTCCTCGTCCGAACCGCCCTTGGACGCCACCACCAGGTAGTCCCCGCGGTGCTCACGGAAGATGAGCGGCGTCGAGTAGTCCTCGCCGCTGCGCCGCCCGGTGGTGGTCAGGATGAGGATGGTGGTGCCGTTGCGCCAGTGGTAACCCTCCGCACCGTCGGTCCGCAGGTACTGCTCCAGGTGAGCCTTGCCGTGCAACGTCGTCATGTGACCGAGGGTAGGCGCACTCAGGCGAGCCTGCTCATCTCCACGGTGACCTCCAGCGCGGACGACTCGCCGCCCGAGTAGATGCCCTTGAGCGGCGCCACGTCCGCGTAGTCACGGCCCACCCCCACCCACACGTGCCGCGCGCCGATCGGCAGGTCGTTCGTCGGGTCGTACCCCCACCAGCCGCCGGTCCAGGCCTCGATCCAGGCATGGCTCTCGCCGCGCACGGTCTCGCGCAGCGCGGCGTCCGGCTTGGTGTGCAGGTAGCCGGACACGTACCGGGCCGGCACCCCCATGGCGCGCAGCAGCACGAGCGTCAGGTGCGCGTAGTCCTGACAGACGCCCTCGCCGGCTCGCAGCGCCTCGACCGCCGTGGTGTGCACGCCGGTGGTGCCCTGCCGGTAGGCGAGCTGGCCGTGCACCCACTCGCAGGCCGCGCGCACCGCGGCCACCGGGTCCGCGCCGCGCCGCAGCCGGGTGGCCGTGGCGGTCAGCTCCCGGTCGCGCGGCGTGTAGTCCGTCGGCCCGAGCAGCTCGGTGAACCGGTCGCGCACCGGCTCGCCGCGCAGGTCGGCCCACCGCACGCCGTTCGCCGGCGCCGGCCCGTCCGTGGTCTCCACCACCGAGGACGAGACGACCTTCAGCTCGGTGTGCGGCGCGTGCAGGTCGAACGCCGTGACCGTGGTCCCCCAGTAGTCGACGTAGCGGTAGGCGCGGGTGGACGGCGTGGTCTCCACGCGGTTGACCACGAGGTTCTGCCGGCTGTCCGAGCGCGGGGTGAGCCGCACCTCGTTGTAGGACTGGGTGACCGGCGCCGAGTAGCGGTAGCCGGTGGTGTGCACGACGCGCATCCGCCAGGTCACGAGGACACCTCCGAGGCCGACCAGGCGACCCACGGCGCGGCGTGGAAGTACTGCAGGGACACGGCCTCGCTCACCTCGCGGACGGTGGCCTGCAGCCCGGCGAGCCGCCCCGGCAGGTCCTCCAGCAGCTCGGCCGGCCGCAGGAACTCCAGCTCCGAGCGGGCCCGGCCGAGCAGCCGCAGCGCCTCCGCCTTGGCCCCGATCCGCACGCCGGGCCGGTGGTCGAGCTGCTCCAGGCACGCCTCGGCCTGGCGCAGCGCGTGGAACACCGAGCGCGGGAACAGCCGGTCCAGCAGCAGGAACTGCACGACGCGGCCGGCGTCCAGCGCGCCCCGGTAGGTACGCAGGTAGGTGTCCTGGGCTCCGGCGCTGCGCAGCACCGTCACCCAGCCCGGCGAGCCGGCGCGGTCGCCGACGCGGGACAGCAGCAGCCGCACCACCATGTCCACCCGCTCGACGGAGCGCCCCAGCACCAGGAAGCGCCAGCCGTCGTCGCGGCTCATCGTGGAGTCGGCGAGCCCGGCGAACATGGCGGCCCGCTCCTCGACGAACGCGAAGAACTGGTGCGGCCCGGAGCGGCGCGCGGCCCGTTGCCGCTCCGCCAGCGCGTTCCACGTGACGTTCAGGCACTCCCACATCTCCGCCGAGGTGACCTCGCGGGCGCCGCGGGCGTTCTCCCTGGCGCGGGTCACCGAGGAGACGATCGAGCCGCCGTTGGCCGCGGAGTAGGCGACCAGCTCGGTGAGCGACCAGGCGTCCAGCTTGTGCCCGAACGGCGCGTCGATGCCCAGCACGCCCAGCAGCCGGCGGCTGGTGCGGTCGGCGTCCACCGTGGCGTCCTCCAGCAGCTGGTGCACCGAGACGTCGAGGATGCGCGCGGTGTCGTCGGCGCGCTCGACGTAGCGGCCGATCCAGTACAGCGACTCGGCCATGCGGCTCAGCACGGGGCAGCCCTCACTGCAGCACCCACGTGTCCTTGGAGCCGCCGCCCTGGCTC
>DASWTI010000695.1:0-5118 GCA_036402215.1 Pseudonocardiaceae bacterium
AGCGCGGCGCCCCGCCGGGATGCACCGGCCCCCGCCGCTCCCCGCCGGGCACGGCCGGTCCCTGCCGGTCCCCACCGGGCACGGCTGGTCCCCGCCGGTCCCCACCAGACGCGGCCGGCCCTCGCCGATCCCCACCTGGAGCGGCTGGTCCTCGCCGGTCCTCGCCGGGCGGGGTCTCGGAGCCGAGGAGGGCCTGCAACGCCCGCAGGTCACCGGCCGTCAGGTCGTCGCCACCACCGGCACGGCCACCGCGCGGTTCGCGGGAGTGCCGTGGGCGGTGCTCCACTCGGCCCTCCCCGTGCGTGCGGCTCGACGGCACCGCGCGGTCGCGTGGCCCATCCTGTTGGTCGTCCCCAGATCGCTCCTAGGTTACGAGACGCATCCCACGGGTGGGTGGTTGCGAGCCCCGGCTCAGGGTCAGTCGACGCAGCGGACGTCGCCGCCGGTGATCGGAGCCGGGGTCGGCTGCTGGCGCAACACGGCCGGGGGACCGTCCAACGACACCAGCGGGCCGCCGGTCAGGCGCTGTGCGCCGGGGCCGGAGTAGTCCTCGCCGACGAACACCCGCACCCGCCCGGCGGGCAGCGCGCTGTCCTCCTCCACGGCCAGCCCGCCGAGGGCCGCGGCGACCGCCGAGCCGAGCGCCGCCTCGCCGCTCGCGTGCCGCACGACCGACGTCGCGCGGCCGTCCGCGTTCGCCGTCTCGCCGCGGGTGAAGCCCTGGCCGGCCAGCTCCTCCATGACCCGTCCGGCGATGCCCGCCACCCCGGACGCGTTGCGCACGTCCACGGTGATCGCGGCCGGGTCCACCTCGCCGGACGAGGACGAGGCCGGCGCCGACGTCTGGTCGGCGACGAACTGGCGCACCGCCTTCGGGTCCACGGTCACCGAGCTGCCGTCGGTGGTCTGGGCGTTGATGTCCAGCACCGGGATGGTCACGAACTCCACGGCGCCCGAGGCGATGCCGCGCATCTGCTCGGCGAACACCAGCGGGTCGAGCTTGTCGTCCAGCACCACGGACCGCTGCAACGACTCGATGAGCGAGCGCAGCGTCGACGGGTTCACCAGCGTGCCGGCCGACAGCACCTTGTTCGCCACGCCGCCCATGAAGACCTGCTGGCGGACGATCCGGTCCAGGTCACCGCGCGGCAGGTTCTTGCGCTGCCGCACGAAGGCCAGCGCGTCCGCCCCGGAGATGGTCTGCTGCCCGGCCGGGAAGTTCGCCCCGGAGTCCGGGTCCCGGGTGGCGTTGTTCAGGCACACCTCGACGCCGCCGATGGCCTGGGTGATCTCGTAGAAGCCCAGCAGGTTCACCTCGGCGTAGTGGTCGATGCCGGCGCCGGTGAGGTCCTCGATGGTCTCCACCAGCGTCTTGCGCCCGGCCAGCACGGCCTGCTGCTCGGCGGGCGGCCCCTCCTGGCCCTCCTCGCGCAGCTCGGCCAGCCGGGCGTTCTTGGAGCGCCCGTACGCGGAGTTGATCTTGTGCTGACCGAACCCACCGGCGATCTCGACGAACGAGTCGCGCGGGATGGAGATGCCGACGGCCTTGCTGCCGTCGTTCGGGATGCGTACCAGGATGAGGGTGTCGGTCAGGTCGCCCTCGTTGCCGCCGGCGCGCAGCTCGCGCAGCACCTCCGGCGAGAGCGGGTTGCCCTGCGCGTCCACCCGGCTGTCGCTGCCCACCAGCAGGACGTCCGTGGCGCCGTCGGCGGCGGACAGCCCGCTGATCACCGGCGTGGTGGTCAGGTTGCTGGTGAGCTGCTGGAACGTCGCCCAGGCGTACCCGGTGACCAGGAGCACGAGCACCGACACGCAGGCCACGATGAACTTGCCGGCGCGCAGGAACTCCCGGCGGCGGACGTCGGCCGGCGTCGGTCGCACCGTCGGCCGGTGCGGCGCCGGCTGGTGCGGCGGCTGGTGCGCCGGCGGCTGGTGCGGGGACGGCGGCTGGTACGGCGGCGGCCCGGCCGGTTGGTTGCGCAGCTTGCGGGTGGGGCCGTCGCGGCGCGGGTCGTACGGTCCGTCCGGGAGGTTCCGGCGCAGCTCACGGGCGTCCCCGGCGCGCAGGAACCCGTCATCGGGGCCGGGTCCGGGGGGCCGTCGCTCCACAGGTCTCCTCGCTCTCGTCGGTGTGCGGTCAGGCTAATGGCGCTCACCGTGGCCGGCCCGCGCGCACCAGATCGCTCCATCGGGTGACGTTCGGGGACCTGGACCGGTTGTCCGGCGGACGATGCGGGCCGCGCCGGGTGGCACTATGGGCGGCATGCGGATCCTCGTCACCGGCGCAGCCGGATTCATCGGCTCCAACTACGTCCGGATGCTCCTGGGCGGCGCCTGTCCCGAGTGGGCACAGTCCGAGGTCGTGGTCCTCGACAAGCTCACCTACGCCGGAAACGAGGCCAACCTGGCCGCCGTCGAGGGCGACCCGCGCCTGGTGTTCGTGAAGGGCGACATCTGCGACCCGCTGCTGGTGTCGGAGCTGATGACCGGCATCGACGTCGTGGTGCACTTCGCCGCCGAGTCGCACGTGGACCGCTCCATCACCGGCGCCGCCGACTTCGTGCTCACCAACGTGCTCGGCACCCAGGTGCTGCTCCAGGCCGCGCTGGAGGCCGGCGTCAAACGATTCGTCCACGTGTCCACCGACGAGGTGTACGGCTCCATCGACGAGGGCTCCTGGACCGAGGAGCACCCGCTGTACCCCAACTCGCCGTACTCGTCCTCCAAGGCCGGTGGCGAGCTGCTCGCCCGCTCGTACTACCGCACGTACGGCCTGCCGGTCGTGATCACCCGCTGCTCCAACAACTACGGGCCGTACCAGTTCCCGGAGAAGGTCATCCCGCTGTTCGTCACCAGCCTGCTGGACGGGCTCAAGGTGCCGCTGTACGGCGACGGCCTCAACGTGCGCGACTGGCTGCACGTGGACGACCACTGCCGCGGCATCCAGCTCGTCGCCGAGCGCGGCCGGCCGGGCGAGGTCTACAACATCGGCGGCGGCACCGAGCTGACCAACCGCGAGCTGACGGTGCGGCTGCTCGCCGCGATGAACGCCGACTGGTCCTCGGTGATGATGGTCGAGGACCGCAAGGGCCACGACCGCCGCTACTCGGTGGACATCACCAAGATCAGCACCGAGCTCGGCTACCGGCCGCAGGTCTCCTTCGACGAGGGCCTGGCCGACACCATCCGCTGGTACGAGGAGAATCGGGCCTGGTGGGAGCCGCTGCGGACGCGGGCCACCCTGGGATGACCGCGCTGCTGGTCACGGGCGCACGCGGCCAGCTCGGCACCGACCTGCTGGCCGCCGCGGCGGCCGCGGGGGTGACCGCGCACGGCCTCGGCTCCGACGAACTGGACGTCACCGACGCGCAGCGGGTGCGCGACACCGTCACCGCGTTCGCCGCGGCGCACCCGGACGCCGTGGTGGTGAACGCCGCCGCGCACACCGCGGTGGACGCGGCGGAGACCGACGCCGACCGCGCGTACGCGGTGAACGCCGTGGGGCCGGGGCTGCTGTCCGCGGCGTGCGCCGAGCACGGCGTGCCGATCGTGCACGTGTCCACGGACTACGTGTTCCCCGGCACGGCGTCCGCGCCCTACGAGGTGGACGCGCCCACCGGGCCGCGCTCGGTGTACGGCCGTACCAAGCTCGCGGGGGAGCGGGCGGTGCTGTCCGCCTCGGTGCGCGGGTACGTGGTGCGCACCGCCTGGGTGTACGGCGCCACCGGCTCGAACTTCGTGAAGACCATGGCACGCCTGGAGTCCGCGCACGAGACCGTGACGGTGGTGGACGACCAGCACGGCTCGCCCACCTGGTCGGCGGACCTCGCGGCCGGGCTCGTCGAGCTGGCGCTGGCCACGGACCGGGTGCCGCCCGGGGTGCTGCACTGCACGAACGGCGGCGCCACCACGTGGTACGAGTTCGCCCGCGCGGTGTTCGCCGAGCTGGGCGCCGACCCGGAGCGGGTGCGGCCGTGCTCCTCGGACGCCTTCGCGCGGCCCGCGCCGCGCCCGGCGTACTCGGTGCTCTCGCCCACCGCCTGGGCCGAGGCCGGCCTCACCCCGCTGCGGCCCTGGCGTGACGCCCTGGCCGCGGCGTTCGTGGCCGCCCGTCCCGCGTTCGCCGGCGTCCGCACCGGCTGACACCACCGGACGATGCCGGCCGGCTGCCAGGCGGCCCGGCCGGGCCGGCGGCGGAGGACGGCAGGCGCGTCAGGAGACGGCGAGGCGGTAGGCGTCGACCGTGGACTCCGCGCACGCACCCCAGGTGAACTCCGAGGCGTGCGCGCGGCGGGCCGCGGCCGTGCCGGCGTCGCGGGCCGCGTCGGCCACCGTGTCGAGGGCGTGGGCGAGGGCGTCCACGTCGCCCACCGGGACGTGCTGGGCGTGCCCGCCGGCCACCTCGACGAGTGCCGGGGCGTCCGTGGCGATCACCGGGATGCCGCAGGCGAGCGCCTCCAGCACCGGCAGCCCGAAGCCCTCGTCACGCGACGGCAGCACCAGGGCCGCCGCCCCGGCCACCACCCGCCGCAGGTCCACCTCGGCCAGGTAGCCGGTGCGCAGCACGCGCTCACCGGCCGGCTCGGGCGACGGCCGGCCCCACCCGGCCGCCCCGCTGAGCACCAGCGGCGGCGCCTGGCGCGCGGCGGCGTGCGCGGCGAGCAGCACGTCCAGGCCCTTGCGCGGCTGCGCCGTGCCGACGAACAGCACGTACTCGCGGGGCAGCGCGAGCCGCCGCCGCACGTCGCCGCTCGGTGGCGCGGCCACGAACCAGGCCGGGTCCACGCCGAGCGGGGTCACCACGATGCGGTCGTCGCGCACCCCGAGCCGTTGCACCACCTGGCGGGCCACCGCCGTGGTCGGCGTGCACACCACGGCCGCCCGGCGGGCCGCGGCGCGCACCAGCTCCGGCAGCCCGCGCTCGGCCGGCGACAGCTCGTCCGGGCGGTCCAGGAACGCCAGGTCGTGCACCGTCACCACGCCGGCCGCGCGGATCGACGGCGGCAGCACGAAGTTCGTCGCGTGCACCACGTCGGTGCGCCCCACCAGCAGCTCCACCGGCGGCACCGGGGCTCGCAGCCACAGCGCGCGGAGCAGCCGCGCCGGCACCGGCAGCCC
>DASWTI010000696.1:0-2680 GCA_036402215.1 Pseudonocardiaceae bacterium
GCGCGGCGATCAGCCCGGCGTCGATGCCCTCGACGGTCAACGGCCGCGCGGCGACCAGCGGCGGGACCGCGTCGGCGGCGCTCGGCGCGTCGGGGTAGCCGAGCACCGCGAGCGCCACCGCGCGCGGCGCCTCCACCAGCTCCAGCTCCGCGCCGAGCACGGTGACGCAGGTGCCCTCGGTACCGACCAGCGCGCGGGCCAGGTGCTCGCCGTGCTCCGGCAGCAGGTGCTGCAACGCGTACCCGGAGCCGCGGCGGCGCCAGTCGGGCAGCGCGGTGCGGATGAGCGCGAGGTTGCCGTTCACCAGGTCGTGCAGCGCGGTGGCGACGCCGATCGGCACCGGGTGCTCGCTCGACGCGCCGGCGGTGAACCGTGCGCCGGCCGTGGTCAGCACGTCCAGGGTGTGCGTGTTGGTGGCGGTGCTCCCCCAGGCGATGGAGCGCGCGCCGCACGCGTTGTTGCCGACCATGCCGCCGACGGTGCAGCGGCTGCGGCTCGACGGGTCGGGGCCGAAGCGCAGCCCGTACCCGGCCGCCGCCCGTTGCAGGTCGTCCAGCACCACGCCGGGTTCCACCAGGGCGCGGCGCGCCCGGGGGTCGATGTCCAGGATGCGATTGACGTGCCGCGAGCTGTCGATGACCACGCCCGGGCCGATGGCGTTGCCGACCACGCTCGTCCCGCCGCCACGGTGGGTGACCGGCACCCCGTGCGCCACGCACACCCGCACCGCCGTCGCCAGGTCGTCGACGTCCCGCGGGAACACCACGCCCGCCGGCGGAACCCGGTAGTTGGACGCGTCGCTGGTGTAGAGGGCCCGGGTCTTGGTGTCGAACCGGACCTCGCCGCGCACGGCTTCGTTCAGCGTGCGCGCGACAGCGTTCGCGTCGAAGTCGTGCACTGGCCCCAGTGTTCCGCACGGGGCCTCCTCACCACCACCTCACGGCCTGCCGCGCATCGTGGGCGTGTCGGCTTCCCCCGGCCGGCAACCTGTGGAGATCCCTACGGACCCCCGCGCTCCACCCCCTCGGCGCGGGGGTTCTCCCCATCCGGTGACGTTTGGTGCTCGCCGCCCGCGACGCCGTAGGCTGCCCGCCATGCGACTCGGCCGACCCAAGCCCAACCCCGCCAAGCACCGGCCCGCCGCCGCCCCTCCCGCGCCCGTCGCCGAGGTGGTGGAGGAGCCGGACCACGAGCTCGAGTCCTACCTCGCCGCGCTCAGCCCGACCCCCGCCGACCCCGAGACCACCGACTCCGGCAAGCGCTTCGGCAACGCGCAGGTCTATCAGGTCCGCATGCCCTCCGACGCCGACGAGAGCCTCCGCAACCTCGCCATCGAACGCGGCACGTCCCCCCTCGCGCTGCTCCAGGACTGGGTCCTGCAACGCCTCCAGTGGGAGCTCCGCGGCCGCCGCTGAGCCTCACGTGTCGTCCGTCCTTCCGGGGGCGGCGCTCGGCCCGGCCACGGGTTCGGCGTAACGGCGGCCGGTGCCGCACCGAAACCCGGTCGTGCCGAGACCATCGCCGGAGACCCAGCCCCACGCCAATCACGCCGTCGTGCTGGAGAAGCGGTTACGGCTCGGCGAGGACCACGTCGCACCGCTCGTCGAGATGGCCGACCGCATCGCGGCCGCGGAGGGGCTTCACCCGGGTGCCGTGCCGTACCCGGACCCGACGTTCGGCGGGACCAGGGCGCGCCTGCTGTTCCTGCTCGACAGCCCCGGACCGCGGGCCAAGGCCCAGACCGGCGGCTCGGGCCTGATCAGCGTCGACAACGCCGACCCCACCGCCGCGCGGATGCACGCAGCCTACCGGCGCCTCGGCATCGACCGGAGCCGCTGCCTGCACTGGAACGTGTGCCCGTTCCCGACGGCGAAGGACCAGTCCTCGCCGGGTGAGCGGGCACGCGCCGTCCCGTACACCCGGGAGTTGCTGTCCCTACTGCCTGAGCTGGCCGTCGTGGTCCTGCTCGGCCGCGCCGCCGAGGACGGCTGGCGGCGGACGTCCCGGCTCCGGCCCGGGCTCCGGGTGCTGGTGGCGCCGCATCCCTCGAACCGGGGCATCAACGCGGTGCCCGGCAACGAGGCCCGCTTCCTGGCCGCCATGACCGAGGCCGCGAACCTGCTGACCGCCGCTGCGTGATCCGGGCCCGGGCCGGCGCGCCCGGGGTCAGCCCGCGCTGACCAGGTACTTGGGGCCGGTGCGGGCGGGGTTGCCGTCGTCGGGTTCGAGGGTGATGCCCATCTTGGGGAAGCGGGTGGGGTCGGCGGCGGACACCATGGTCACCGTGGTGGTGCCGTCGGGGCCGATGGTGAAGGTGCCGGCGGAGACGCGGTTGGGCTGCTGCTCGGTGTCGCCCTCGCCGACGAACCAGCACTCGTAGTAGGTGCCGGGGGCGGTGGGTGGCAGGCCGGAGACCGACAGTACGACCTCGCGGCCGCCGGGGACCGCGCGCACCTGGGCCTCGCCGCGGGCGGAGCCGAGGTCACCGGCGGTGAGGGCGATGGTGGTGACCGGACCGTCGTCCTGGCGGCTCAGGACGACGGCGCCGATGCCGACGGCGGCCGCGACCAGGAGCGCGGCAGCGGCGGCGGCCAGCCATCGCACGGCACGGCCGCGGGGGCGCAGCGGCACGACGTTGGACGGCGGGGTATCGGGGTGCGGGCCGGACGGCGGCGGCGCC
>DASWTI010000697.1:0-4549 GCA_036402215.1 Pseudonocardiaceae bacterium
TCGCCCGGCCGGTCCTCGCGCAGCAGCACGGCGGCCTCGCCGACGCCGGGCACGGCGGCCAGCGCCACCTCGATCTCGCCCAGCTCGACGCGGTGGCCGCGGATCTTCACCTGGCCGTCGGCGCGGCCGATGAACTCGACGGTGCCGTCCGGCAGCAGCCGGCCGATGTCGCCGGTGCGGTAGAGCCGGGCGCCGGGCTCGCCGCCGAACGGGTCCGGCAGGAAGCGCGCGGCGGTGAGGTCCGGGCGGCCGAGGTAGCCCCGGGCCACGCCGTGCCCGCCGAGGTGGATCTCGCCGGGCACCCCGGCCGGCACCGGGTGGCCGTTGCCGTCCAGGACGTGCAGCCGCACCCCGGACAGCGGCCGGCCGATCCGGCTGCCGGCGCCGGCCCGGAGGTCGGCGCGGCTGACCCGGTGGTACGTGGAGTACACCGTGGTCTCGGTGATCCCGTACATGTTGACCAGCGCGGTGCGGGCCAGGCCCACCCGGTCGGCCCACGGGGCCAGGTCGGCGAGGTCCAGCCGCTCACCGGCCAGCACCACGGCGCGCAGCGCCAGCCGGTCGACGCGCGGGTCCCCGGCGGCGGCCAGCGCGACCAGCCCGCGGAACGCGGTCGGGGTGTGCGCCAGCATGCTGACCCGCTCGGCGACCAGCAGGTCGAGCAGTTCGTCCGGCACCCGGGTGACCGGCCGCGGCACGACCACCAGCCGGCCGCCGTGCAGCAGCGCGCCCCACAGCTCCCACACCGACACGTCGAAGGCGTAGGAGTGGGTGAGCGCCCACACGTCGGTCTCGTCGGCGGCGTAGTGCTCCTGCGCGGCGTCCAGCAGCCGCAGCACGTTCTCGTGCGTGACGCCGACGCCCTTGGGGCGGCCGGTCGAGCCGGACGTGTAGATGACGTACGCCAGCCGGTCCGGTCCACCCACGTCCGGCGGCAGGCCGCCGGTGCCGGTGTCGGTGTCGGCGGCGGGGGCGCCTGGGCCGACGAGGACCGTGGGGTGGCCCGCGACGGCGGTGGCGAGGTCCGCGGTGGTGACCACGACGCGGGCGCCGGAGTCGGCCAGCATGAAGGCGATCCGCTCGGCCGGCTGCGCCGGGTCCAGCGGCAGGTACGCGCCGCCGGCGCGCAGCACGCCGAGCAGCGCCGGCACCAGCTCCGGCCCGTGCTCCAGGCACACCCCGACGACGGACTCCTGGCCGACACCCGCCGCGCGCAGCCGCCGGGCCAGCCGGTCGGCCTCGGCGTCAACCTCGGCGTAACGGAGGTCGGTCCCGACGCGCACGGCCACCGCGTCGGGGCGTTCCGCGGCCCGCAGCGCGAACACCTGCTCCAGGCGCAGCTCGACGGGCGGCAGCGCCTCGGCGGCGCCCGATCCCCCGGCGGCGGCCTGGCGCTCGGCCGGCGGCAGGCACGGCGCCTGCGCGTCGCCGTCCGGGTCGGCGACCATCGCCTCCAGCACCGCGCGGTACATGGCGGCGATCCGCCGCAGGTTCGCCGGCGTGAGGTCGGTGCTGCCGCTCACCAGCTCGTAGCGGTCGCCCTGGGCATACACAGCGAGCGCGAACTCGGTGCCGCCGGAGCCCGCGGTGGCGTCCACGGTCGTGCCGTCGCCGCCGCGGTCCCCCGTGGCGCGGGTGAAGTCCTGGTAGTTGAACATCACCCGGACCAGGCCGCGGCCCGCCTCGCGCTGCACGGCCGCCAGCGGGTAGCGCCGATGCGGCCAGAGCGAGAGCTCGGTGCCGAACACCGCGGTGACCAGCTCGCGCCAGGTGCGCGCGGAGCGATCGTGCGGGAACGGCAGCGTGTTCAGGTACATGCCGTGCACCCGGTCGGCGCCGAGCAGCTCGGGCCGCGCGTCGCACACCAGCCCGGCGTGGAACGCCTCGTCGGCGGTGAGCTGGCCGAGCACCTTGAGGTGCGCGGCGTGCAGCACGGCCTTGAGCGACACCCGGGTCGCCGTGGCGAGCCCGCGCAGCCGGTCGGCCAGGTCGGCGAACGGCACCGTCGCGGTGACCGGGCGGCGGGGCGCCGCCGGGTCACCCCAGCCGGCCGGCAGCGTGAACACGGCGTGCCGGGCCACCACGTCCGCCCAGTGGGCGCGGTCCGCCGCCGAGTCCAGCGCGGCCAGCTCGCCGGCCACGACGCCGGCGTAGCGCACGGCCGGCAGCGGTGGCGCGTCGGGACGGCCGCCGGCGGCGAACGCCGCGTACGCGGCGAGCAGCTCGGTGACCAGCAGGGCGGCGCTCCAGCCCTCGGTGATCGCGTGGCAGACGGTGAGCGTGAGCCACCACGTGCGGTCGTCGGCGACGTGCCCGGCGACCCGCAGCAGCGGCGCGGCCGTCACGTCGAACGGGGTGCCGCGCTCCGCGGCCAGGTGCTCCTCCAGCAGCGCACGCCCGGCCGCGGCGTCCAGGTGCCGGCCGTCGACGACGGTCACCGGGGCCTCCGCGGCGGCGTGCACGAACTGCAACGGCCGGTCGTGGCCGGTGATGCGGAACGACGTGCGCAGCACCTCGTGCCGCCCGACGACGAACGCCACCGCGGCCCGCAGCGCCGCCGCGTCGAACGGCCGCTCGCCGCGGACCCGGTGCGACACCACGCTGTGGTACGCGGCGCGGTCGCCGCTCACCTGCTGCTCGACGAGCATGCCGAGCTGCGTCCAGGACGCGGGGTAGGCGTCCGCGAGGCCGGCCGGCAGCGCGGCCCGCTCGGCGCCGGTGAGCAGCGCGAACGGCGCCACCGTCCCGGGGCCGGCGGGGTCGGCCGCGGTGAGCGTGGCGGCCAGGCCGCGCACCGTGCGGGTGGCGAGCACGTCGCGCACCGAGGTGACGTACCCGGCGGCGCGCAGCGCGCCCACGACCGCCACGGCGAGCATCGAGTCGCCGCCGAGGTCGAAGAAGCTGTCGTCCACGCCGACCCTCTCCAGCCCCAGCGCCCGCGCCCACACCTCGGCGACCGCGGTCTCGTCCGGTCCGTCCGGGGCGACGTACACCCCGGCCGCGTAGGCGTCCGGGCCAGGGGCGGGCAGCCGCCGCCGGTCGACCTTGCCGTTGGCGTCCAGCGGCACGGCCGCCAGCGGCACGAACGCCGCGGGCACCAGCTGGTCCGGCAGCGACTCCCGCAGCCGGGCCCGCAGCGCCACCGGGTCGACGGCCCCGCCCGTGGTGCGGACGTGCGCGACCAGCACCTGGCGGCCGCCGTCGCGGTGCACCGTGGCCACCGCGTCGAGCACCCCGGGGCAGGTCCGCAGCGCGGCCTCCACCTCGCCCAGCTCGACGCGGACGCCGCGCAGCTTGACCTGCGAGTCGAGCCGGCCGAGGAAGTCGACCACGCCGCCCGCCCGCCAGGCCGCCGCGTCGCCAGTGCGGTACAGCCGCGAGCCGGGCGGGCCGAACGGGTCAGGGACGAACCGGTCGGCGGTGAGGTCCGGCGCGCCGTGGTAGCCGCGGCCGA
Source organism: Pseudonocardiaceae bacterium (assembly GCA_036402215.1). Taxonomy (GTDB): domain Bacteria; phylum Actinomycetota; class Actinomycetes; order Mycobacteriales; family Pseudonocardiaceae; genus DASXTS01. Next base: position 3,455 of record DASWTI010000697.1, read on the forward strand.
GCCCGGCGCCGGCCACGCACAGCTCGCCGGGGGCGCCGACCGGCACCGGGCGCAGGTCCGCGTCCAGGACGTGCACCCGGACGTTCGGGTGCGGGCCGCCCAGCGGCACCCGGGGCTGGCCGGCCAGCGCCGCCGCGGTGCACTCCCAGGCCGTGACGTCGATCGCCGCCTCGGCCGGGCCGTAGGTGTTGTGCAGCTCGCACCACGGCAGCGCGGCCAGGAAGGCGCGCGCCACGTCGACCGGGATCTCCTCGCCGCCGACGCACACGGAGCGCAGCTCGGTGCAGCGCTGCATGCCCTCGGTGAGCAGCGCGGCGAGCACGGCCGGCACCAGGTGCACGACGGTGACCCGCTCGGCGATCATCAGGTCCCGCAGGTACGCCGGGTCGCGGTGGCCACCGGCCCTGGCGACCACCACGCGGGCACCGGCGGACAGCGGCGCGTACACCTCGCCGGGCGACACGTCGAAACCGATCTCGGTCTTCTGCAGCATCGCCGCGCCCGGGGCCAGCCGGTACTGCCGCGGCCCGACGTACGCGACGCGGTTGACCAGCGCGCGGTGCGTGACGACCGCGCCCTTGGGGCGGCCGGTGGAGCCCGAGGTGTAGATGACGTACGCGACGTCGTCCGGGGCCGCGGTGGCCCGCGGCGCGGTCGCCGGGCGATCCGCCCAGGCGGCGGCGTCCTCGGTGAGCACCACCCGGGCGGCGGGCAGGCCGCCCGGCACCGGCAGGCCGCGCCGGGTGATCACCAGCGCCGGGGCGGCGTCGGCGACCATGAGCGCGAGCCGCTCGGCCGGGTAGCCGGGCTCCAGCGGCAGGTAGCCGCCGCCCGCCTTGTGCACGGCGATCATGGCGGTCACCTGGGCCACGGAGCGCTCCAGGCACACGCCGACCAGCGCGCCGGGGCCGACGCCGAGGTCGCGCAGGTGGTGCGCCAGCCGGTTGGCCGCGCCGTCCAGCTCGCCGTACGTGGTGACGGCGCCGTCCTCGGTGATCGCGATCGCGTGCGGGGTGACCGCCGCGGCCGCCTCGAAGGCGTCGTGCGCGAGCCCGGGGGCCGCGCCGGCGGCCGTGACGGGGCCGGACGACCACG
>DASWTI010000698.1:0-5716 GCA_036402215.1 Pseudonocardiaceae bacterium
ACCAGTAGCTCCAGCCGGGGGAGCGGCCCGAGCACCAGCCCGGCCACCGGGTCGGCGATGCCGGCCTGGCCGAGACCGTCGGTCCGCCACACCGCCAGGTCCGCCCGATGCCCCACGACGAGCGAGCCCAGCTCACCGTCCCGGCCCAGGCAGCGCGCGCCACCGCGGGTCCCCAGCCACAGCGCCTGCCGGGCGGTCAGGGCGGCCGGACCGCCGCGCAACCGGGCCGCCAGCAACGACTGCCGCAGTTCCTCGCCCAGCCCGCCGTGCTCGTTGGACGCCGCGCCGTCCACCCCGAGGCCCACCGGCGACCCGGCGGCCAGCAGGTCGCGCACCCGCGCGGTGCCGGCGCCCAGTCGGGCGTTCGAGCTCGGGCAGTGCGCGATGCCGGTGCCGGTGGCGCCGAGCCGTGCCACGGCGGCGTCGTCGAAGTGGATGCCGTGCGCCAGCCAGACGTCCGGCCCGAGCCAGCCGAGCTCGTCGGCGTACTCGATCGGCGTGCGGCCGAACTGGGCCAGGCAGTGCTCCTCCTCGTCCAGGGTCTCCGCCAGGTGGGTGTGCAGCCGCACGCCGTGCCGCCGCGCCAGCCCGGCGGCCTCGGCCATCAGCCGCCGGGAGGCGGAGAACGGCGAGCACGGGCCGACGGCGACACGGACCAGCGCTCCGGGCGCCGGGTCGTGGTACGCGGCGATGTCGGCCTCGGTGCCGGCCAGGGCCTGCTCGGTGTCCTCCACCAGGGAGTCCGGCGGCAGTCCGCCGTCCGACTCGCCGCGGTCCATCGAGCCCCGCACCAGGTGCAGCCGCACCCCGACCCGCGCCGCCGCGCCGGTGAGCGCGGCGTTCAGGTCACCCGCGTCGCGCGGGTACACGTAGTGGTGGTCGGCGGCGGTGGTGCAGCCGGACAGCGCGAGCGCCGCCAGCCCGGCGGTCGCCGCGGCGTGCTCGATGTCCGCGTCCACCCCGGCCCACACCGGGTACAGCGCCACCAGCCACTCGAACAGCGTGGCCTCCTGGGCGAGGCCGCGGCTGGCCCACTGGTACAGGTGGTGGTGCGTGTTCACCAGGCCCGGGGTGACCAGCAGGTCACCGGTCACCCGCCGCGCGCCGGGCACCGGGGGAGCCGCGCCGGCACCGACCGCCTCGATCACGCCGTCGTGCACCACCACGTGGCCGCTCGGGTGCTCGGTGCCGGTGCCCGCCGCCCAGTCCGCGGCGTCCACCGTGGCCACCGCGACGCCGTCGAGCACGATCGGCGCGCTCACCGGTCCGCCCTCGCCGCCCGGCGCACCGCGTCCATGATCATCTCGTAGCCGGTGCAGCGGCACAGGTTGCCGGCCAGTGCCTCGCGGATCTCGGCGTCCGACGGGTCCGGGGAACGGCGCAGCAGGTCGTGCGCGGCCACCACCAGCCCCGGCGTGCAGAACCCGCACTGCACCGCGCCGGCCTCCACGAACGCGCGCTGCACCGGGTCCAGCTCGTCGCCGTCGGCGAGCCCCTCCACGGTGCGCACGCTCGCGCCGTCGGCCTGCCCGGCGGCCACCAGACAGGCGCACACCGGGGTGTCGTCCAGGTACACCGTGCACGAGCCGCACTCGCCCTGCTCGCAGGCGTTCTTCGACCCCGGCAGCCCGAGCCGCTCCCGCAGCACGTACAGCAGGCTCTCGCCCGGCCAGACGTCCTGCGCCTCCCGCTCCTCGCCGTTGACCGTCAGCCGCACCCTCACGCCCGGCTCCCCTCGGTGCTCGTGTCCCCCGCGCTCGTGTACTCCGCCCAGGCCCAGCCCAGCGTCCGCCTGGCCAGCACGGCGAGCGCGTGCCGCCGGTACGCCGCGCTGCCCCGCACGTCGTCGATCGGCGAGGCCGCGGCCGCGACCAGCTCGCCGAACCGCCGCCCCACCTCGTCGGTCAGCGGCCCGCGCCCGGCCCAGTCCAGCGCGTCCGCCGCGTACTCCTCGGCCGCCGGCGCCCGCCGCGGGGTCGGCGCGGCCGAGCCGATTCCGGTGCCCACCGCCCGCCGCCGCGGGTGCAGCGCCACGGCGAACGAGCACACCGCGATCACCATGGCGTTGCGGGTGCCCACCTTGGCGAACTGCTGCGGCCCGGTGGCCGCCGGCACCCGCACCGCGGTGATCAGCTCGTCCGGCTCCAGCGCGGATCGCTTGACGCCCAGGAAGAACTCGCCGATCGGGATGTCCCGGCCGCCGCGCACCGAGGCCACCTCGACGACCGCGTCGCAGGCCAGCAGCGGCGGGTGCGCGTCCCCGGCCGGCGAGGCCGATCCCAGGTTGCCGCCCACCGTGCCGCGGTTGCGGATCTGCGGCGAGCCCACGGTGCGGGCGGCCATCGCCAGGCCCGGCAGCACGTCCCGGTGCCGCGCGATGATCTCCGCGTACGGCACGCCGGCGCCGAGCCGCACCACGCCGTCGGTGACGGTCACCGCGCGCAGTTCCGGCACGGCCGTCAGGTCCAGCAGCTCGGCCGGCCGCCGGTGGTCGAAGTTCAGCTCCACCATCACGTCCGTGCCACCCGCGATGGGCAGCGCGTCCGGCCGCTCCGCCTTGGCGCGCAACGCCTCCGCGAGCGACGCGGGCCGCTGGAAACCCATCAGCTCCAGCGGCGACACGCTCACCACGCCGCCTCCCCGGCCGGTGCCCCGTCGCGCAGCACGGTGCCCTCGATCAGCCCGTACGGCCGGTCGGCCGCGTGGTACACCTCGCCCGGGTTGTCCAGCCCGAACGGCGCCAGGTCCACCAGGAAGTGGTGCTTGTTCGGCAGCGCGAGCCGCACCTCGGCGAGCTCCGGCCGGTGCTCCAGCACCGCGTGGCCCATCGCGTACAACGTCTGCTGCAACGACAGCGAAGGCGTGCGGGCGAACGCCGTCACCAGGTGGTCGACCGCGGCGGCGTGCGAGGCGTCCCAGCCGGGGCCGTCCGCGGAGACGTGCCGCCAGCGGGCGTCCACCGCCGTGGCCAGCACCCGGTCCGTGGTCTCCGGCAGCGTCGTGTACTCGTCGCGCAGGTAGCCGTGGAACTGGGAGTTCGTGGTGTTCAGCAGCGTCAGCCCGGTCACCCCGGACACCACCCAGGCGTGCGTTCCGTCGTAGGTCGCCGAGGCCGTGCGGGTCACCGTCCCGCGGCGGAACGAGAACCCGGTGTCGGCCACCGGCTCCCAGCCGTGGCACTCCAGGTCCACCCGGGCCCAGTGGATGCCCGGCGTGGCGTCCACGAAGTGCCGCGCGAGCCGCAACCCGAACTCCTCCGGCGAGGCGATGCCGTCGCGGGCGAACGCGTACACGGTGTTCTTCTGGGTGTCGGTCGGCAGCACCCCGGCGTTGTCGCCGGTGAGGTGGGTGGCGGCCAGGTCGCCGGCCAGCGCGGTGCTCACCGTCAGGTCGGTCAGCCGGTGCCGGGGGCCGTCCCGGTCCACCCGCACCAGGCGCACCTCGGCCTTGCCGTACCTGTTGCGTCCCAAGGAGATCGTGTCCATCAGCTACCCCGGTAGGTCGAGTAGGCGAACGGGCTGAGCAACAGTGGCACGTGGTGGTGCTCGGCCGGCTCGGCGATGGTGAAGGTCACCGAGACCTCCGGGTAGAAGTCCGAGTGCGCCGCGGTGTCGAAGGTCAGCCGGTGCACCCCGGCCCCGGTGTCCGTGGCCAGCCGCGCCACCCGTCCGTCGTCGTCGGTCACGCCGTCGCCGACCGGCTCCCAGGCGCCGGCCACCAGCCGCTCCAGCCGTACCGTGACCCCGGCCGCCGGCCGCCCGCGCCCGGTGTCCAGCACGTGCGTCGACACGCTCACGCGTCCTCCTCGATCAGCTTGTCCAGCCGCAGGGCCACGATCTCCGCGAGCTGCTCGCGGACCACCCGGCGTTCGGTCTCCAGGTCGTTGTTCAGCCGCTCGCGCAGCGCGGCCAGGATCTCCCGCGCGTCCCGCCCGGTGGCCCGGATCAGGAACACGTGGCCGAAGCGCCGCTCGTACTCCGCGTTGCCGGCCACGAGCGCCGCCGCGACCTCCTCGTCGGTGGTCGCCGCCCCGGCCTGCTCGGCCCGCGACCAGGCCGCCTCGCGGTCCGCGCCGCCCGCCCGCTCGCCGATCCGCGGGTGCGCGGCCATCGCCTCGACCAGGTCCGGCCAGCGCAGCTCCGCGAACGCCTCGTCGGACGCCCGGCGCAGCGCCGCCAGATCCTCGTACGGCAGCCCCTGGGCCACCCGTGCCGCCCATCGGGTCGACGCGCAGCAGGCGAGCAGCTCGCGTGCCGCCGCCCGCCGCGGGCCCTCGCGCAGCACCCGGGGCAGCGCCCCTCGATCCGCCATTCCGGCCGTCCTCCAGATCTTGGTCGGTGGTCGCGCCAGTAGACACCGTGCCGTACCGCACTTGCCAGGTGTCACGCGTTTTGAACCTTTGGTGGCGCGCAGTGACACCCCGTGTGAAGCCCGCGCAAAGGCGACCGATAGCGTGCGCCATCCGATAACGCGTTTGGGTAGTAAATGATCTTTACCCAACGGGGCATGCGTAGAGGAGCGAGATGACAGCCCGGAACCCGTTCGTCCGCCTGGGGACGTTGATCGTCGCCGCGTTGACCGCCCTGCTCGTGACGGCCCTGCCGGCCGCCGCCGAGGTCACCGGTACCTACGTCGGCACCGTGCCCGGTGGTGAGGGCGACGGCTTCCGCGTCAAGGACGGTGATGGCAGCCGCGACGTCTACGCCTCGCTGCTGGGCATCGACCTGGACGGTGACGGCGACGCGGAGCTCGCCACCTACTGCGTGGAGATCGACGTCGACGCCATCGGCGGCGTGCGCATGGTCGAGTCGCCCTGGTCGGAGTTCCCGGGTGGCGACGGCGACCTGGCGAACCCGGAGAAGGTGCTCTGGATCCTGCACAACGGCTACCCGAGCCTCGACGTCGACGAGCTCGCGGAGGCCTCCGGCGTCGAGGGCATCACCAAGAAGGACGCCATCACCGCCACCCAGGCGGCCATCTGGCACTTCGCCAACGGCGCCGAGATGCACGACAACAACCCGGACCGGCTGATCGCCCTCTACGACTACCTGACCGGTGACGCGAACACCGGCATGGAGGAGCAGCCGCCCGCCTCGCTGAGCCTGGACCCGGCGGAGATCGCCGACGTCACCGTGGGCGACAAGGCCGGCCCGTTCACCGTGCACACCAACGCCACCGAGGTCGAGCTGACCCTGGACGGCCCGGACGGCGTGCAGCTCGTCGACGCCGACGGCAACCCGCTGACCGGCCCGGTCGCCGAGGGCGCCCAGTTCTGGCTCTCCTCGCCGACCGGCGGTGAGCTCGGCCCGGCCACCGTCACCGCCCGCGCCGAGGCCCGCGTCGAGCGCGGCCGGCTGTTCGTCGGCGACGACAACCGCCGCACCCGCACCCAGACGCTGATCGTGGCGACCAGCGAGAAGGGCCAGGCCGTCGCGGAGGCCAGCGCCGGCTGGAAGACCGCGCCGACCACCACGACCACCACCGAGCAGACGACGACGGAGACCACCGCCCCGCCGTCCACCACGGGGACCACGGTCGCGCCGACCACGGCCCCGCCGCCGCAGGGCGGTGGCCTGCCCAACACCGGTGCCTCGGTGCTCGGCGCGCTGGGCCTGGGCGTGCTGCTGGTCGGCGGCGGCATCGCGATCCTGGTGCTGCAGCGCCGCCGCAACAGCGGCCAGGAGGGCTGACCGCCCCGCTCGTGACCCACCCGGTG
>DASWTI010000699.1:0-7104 GCA_036402215.1 Pseudonocardiaceae bacterium
CGTCGGAGCCAGGCGCCCGCCGGCCTGGCTGCCGCGCCGTCAGATCTGGGCGCCGTCGTCCCAGCCGGAGTCCGACGGCGGTCCCTGCCGCAGCCGCACGATGAGCCAGACCACCGCGCCCGCGATCGCCAGCAACCCCAGCGGCAGGCCGTACTGCGAGGACATGCCGATCACCTCGGGCGCCACCAGCAGCAGCACGCCGAGCAGCACCAGGCCGACGGCGCCCAGCGTGGCCGGCTGCGGCCGGGGCAGCGGCGGCGGCTCCGGCGGCACGTAGTGCTCGTCCGGGTCGTCGGTGTCCACCGCCTCCAGGGCGTCGTCCTCGTCGTCCAGCGGGGTCGGCGTGGCGCCGCGCCAGACGGTGGGCGGCGTCGGGTCCGGCGGTGCCACCGGCGCCACCGGGAGCTCCTCCGTGGGCGTGGCCTCGCCGGGCTCCGGACCCCGCCAGCGGGAGCTGCCGGTGGCCTCCCAGCCGGCCACGATGCGGGCGAACTCGGCGTCCACGTCGGCGGCGCTCGGGTCGCCGCCCGGCCCGGACGTGCCCGGGGTGTCCGGGTCGTCCGGGTCACGCCGCTCGACGCTCACGCCGGATCACCGACCCGCTGGGCGTGCAGCCGCCGGGCGAACTCCACGCTGCCGGCGAAGATGGTCGGGGCGTCGTTGTCCAGCGTGGCCACGTGGTAGCTGTCGTGCAGCACGACCTCGGTGACGTCCGTGCTGCGCACCGAGCCGAGCACGATCTCCGAGCTGATCGCCTCCACGACGTGGTCCACCGCGGACCGGTAGAGCAGCACCGGCTGGGTCACCAGGCCGAGGTCGGCGCGCACCACGCGCCAGAGCTCACGCAGCGAGTTCGCGGCGCGCAGCGGCGTGCGCCCGTACGCGAGTTCCGTGACGCCCGCCTTGAGCACGTCGTTGCCCACCGGCGGGAACGAGGGCACCAGCCGGGACATCAGCGGCAGCAGCGCCATCTCCTTGCGCAGCGTGGTGACCGACGGGTTCACCAGCACGATGCCGGCGATCAGGTCACCGTGCCGCTGGGCCAGCCGCAGGGTCAGCGTGCCGCCCATGGACAGCCCGCCCACCACGACCGTCGCGCACCGGCCCGCCAGGTCCCGCAGCTCCTCGTCGACCCGGCCGTACCAGTCCGTCCAGCGGGTGCGGTTCATCTCCCGCCAGTCCGTGCCGTGGCCCGGCAGCCGCGGGCAGCGCACCGTGAGACCCTCGGCCGCCAGGTGCTCACCCCAGGGCCGCAGGCTCTGCGGCGTGCCGGTGAACCCGTGGCAGAGCAGCACCCCGATCTCGGTGGAGCCGTCGTGGACGAAGGGCTCGGCTCCAGGCAGCACGGGCACGGGCGGAACCTCCTGCGCGGGTGGATCGTTCGGAGCGTGGGGCACTCGGCCGCACTGTGGCCATCGTCGCACGGGGATGGGGCGCGGTGGGAGGCCGCGACGTTGTGCCCGGGCGACGGCGCTCCGTAGTCTGGCCGGCGGAGCCCGCCTCGGCGAAGGCAGTAAGGGAGTTGTCGCACAGTGCTGTACTGGGTGCTGAAGTACGTTCTGCTCGGCCCGCTGCTGCGACTCCTCTACCGACCGAAGGCCGTCGGCCTGGAGAACCTCCCGAAGGAGGGCGCGGCCATCCTGGCCAGCAACCACCTGGCGGTCGCCGACTCGATCTTCCTGCCGATGGCCTCGCCGCGGCGCATCAAGTTCCTCGCCAAGCGCGAGTACTTCACCGAGCCCGGGCTCAAGGGCTGGGCGAAGCGGATGTTCTTCGGTGGCACCGGGAACGTGCCGATCGACCGGTCCAGCGGCTCGGCCGCGCAGGCCGCGCTGGACACCGGCGTGCGCATCCTGCGCGAGGGCGACCTGCTCGGCATCTACCCGGAGGGCACCCGCTCGCCGGACGGCCGGCTCTACAAGGGCAAGACCGGCCTGGCTCGGATGGCGCTGGAGGCCGAGGTCCCGGTGATCCCGGTGGCCATGGTGGGCACCGACCTGATCAACCGCATCGGCTCCTCGCGCTGGCGCATCAAGCCGGGCGTCATCGAGGTGCGCATCGGCAAGCCGCTCGACTTCTCCCGCTACTACGGCATGGCCGGCGACCGGTTCGTCGAGCGCTCGATGGCCGACGAGATCATGTACTCGCTCATGGAGCTGTCCGGCCAGGAGTACGTCGACATGTACGCGGCGAAGGCCAAGGAGGACCAGGCGAAGGCCGCCGAGGCCTCCGCCCGCCGCCGCCTCGCCGCCTGACCGGGGCCGCCGGATCAGCCGGATCAGCCCCGCGTGCACACCTTGAAGGTGCTGCCGGAGGCCCGGTAGTCCAGGTTCTGGCCGCCCGCCGACACCAGGATCTGGTAGCCGTCGGTCAGCACGTCCAGGTAGGCCATGCCCGGCTCCTCGCAGCCCAGCGCGCTGTTCGGCCAGGTTTGCGCCGAGGCGCCGGTGGCCCGCACCTGGGCGCGCGCCACCCCGGCGCGGCTCGCGGCGTCGGCCAGCACCCGCTCCAGCAGGTCGGCCGGCACCACGGCGGCCGGGTCGCCGGACGGCCCGGACGGTGGCACCAGCGAGGCGGTGGGCGGCCGCACCCCGGAGGCGGTGGGCGGTGCCGGGGTCGTGGTGGTGGCCGGGGTCTCCGGCTCGGAGGACGCGGAGGTCGTGCCACCCGCGGTGCTCGGCCCCTGGTCGGCGCCACAGCCCGTGGCGAGCAGCGTGCCCGCGATCAGCAACAGGAGTATCCGCACGACTCCACAGTAGGCGGCGACCGTAGGGTTCACCCGGTGCGGTACTTCTTCGACACCGAGTTCATCGAGGACGGCCAGACGATCGACCTGGTCTCGATCGGCGTCGTGGACGAGAACGGACGCGAGTACTACGCGATCTCCACGGAGTTCGACCCGGGGCGGGCCGGGGCCTGGGTGCGCGCCAACGTGCTCGACAAGCTCCCGCCGCCGTCCTCGCCGGCCTACCGCAGCCGCGCGCGGATCCGCGAGACCCTGCTGGAGTACCTGCTGGAACCGGGCGAGGACGTGGAGCTCTGGGCCTGGTACGCGGCGTACGACCACGTGGCCCTGGCCCAGCTCTGGGGCGCCATGCCGACGCTGCCGCGGGCCATCCCGCGCTTCACCAGGGAGTTGCGCCAGCGCTGGGAGGACGTCGGCCGCCCGCCGCTGCCGCAGCCCCCGGCGAACGCGCACGACGCGCTGGCCGACGCCCGGCACAACCTGGCGCGCTGGCACGTCATGGAGGACCGCCGGCTGCGCCTGCGGTACCCCGTCTAGCTGTACTCCGCCGGGCCCGTCCGAGGCGGAGCCGCCGCGCCGGGCCGGCCTCAGCCGAAGAACACCGACGCGGCCTCGTAGACCTCGGGGTCCACGAGCTTGAGCTCGGCGGTGGCCTCGGCCAGCGGCACCCGCACGATGCTGCCGCAGCGCAGCGCCACCATGCTCCCGGAGGCGCCGTCGTGCACCGCGTCGATCGCCGCGATGCCGAAGCGCGTGGCCAGCACCCGGTCGAACGCCGTCGGCGTGCCGCCGCGCTGGATGTGGCCGAGCACGATGGCCCGGGTCTCGAAGCCGGTGCGCTCCTCGATGGCCCGCGCCAGCCAGGCACCGACCCCGCCGAGCTTCACGTGGCCGAACGCGTCCAGCTCGGCGCCGGCGGTGGTCAGCGTGCCCTCCTTGGGCATGGCGCCCTCGGCGACCACCACGATGGAGGCGAACCGGCCGTTGTCGTGCCTGCGGGCGATCTTGTCGCACACCTCGTCGATGTCGAACGGCCGCTCCGGCACCAGCAGCATGGAGGCGCCGCCGGCGATGGCCGCGTACGTGGCGATGTGCCCGGCGTGCCGGCCCATCACCTCCACCACCATGACGCGGTCGTGCGACTCGGCCGTGGTGTGCAGCCGGTCGATGGCGTCCACGCACACCTGCACCGCGGTGTCGAAGCCGAACGTCAGCTCCGTCGCCGACAGGTCGTTGTCGATCGTCTTCGGCACGCCCACCACGCACACGCCCTCCGCGGCGAGCTTGGTCGCCACCCCCAGGGTGTCCTCGCCGCCGATCGCCACGAGCGCGTCGATGCCGAACTTCTCCAGGTTCTCCTTCACTCGTTCCGGTCCACCTTCGACCTTGTACGGGTTGGTCCGGGAGGAGCCGAGGATGGTCCCGCCGCGCGGCAGCGTCCCCCGGAAGGACGCCACGGAAACGGGGGCGATGTCGCCCTCCAGGGGGCCCCGCCAGCCGTCCCGGAAGCCGAACAGCTCGTCGCCGTAGACGACCTCGCCCTTGCGGACCACGGCCCTCATCACGGCGTTCAGGCCGGGACAGTCCCCGCCACCGGTCAACATCGCCACGCGCATGGCGCACAGGATGCCAGAGGCCGCGCCCGGTGAGAGGGCGCTCCCGAGGGGTGGGAGCGGCCCGGTCGTGAACGTTCAGTGAACGGCGCCGGCGGTCCGGCCGGGTGAGCGGTGGCGGCCGACCGGCGGTAGGCCCCGCCCCGGGGCTCCGTACGCTTGGGGTGTGAACTGGACCGTCGACTTGCCGGTCGAAGAACTGCCCGAGCTCCCGCCGCTGACGGCGGAGCTGCGGGCCAGGTTGGACACCGCGCTCGCCGCCCCGGCCGCCCAGCAGCCGGAGTGGCCCGACCCCGACCAGGTGCGCATGGTGCGCACCGTGCTGGAGAGCGTCCCGCCGATCACCGTGCCGGAGGAGGTGGACCGGCTGCGCGCCCGCCTCTCGGACGTGGCTCGCGGCCGCGCCTTCATGCTGCAGGGCGGCGACTGCGCCGAGACCTTCGTCGACAACACCGAGCCGCACCTCAAGGCCAACATCCGCACCCTGCTGCAGATGGCCGTGGTGCTCACCTACGGCGCCAGCATGCCGGTGGTGAAGGTCGGCCGGATCGCCGGCCAGTACGCCAAGCCGCGGTCCTCGCCGACCGACGCGCTCGGCCTGCCCAGCTACCGCGGCGACATGATCAACTCCATCGTCGCCAGCCCCGAGGCCCGGGTGCACGACCCCGGCCGCATGATCCGCGCCTACGCGAACGCCGCGGCGGCGATGAACCTGTCCCGGGCGCTCACCGCGGCCGGCCTGGCCGACCTGCACCGGGTGCACGACTGGAACAAGGACTTCGTGGCCCAGTCCCGGGCCGGCGCCCGCTACGACGCGGTGGCCGGCGAGATCGACCGCGGGCTGCGCTTCATGCGGGCCTGCGGCGTGGACGACGCGAGCCTGCACGGCGTCGAGCTGTTCGCCAGCCACGAGGCGCTGGTGCTCGACTACGAGCGGGCCATGCTGCGGCTGCACGACGACCGGCTGTACGACCTGTCCGCGCACTTCCTCTGGGTCGGCGAGCGCACCCGCCAGCTCGACGGCGCGCACCTGGCCTTCCTGGAGCTGCTGGCCAACCCGGTGGGCCTCAAGATCGGCCCGGGCACCACGCCGGACCAGGCCGTCGAGTACGTCGAGCGCCTCGACCCGCGCGCCGAGCCCGGCCGGCTCACCCTGATCAGCCGGATGGGCAACACCCGGGTGCGCGACGTGCTGCCGCCCATCGTGGAGAAGGTCACCGCCACCGGCCGGGCCGTGGTCTGGCAGTGCGACCCGATGCACGGCAACACCGTGGAGTCGACCACCGGCTACAAGACACGGCACTTCGACCGCATCGTGGACGAGGTGCAGGGCTTCTTCGAGGTGCACCGCGACCTCGGCACGCACCCCGGTGGCATCCACGTCGAGCTGACCGGCGAGGACGTCACCGAGTGCCTCGGCGGCGCCCAGGACATCTCCGACGCGGACCTGCACGGCCGCTACGAGACGGCCTGCGACCCGCGGCTCAACACCCAGCAGTCGCTGGAGCTCGCCTTCCTCGTGGCGGAGATGCTGCGGTCGTAGCCGCCGTTACGGGAAGGCCGTGAGCTGGACCGGGGAGCCGGGGGGCACGCGCCCGCCGGCCCCCGGGTTCTGGCCGATCACCACGCTCGACTCGTTCGGCACCAGCTGGCTCACCTGCACCGCCAGCCCGTAGCGGCCCAGGAGCTGCCGGGCCTCGGCCACCGACTTGCCCATCACGCTCGGCACCGGCACGGTCGTGGAGATCTCCACCGTCACCCGGTTGTTCGCCGGGTCCACGATGGCGCCGATCGCCGGGTCGGTGCCCCAGGCCCGCGCCTGGTCGTTGCCCGCGCCGTCGCCGGCCTCGACCGGGTCGAACCCGGCCTCGCGCAGCAGCTGCAACGCCTCGGCGCGTGGCTTGCCCAGCACGTCCGGCACCACGAGCGCGCTGCTCACCACGAGCGTGACGGCCGAGCCGCGGCGGCTCTCCTTGCCGGCGGCCGGGTCGGTGCCGATCACCCGCCCGCCGGGGATCTCCGGGTCGAAGCGGCGGGTCGGCTCCCCGCTGCTCTTCAGCCCGGCCTGCTGCAACGCGGCCACCGCCTCGTCCACCGTGCGGCCGCGCACGTCCGGCACCTTCACCGGCGCCGGGCCCTTGCTCAGCACCACCGTCACCGGGGCGCCCACGGTCAGCTCGGTGCCGGGCGGCGGCGCCAGTCGCAGCACCGCGCCCTCCGGCACCGCGTCGTCGTGGGCGTCGGCGGACTCGTCGCGGCGCAGCGTCAGGTCCGCGTTCTCCAGGTCCGACGTGGCCGCGTTGAGCGGCGTGCCCGGCTTGATGTCCGGCACCCGGGGCCGCCCCTGGGAGAGCACCACGGTGACCTCCCGGCCGCGCAGCACCCGGGCGCCGACGGCCGGGTCGGCGGACACCACGGAGCCGGCCGGCACCACGTCGTGGTGGTCGTCGACCACCTCGGCGTCCAGCCCGGCCTCGCGCAGCGCCAGCTCGATGCCGCCGCGGTCCAGGTTCTCCAGCGCCGGCACCTCGGTCCAGCGGCCGACCGCCAGGTGCCAGGCGCCGTAGCCGACGATGCCGGTGAGCAGCAGCACCACCACGACCCAGATCAGGAACACCCGGCGGTCCCGCGAGCGCTCCGCCAGGTACGGGTCGAGCTGGCCGTGCGGGGCGTGCGCGGCCGCCACCGGCGGGCCGTGTCCGGGCGCCGGCCGGCCGTGCGGCGGCGTGCCCATCGGTGGCTGCT
>DASWTI010000700.1:0-10218 GCA_036402215.1 Pseudonocardiaceae bacterium
GCGGGCTCACCGCCGGAGGCGGGGCGGCGGGCGCGGGGCAGCCAGACGAGCGCGGCCAGGGCCACCGGCACGGCCCAGATGCCGAGGGCGCCACGCCAGCCGAGCCCGAGGGCGTCGCCGACCGGCACGGTCAGGCCGGCGGCCACCGCGGCGGAACCGGCGACGGCCATGGTGTAGACGCCCATCATGGTCCCGGTGTGGCGGCCGAAGTCGCGCTTCACCAGCGGCGGCACCAGCACGTTGGACACCGCGATGGCGCCGCCCACCACCGCGGTGCCCGCGAACAGCAGCGCCGGGCCGCCCAGCACCCGCACGGCCAGGCCGCCGCACAGCAGCACGACCGCGCCGAGCAGCACCCGCTCGATCCCGTTGCGCCGCGCCAGCGCCGGGGCGACCGCGGCGAGCAACCCGAAGCACAGCACCGGCACCATCGTCAGCACGGACGTCGCGGTGGCCGACAGGCCGAGCCCGGACCGGACCTCCGGCAGCACCGGCCCCACGCTCGCCACCGCGGGCCGCAGGTTGAACGCGACGAGCGCGATCCCCACGCCCACCACCACGACCCGCCGCTGCACGGCCGCCATTGTGTGCACGCCCGTGCCACTTCTGATCGCGCGGGTGCCCCGGGTCACCCACCCCCACCACGGCCCCGGCCCGCCCGGTGCGGTCATCGTCCGGCCCACGCCGGCACCCCGCGGACCCCGGGCGGCGCCCCACACCGCGGCCGGGCACGACCGCCGCCACCACCCAGGGGCGCGCCGGAGGGCGGCGCGCACGGCAGGCGTCACAACGGCGTGAACGAGTCGTGAATGAATCGTCGTGACCGCGTCACGAAATGGCCTTCGTCAGCCATCCGCAATATGCGTTACCGTTGACGGGGCGTACCATCGGTGGTGCGGCGGAAACGGTCCGCCGGCCCTCGGGGCAAGGTGTGCCCACCTCGTGCGGACGAGAGCAGGAAGTGACCAACCACGGCCGACGGGTCATCGGTCCGAAATAGTCGGACCGATGACCCCCGACCGATCAGGGCGCGGCCGCGATCGGCGCGGACGTACCGGCGTCCGCCCGGCCGACCGAGTGAAACGGATCCACATTCCCGGCATCTTCCCGAGACAGCGAGCGTGGTGGACGACGTGGCCGACGACAACAAGTGCCTACGGCTGAGCGTGGGGCTGACCCGGCTCGAACAATGGGCGGCCAATGCCGGACAGGTGGACAAGAACGCCGTGTACAAGGCGCTGTTCGCGGTGTCCGACGGATCGGTGTTCCGAACGCACACGATCGTGGAGGACCTGCACAGCAGCCACGAGTTCCTGGTACTGGTCCGCGACGACCTGGTGCTGAAGATACGGGTCCGGCACCTGGACGCGTTCGAGATCATCTACATCGGCTCCCTCGGCCAGGCCCCCGGCCTGGACCTCGACATCAACATGGAGGCCTGACCGGGCACCGGCCCTCGCGCGGCCGCCGGCGACGACAAATCAGCGACGACCTTCGGACGACGCGCACCGAACTACACCGTTCGGTCGCAGTATCCAGCCCATTCGGACCCGCGCGCCGGGTCCATCCGCGAGGCGGGGTCGAGCCACCACCGACTCCACCTCGTGCGCTTGAGGATGGGATGCGGATGTGCAAGTCTGTGAATCGGTCGACGCCCTGGAGTCCCTTCGCCGAGTACGCGAGGAGATATAATGTCGTCTTTGGAAGTTCCCGGCCTGGACGTATCCACGCGGGTTAGGGCCCGCGATATTCAAATGGCGGCGGTCGCCGATGTGCGCCGCCGCGTCCTCATGATTTCCGGCGCGATCGACGTCACGGAACACGACGTCTCGGCATGCATCAACCTGCCCGAGCCGGGCCGCTGGCAGATCATCAAGTCCGAGACGAACCTGACCGACCAGACGTGGGTCGCGATGCAGGTGACGCTGGACGAGGACTCGCACTTCATCAACGACGCCGACACGATGATCCTGTCCCGCCAGTTCTCGAAGACGTTCATGACGCCGGATCTGCGCCGGCTCACGTTCTACGAGGGCGAGGTCCGCCCCGGCGAGGCCGTCCTCAAGGTCTTCAGCATCGAGTGCAGCGGCCGGCGTCCCGCGTACGCGCACGCGCGCTACAGCCCGATCGCCACCGACAGCCCGGAGAAGTCCGCCGAAACCCTCGAGGAGCTCATCGCGCACGGAATGCCGCAGCGTGAAGTGCTCGAGGTGATCGTCCCGGTCACCGTGATCGGCTGAGCGGAATCATCCGGACAATGGTTCGCACGGCGCCCGGCGTCTGCGCCCACAGTGACGAGGCGGTCACCTCATGACCCGGTTCATTCCCGAGCCGCACCTGCTGGAATCGCCTCGGCACCGTCCGTGGCCGCGCTCGGCGGCCGGACCGGTTCGTCCTCGGACCGGTCCGGCCCCGGCGACGGCCGACGTGGTGGTGGTCGGCGGCGGGCCGGCGGGCCTCGCGGTGGTCTCGGCGCTGTGGCACCTCGGCGTGCGGGACGTGGTGGTGCTGGACCGCGCCGACCGGCCGTGCGGCCGGTTCCTGGACCGGATCGACGTGCTGCGCCAGCGGGTGCTGCGCTCGCCGTACGAGCACCACCCCGGCGTGGAGGGCTACCGCGACTGCGAGCTGCTGGACTTCGCGCGGCTGCACTGGGCGCGGCTCACCGAGGTGGAGCGCCACCAGGTGCGGATGGCCCAGGCGAGCCACCGCTCCGTTGTGCCGGTCGACGTGTTCGAGGCCTACTGCGCGCACGTCGCGGCGGTGCACGACGTACCGCGGCGGACCTGGCGCACCGAGGTCCGCGCGGTGCGTCCCGGGCCGGACGGCGTGACCGTGAGCGGCGACGGCGTGGAGGTGCGCGCCCGGTTCGTGGTGCTGTGCGCCGGCGAGGAGCGCACCGCGGCGCCGGCGGACTGGTGGCCGGGCACCGCACCGCCACGCGGCGTCAGCTACTGGGACGAGCCGGCGCCGGAGGGCTCCGGGCCGCTGGTGGTGCTGGGCGCCGGGCTCACGTCCGCCCACCTGATCGGCAACGCGCTGCACGCCGGGCGGCAGGTGCGCTGGGTGCTGCGGGACAGCGCCGAGCGGTACCAGTGCTCCGACGTGAACGCCTCGTTCTTCCGCGCCGAGGGCCGCGCCCGGTTCGACGACCAGGTGCCGTGGGAGGACCGGCGCACGCTCATGCGCCGGCAGCGGCGCGCGTCGGTGATGTTCGAGTTCCGGCCGTTGCTGCGGGCCGCGGAGGCCGACGGACGGCTGAGCGTGCACCGCGGCCGGCAGGTCACCGCCGTCACGACGGGGCCGGACGGCCGGCCCGTGGTGCTGGCCAGGGACGCCGAGGGCGGGCAGGTCCGCGTCCCCGGCGAGCACGTGGTGCTGGCGCTCGGCACCACGGTGTCGGTCGGGTCGGCGCTGCTGCCGCTCGGCGTGGTGAACCCGCGCGACGGCTGGCCGGACCTGGACGAGCGCACGCTCGCCTATCGGGCCGAGCCCAGGGTGTTCGCGGTGGGCGCCGCGGCCGGCATGGTGCTGGGCCCGGCGGCGCGCAACATCGACGGTCACCGGGTGGCCACCGCACGGGTGGCGACCACCGTGGCCGCCCGGCTGCGCGAGGACCCCCCGTCGGCACGTGTCCTGGCGGCGCCGGACCGGTACGCCGGCGAGCTGGCGGCGGCCCATGCCTGAGCCGGCACCGGGTACGGCGAACGGCGCCGTGGCCGAGTTCGACACCCGCTTCTCGCTGCCGGCGGTGAACGACCCGCCGGACGTGGAGACCGGCGTGATCCTGATGGGGCTGGACGCCGACCGGCTGCTGGCCGGGCTCGGGCTGACCTCGCTCACCGACGAGCCCGCGCTGGTGGCGCTCGCCATGGATCACCTGCGGCACGGCGTGACCGGTCACCTCGGCGCCGACGCCATGGTGGTGGCCGGGGCGGAGCGCTGGCGGGCGGTGCGCGCCGCGGTGGCGCACGCCAACCGGGGCATCGGCGCCAGCGGCTCACCCCGTCAGGCGTGGCGCAACACGACCCGCGCCCTCGACGGTGCCGACCTGGGCCCCGCCGGACCGGGCACCACGGCGTACCTGGCGGCCTGCTGGCTGCGGCACCGCGACGTGGACCGCCGCGTCACCGCGCTCCTCGGCCCGGGAGCCACCGGAACCGGGCCGCCGGACCGGGACCCCCGGACCGGGACCTACGGCGCCGGGTGACGGCCGGACCCCGCCCGGGGGACGTCAGGACCGGGTGACCAGCGCCTCCACCACGTCGACCGGCCGGCCACGCGCGGAGTACGCCGCGCGCTGGAGATCGGCGCCGCAGCCGGTGATCCCGGCCAGCAGCGAGCCCACCAGGTCCGCGTCGTCCCCGGCCCGCAGCTCCGGCGCCAGGTCGTCCACGAGCCGGTGGAGCTGGCCCAGCGCGGGTGTCACCTCGCCGGTCCGCGGGTCCGGGGAGGCGCCGCTCAGGCCGTCACGCGCCGCACGCCACAGCCCGGCGCGCAGCACCTCGCCGGGCAGCTCGGGCGCCGGGGCCGGCTCGTCCAGCGCGCGGGCCACGAGCGCACGGGCCAGCGCGGCCAGCAGCGCGGCCCGCTCCGGCGTGGGTGCCACGTCGCCCACCCGGACCTCGACCGTCGGGTGCTGCTCGGACAGCCGGACGTCCCAGTAGACCATCGCGCGGTCGAGCATCGCCCCGGAGCGCAGCATGGCGGCCACGCTCGCCTCGTAGTGGTCCAGCGAGGCGAACAGCGGTGGCGCGCCGGCCGACGGCCAGCGGGCCTGCATGAGGTGCCGCCAGCTCGCGTGCCCGGTGTCCTGGCCGAAGTGGAACGGCGAGTTCGCGCTCAGCGCCAGCAGCAGCGGCAGCCAGGGCCGCAGGTGGTTGATCACCCGCACCCCGGCGTCGCGGTCCGGCACGGCCACGTGTACGTGCTGGCCGCAGGTGTTCGCGGTGTGCGCGAGCGCGCCGAAGTGGGCGCTCATCCGCTCGTAGCGGGGGTCGGGGGTCAGCCCGGGCTGGTACTCCTCGGGCATGACGGGCGTGCCGCTGGGCAGCAGCCGCGCCCCGTGCGGGGCGGCACGCGCCGCCAGCGCGGTGCGCAGCTCGGTCAGCGCGACGAGCGCCTGCTCCGCGGTGGTGCACACCGCGGTGGCGCTCTCCACCATGCACCGCGCCAGCTCGTGCTGCAGCTCGCCCTCGGCCCGCCGGGGCCGCTCGGTCACCTCGGGGCCGACGAGCGCCAGGTTCCCGCGGTCGTCGACCAGCAGGAACTCCTCCTCGACCCCGATCGTCGGGGCGGTGCCCACCCGGGCGCCCGTCAGGCGTTCGGGTCGCGGCCGGTGAGCCTGCGGTAGCTCTTGGCCCCGGTGCGCTGCACCAGCGCCCGCACCACACCGAACACGGCGCCGTGCAGGGCGGCGGCCAGCAGCACCTCGGCGGTGCGGTGGTCGAGCGCGGTCGGCTCCGGGGCGTCCTCGCCGTCGCCGACGATCCGCCAGGCCCGGGTGAACGCCGCGCCGGCGAGCGCGCCGCCCGCGATGCTGCACGCCAGGCTCAGCGGCTTGTAGGTGAGGTTGGTGAGCGCGCCGGCCATCAGGACCTCACCATCCGGACGATCAGGGCGAGCAGGGCGAGCGCGAGCACCGCGCCGCCGAGCGCGAGCCGCTGCGGGGTCGCGGCCGCGCGGGCCTGCCCGGCGAGCTCGCCGCCACGGCGCCGCACCCGGGCCGGCACGTCCGCCTTCTCGGTGAGGGCGTGCACGGTGCGGCCGAGCTCGGCGCGGGTGCGCTCGATCTCCTCCGTCAGCCGTTCCTGCTCCGTGGTCCGCTCCATCTGCTCGCTCATCGCCTCACGCTCGCCTTCACGGTCTGGATGTCCTGCCGGCCGCTGTCGATCGCCTGCTCCGGAATGGGTGGGGCGGCCCCGCGCAGCCGGGCCAGGCCGACCATCGCCAGCGCACCGGCGGCGAGCATGAGCACCAGGCCGACGAGCAGCGCGGAGAGCCAGGCGGGCAGCACGGTGGCGAGCCCGAGCACGGCCGCCGCCACCAGGGTGCCGGCGCCGAGGAACGCCACCGCCGCGCCGCCGCCGATCATGCCGCCGCCGACCCCGGCCTGACGGCCCTTGTCCTTGAGCTCGGCGGCCGCGAGCCGCAGCTCGGCGCGGATCAGCGTGCTCGCCTGGTCGGACAGCGCGCCGACCAGGTCGGCCGTCGAGGCCTCGGCCGGCTCCGACGACCCGGAGGGTCCGCCGGCGGTCGTCCGTGCGGTGGACGCCGCCGCTGTCGTGCTGTTCATGTCGATCGACTACCCGCTGCGCCCGGGACGAAACTTGACCGCTTCCGTTCGCCGGGCCCGGAGAGGTGGCGCGGCGGCCGGTCGGCGACCCGGCCGACTGCTCGACGGCGGCCGGGCTCCCGCGACCGCTCAGGAGGCGGGGAACCGCTTCGACGAGCTACGTGCCACCTGATCCGGCATCCTGGGCAGGGTGACCGACTGGATCTCCGGCATCATCGACCGGCTGGGTCCGCTCGGCGTCGCGTTGATCATCGCGCTGGAGAACATCATCCCGCCGATCCCGTCGGAGGTGGTGCTCCCGCTCGCCGGGTACCGGGCCCGCGAGGGTGCGATGGACCCGTTCCTGGTGTGGATCGGCGCGACGGCGGGGGCCCTGGCCGGGGCGCTCGTCCTGTACGGGCTCGGCCACTGGCTCGGCTACGACCGGCTGCACCGGCTGGCCGGCCACCGCTGGTTCTTCATCGTGGGCCAGAAGGACCTGGAGCGCGGCGAGAAGCTGTTCCAGCGCCACGGGTCCTGGATCGTCGCGGCGGCGCGCTGCGTGCCGGTGGTGCGCAGCGTGGTGTCCGTGCCGGCAGGCATCTGTGGCATGCCGCTCGTGCGGTTCTCGCTGCTCACCGTTCTCGGTTCCGGCGTCTGGAACGCGCTGTTCATCGGCGCCGGGTGGGCGCTGGCGGACCGCTGGGAGGTGATCGACCGGTACAGCGGACCGGTCGGCATGGTGGTCGCCGTGCTGCTCGTCGCCGGGCTCGGCGTGCTGGCCTGGCGGCGCCATCGGGAGGCCGCCACCGCCCGATCCGGCTGAGCGATCACCGTTGCGGGGGTGACGACCGAGGCGTTCAATGGGTCGGCTGTGAGCGGCGTCACAACAGGGCGTGCAAGGAGGTGACGGCCCGGTGGCCGAGGTCGAGCTCGCCATCGCCCAGGTCCTGCGTGGGCTGCGCTTCCCCGCGGCCAAGTGGCAGATCCTCACCCATGCCGACCTCTACGGCGCCGACGCCGTGACCTGGTCCCTGCTGCACACCCTGCCGGTCCGCGAGTACCAGAACTGCGCCGAGGTGCTCGCCGCCGTCCTCCGCCCCACGCCGTAGGCCCGCCCACCGTCGCTCGCCGGCCGCTCGGGGCGAGCGGACCGTGTGCCCCGGACCTTTCCGCCTGTTCGGCGACCCGCGCCGCCACGCCCTGCGCCGTGGACGGGCACATCGTGCCGTGGGCCGACCGGGTCAGCCGCGGAGAGCGGCGAGCACGCGGGTGGACAGGCGTGGCCAGCGGTCCGCCGACCAGGTACCGAACGGCGTGTCGGAGAGCGACACGCACGCGAGATCCGCGTCCGGGTCCACCCACAGGAAGCTGCCCGCCTGCCCGAAGTGCCCGTACGTCCGCGGCGAGTTGCCGTCGGAGGTCCAGTGCGGCGCCTTGCCGTCGCGCAGCTCGAAGCCGAGCCCCCAGTCGTTGCGCTCCTGATGGCCGAACCCGGGCAGCTCCCCCGGCAGCCCCGGGTACGCGCAGGTGACCGCCTCGGCCAGCAGCGCGGGTGGCAGGTGGACGGGCGCCAGCAGCTCGTGGGCGAACAGCGCCAGGTCGGCCAGCGGCCCCACCGCCCCGCTGGCCGGCGACCCGAGCAGCGTCGTGTCCCGCATCCGCAACGGCGCCAGCAGCCGCCGCCGGACCCGGTCCGCGAACGGCTCCCCCGTGCGCCGCACCAGCAGTTCGGCCAGCTCCTCGTACCCCTTGTTGGAGTAGATCCGCACCGTCCCCGGCGCGGCGGCCGGCCCGGTGGTCCCGCGCAACGTCAGCCCCGAGGCGTGCGCCAGCAGGTGCCGCACCGTCGACCCCGGCGGTCCCGCCGGCTCGTCCAGGTCCACGGTGCCCTCGTCCGCCGCCAGCAGCACCGTCGCCGCGGTGAGCAACTTGGTCACCGACGCCCACCGCAGCCGCTCGTCCGGCCCGGTCCGCGCCAGCACCCCGTCCGGCCCGACGACCGCCACCGCCGCCACCCCGACCGGCCAGTCCGCCACCTCGGCCGCCAGCACCTCGGCCAACGCCTCCGCGGGCCGCTGCCCGGCCGTCACCGGCACCTCCCGCGCGACGTCGACACGGTTCCCGCCGTTCCTCGTGCCGTCCGCACGGCGCCCACCGTCACCAGCCCCGTCACCAGCCCCGTCACGCCGGCCTCCCCGCTGCCGCTCCCGCTCACGCGCGCCTCCCGCCGAAGGTCCGTTCCAGGGCCGCCGCCACGGCCCCGGTGGTGAGCCCGGGAACCAGGTCGGCCGCCCCGCCCAGCGTCCCGGGCCGCCAGCCGAAGCCGAGGTGCTCGTTGACCTCGGCCAGCACGGCCCGCAGTTCCGCCGCCCCGGTCACCACGACCGAGGCGGAGCAGAGCCAGGCCCCGGCGACCAGCCGCTGCGCGGTGCCGGCCAGCTTGACGGTCCCGGCGCGCACGCTGAACTCGCCCGGACAGTACTCGCCGGGCAACTCGCCGACCTCGGCGTCCACGCCCACCGCGCGCAGCGCCGCGGCGATGCCCGCGGCGAACGCCGCGAACCGGGCACGCAGCCCGTCCGGCGGCGAGGGGTCCGCGGCCAGCAGCTCCACCACGAGCGACCCGGGACCGTAGGCCACGGCCAGCCCACCGGCGTTGCGCACCACCGGCCCGAACCCGTGCCGCCGCGCCGCGTCCACCGCCGCCCGGTACCCGGCGCGGTGCGTCTCCCGCCGCCCGAACGCCACGGTGCGCGGCGGCTCGTACAGCCGCAGCGCCGCCGGCGGCTCCTTCGCCGCCACGGCGGACAGCAGCTCCTTGGTGAACGCCATGTCGTCGACGGGACCGTCGGGCGCCACCAGCAGCGGCGCGGCGGGCAGCACGCTCACCCGGCGAGCAGCGCCTTCGCGATCACCAGCTTCTGGATCTCGCTGGTGCCCTCGTAGATGCGGAACAGCCGCGCGTCCCGGTAGAGCCGCTCCACCGCCACCTCCCGCATGTAGCCCGTGCCGCCGTGCACCTGCACGGCGCGGTCGGCCACCCGCCCGACCATCTCCGAGCAGAAGAGCTTGGCCGCCGACGGGCCGAGCTTACGGTCGCTGCCCGCGTCGTACCGGCGGGCCGCCTCCAGCACCATCGCCCGCCCCGCGTCGAGCTCCGCGTAGGACTGCGCGATCATCGCCTGCACCAGCTGGAAGCGCGCGATCGGCTCGCCGCCCTGGGTGGCCGTGCGGGCGTGGGCGACCATCTCGTCGACCAGCCGCTGCGCCAGGCCCACGCACATCGCGCCGGGCGCTGAAGACCACCTGGGACCCGGCGAACCTGTTCCGCCTCAACCAGAACATCCCACCCGTGACCTGACGTCCGGGGCGCAGTACGGTCCACGCATGTCGTGGTGGTGGTCCCCCGTGCCGTACCGCGACGACGGCGAGACCGTGGTGCTGCGCCGCACGGCGGAGACGGCTTTCGCGCTGGTGGCCTTCGTGGCCGTGCTCGCCAGCCTGCCGTGGCTGCTGTGGCAGGTGCGGGACCTGTACCCGGCGTGGGACATGGCTCAGTTCATCGCCGGGATGTCGCTGCTGCTCTGGTTCATCTGGCTGGCCGGGCCGCACGTACGGATCGTGGTGTCGCCGCGCGGGGTGACGGTGGTGGACTGGGTGACGCGGCACGAGGTTCCGTGGTCCGCGCTGGAGGACGTGCGGGCCGAACGCGACCTGCGGCTGGTGCTGCGCGGCGGTCGTCACCTGCTGCCGGCCGCGGGTGGCCGGTCGCTGCTGCCCAGCCCGATCCAGAGCCGGCTCCGCGCGCGCATCCTGGCGGCCCGGCCGCACGGCTCCGGCGGCTCCGGCTCCGGCGGCGCGGACACGGCCACCCCGCCGCTCGGCCTCCAGGCGATGCCGCCGGCGGACGGCTCACCGGGCGACCCGGCGTCCACGCCGCC
>DASWTI010000701.1:0-4210 GCA_036402215.1 Pseudonocardiaceae bacterium
CGACGTACGGCTGCTGCTGCGGGCGCTGCGCCAGCCGGGCGGCGGCGTCGCGGGCGGCGGCACGGCGGCGGAGATCACCGGAGGGCGGGACGGCACCAGGGAGGGAGCGCTGCTGGTGGAGCAGCTCGGCCGTGGCCTGCTGCTGCTGCTCAGCACGGAGTCCGACGGGCCGCTGGACTGGCTGCGGGCCGGCTGGGCGGCGCAGAACGCGTGGCTGACGACGGCCGCGCGGGGGCTGACCGGGGCGGTCGTCGGCGGGGTGCTGGACGCGCCGGGGGTGCGGGCCACGCTGGCCGCGAGGCTGGGGCTGGGCGGCTGTCCGCAGCTGTTGCTGCGGGTCGGCTGGTCGGTGGCGCGGCGTGATCCACCCGCCGGAGGGGCCGCTGTCGGAGGATGACGGCTACCACTACCGTGACGGTATGGCCACGGACAGCACGGGCGGTGCCGTGCGGGTGTTCCTGCTGGACGACCACGAAGTGGTCCGGCAGGGCGTCACGGCACTGCTCGAGACCCAGCCGGACCTGATGGTCATCGGCGAGGCCGGCACGGCGGCGGAGGCGCTGGCCCGGGTGCCGGCGCTGCGCCCGGACGTGGCGGTGCTGGACGTCCGGCTGCCGGACGGCGACGGGGTGCAGGTGTGCCGCGAGCTGCGGGCGCAGCTGCCGGACCTGGCCTGCCTGATGCTCACCTCGTACGCCGACGACGAGGCGCTGTTCGACTCGGTGATGGCCGGGGCGGCCGGTTACGTGCTCAAGGAGCTGCGCGGCAGCGACCTGGTGCAGGCCATTCGCACAGTGGCCAACGGCGGCTCGCTGCTCGACCCGACGGCGACGCACCAGCTGCTGAACCGGCTGCGGGGCGCGGCCAGCGCGGCCCCGGACCCGCTGCGCCGGCTGACCGAGCAGGAGCGCAAGGTGCTGGAGCTCATCGGCCAGGGCATGACGAACCGGCAGATCGGCAACCAGCTCTACCTGGCGGAGAAGACGGTCAAGAACTACGTGTCCAGCCTGCTGGCCAAGCTCGGCATGCAGCGGCGCACCCAGGCCGCCGTGCTCGCCACCGAGCTGCGCCGCGCCGGCAACCGCCCGTAGAGCCCGCCGGGGCGGCTCCGCCCGGACCCGTCACGGCGGTACTGGTCCATCGACCCTGCGGGACGGGGCGAATGGTCCATTTGCGCCGGTTGTACGGGCGCGGGGCGCGTCTCCCCGGCCGGGGCGGCGTCAGTGCTGCGGGGCGGGCAGCGGCACGGCCCAGCAGATGACCGTGCCGGGGGCGCCGTCCTCCACCGTGCAGTGTCCGCCGAGACCCTCGGCGCGGGCCGTCATGTTGGCCAGGCCGCCGCGCCGCGCCGGGAGGCCGACGCCCACGCCGTTGTCGCTCACCCGGAGGATCACCTCGCGGGCCTGCCCGGCCTCGCCCGCGGCGACCGCCACCGAGACACCCACCGCGGTGGCCTCGGCGTGCCGGGCCACGTTGGACAGCGCCTCGCGCAGCACGGCCACCAGGTGGTCGGCCACCTCGTCGGCGACGGTGGTGTCGACCAGTCCCTCGAAGCGCACCGACGGCCCGAGGCCGAGGGTGTCCGCCGCCGCGTCCACCGCCTCGATGACCCGCATCCGCAGGCTGGGCACCACGTCGGCCGGGTGTTGCAGCGCGAACACCGTGGTGCGGATCTCCTTGATCGTGGTGTCCAGGTCGGTCACCGCGCGCCGGATGCGGCCGGTGGCCTCGCCGGGGTTCACCGACACCAGGTTGGCCGCGCCCTCCAGGGCCATGCCGGTGGCGAACAGCCGCTGGATGACCAGGTCGTGCAGGTTGCGGGCGATGCGGTCGCGGTCGGCGAACAGCGAGAGCGCCTCGCTGTCGCGCCGCCGCTCGGCCAGCTCGTAGGCCAGCTCGGCCTGCTCGGCGAAGCCCTGCACGGCCGGCACGATCTCGCGGGAGAACGCCTCGGAGCCGGGCGGCCGGGCCGCGGCCAGCACGCCGCGCACGCCGTCCGGCAGCCCGATCGGCACCAGCAGCGTGGGCCCGACCTCGGGCTGGGCGGGGTCGGCGAGGCGGCCGGCGCTCACCTGGGTCTCGCTGAGGTTGAGCGGCTCGGCGGCGCGGAACACGAACTCGGCGTGCGCGGGCGGGCCGAGCGTCCTGCCGAGCATCGTGGTGGCGACCGGGCCGGTCGCCGCGGCCACCCGGAGCCGGCCGTCACCGGCGGGCACCAGCACGGCGGTGTCGGTGGCGTCCGAGAGCTCCCGCACGTGGGCGGCGACGGCGGTGAGCACCTCGGCCTCCTCGGCGCCGGAGAGCAGCAGCCGGGTGACGTCGGAGCCGGCCTGCAGCCAGGCGCCGCGCCGGCGGCTCTGCTCGTAGAGCCGGGCCTTCTGCACGGCCGCGCCGGCCGCCGCGGCGAGCGCCGTGGCCACCGCCTCGTCGGCCTCGGTGAACTCGCCGCCGGTGGCCTTCTCGGTGAGGTAGAGGTTGCCGAACACGGACTCGCGCACCCGGATCGGCACACCGAGGAAGCTGCGCATCCGGGGGTGGCCGAGCGGGAAGCCGTAGGACCGCGGGTGGGTGGCGATGTCGGCGGTGCGCAGCGGCTCGTCCACGAGCAGCCCGAGCACCCCGCAGAACGTGGGCTGCGCGCCGATGGCGTCCACGGTGCGCTGGTCCATGCCGACGTGCACCAGCCGGTCCAGGCCCACCCGGTCCTGGGCGAGGACGCCGAGGGCGCCGTAGTTGGCGTCCACGAGGTCCATGGCGGCCTCGACGATGCGCCGCAGCACCACGTCCAGCTCCAGCTCGGCCCCGATCGCCATGACGGCGTCCAGCAGCCGCTGGTTGACGTCCCGCTCGTCCGGTTCGCCGGCCCGGGGTCCGTCCCCGGTGCCGCCCGTGAGGTCGTCCGGGTGGCGGCCGCCGGCGGCGGGGCCTGCCTCGAAGGGTGCCAGGGCCGGCACGGCGACGTCCGCCGCGCCATCCACTTGGCGGCCGGGGCACGGCCGCGCCGTGACGACGGGGGTGGGCACTCTCTGCCGATCGGGAAGCATCAGGGTCCTACGACCCACCACGCGGAGCACATGGTTGCTGTCGGTAGTCAACACGCGCGCAGCACACTGGTCTCTCGGAACCTTTCGACCCTCAGGCGTCAATCCGAAGCAGTAAAGAATCACGATGAGCCGCGCCGTGCGCAAGCCCCGTGGTCCCTCGGTGACGAGGATCCCGTGATCCGGGGCCGGCGTCGAGTGCCCGGCGGGCGTTTGCGTGCCGGCCGGTCACCGCGCCGGTCACCGTGCGTGGTGGTGAAGGTGTCAGGCGGGTGGCGTGCGGGGGCGCGGGGCGCCGTAGCCACGGCCGGCGAACTCGGCGGCCGCGGCGTCGAGCTGGGCCGCGGAGAGCGGCCGTGGCGCACCCAGGGCGGCCGCACGGCAGTGCACCTCGCTGAGCCACTCCAGGAGCTCCAGGCGTTCACACGCCTGCTCCACGGTGTCACCCACGGCGATCGACCCGTGGTTGCGCAGGAGCGCGGCGCTGCGCCCGTCCAGGGCGCGCAGCACGGCCCGCGCCAGCTCCTCCGAGCCGAACGTGGCGTACTCCGCCACGCGCACCGGGCCGCCCAGCAGCAGCGTCGCGTAGTGCAGCGGCGGCAGCTCGTCCAGCACGCAGCCCACGGCCACCGAGGCCGGCGCATGGGCGTGCGCGACGGCCCGGCAGCCGAGCGTGGCGTACAGCGCCCGGTGCAGCGGCAGCTCCGAGGTCGGCTCGTGCGCGCCGCCGAGCACGGCGCCGGTGACCGACACGGTGGTGATCAGGGCCGGGGTGAGGGCGCCGAGGTCCGCGCCGGTCGCGGTCACCAGCAGGGTCTCCCCCACGCGGGCCGACAGGTTGCCCGCGGTGCCCACCACGAGCCCGCCCGCGGCCAGCCGCCGCCCGGACCGGACCAGCCCGGCAACGGCGGCCCCGGTGGCCTCCGTGGCCTCCGTGGCCTCCGTGGCCTCCGTGGCCCCGGGGGCGGGAGCGCCGGCAGCGGCATGGGTGGCGGGAGCGTCGCCGGCGGAATCCGTGGCGGACGCGGACGTCGCGGCGTGCGGGGTCGGCCGGGCGGGGTCGGGCACGCATCCGACCGTAGACGGCGGTGGGGGGGCCCCGCCCGCGCGGGCCGCCCCGCGGGCCCCCGGGGGGGCGGGCGGGGGGGGGGGGCCCCCCGCGCCCCGGG
>DASWTI010000702.1:0-8466 GCA_036402215.1 Pseudonocardiaceae bacterium
CTGCTGGCGCCGCTGCACCGGCTGCTGGGCGACCTGGACGCCGCCGCCGCGAGCGCCGAGCGGGCCGCCGAGGTGGCCGCCGCGCTGGGCTCCCCGTACATGGACATGGTGGCCCTGCTCAACCAGGTGGAGATCGCGATCGCACGCTCCGACCCGCGGCTCGCGGCCGTCCTGGTGGCCAGGGCGACGCGGCTGGCCAGCACGTTCGGCGTGCCGGACGCCGTCCTCAAGTGCCGCCTGCTGGACGGCCGGATCCGCCGTTCCCTCGGTGATCGCGAGGGCGCCGAGGAGTGCTTCCGTGCCATGCTCGCCGCCGCCGAGGCCGCCGGCTCCTGGGCCGGGCGCGGCGCCGCCGCCGCCCAGCTCGCCGACCTGTACGAGGACGTCGGCCGCCGCCGCGCCGCCGCCCACATGCGCCGCATCGTCGACGACCCGGTCACCGCCGACCACTGAGCCCGGCGCCGTGGCGGATCCTCGCCGCGGCGCGGCGATCTTCGGCCAACGGCCCTGGCGTGGCGAGAACGAACGGGCTACCGTCGGCCGGTCCCAGGGCCGCGGCTGCGCCGAACGACGCGGCGCAGGGGTGCTCCCGGCCGGGGCCGGTGGGCCGTTCGGCGCAGCACCCCCGGGGTGAAGGCGCGATGAAAGCGGTGTGAAAGCGCCTGGTGTGCATGCTGCGCACTGTGGATCAGTGCGGCGTGATCACCCCGGCGGCGCGATGACTGTAACGGCGGTCGAGCTGCGCGGCGCCTGCGTGCCGGACGGCGCGAGGGGCACCGAGGCGGTGCTCGCCGACTGCGTGGCGCCGCTCGTGCGCGAGCTGCGTGAACGTGGCCTGATCCAGG
Organism: Pseudonocardiaceae bacterium; assembly: GCA_036402215.1. Taxonomy (GTDB): domain Bacteria; phylum Actinomycetota; class Actinomycetes; order Mycobacteriales; family Pseudonocardiaceae; genus DASXTS01. The sequence continues at coordinate 846 of DASWTI010000702.1, forward strand.
GCCACTGGTTCACCCACGAGTACGACGCCGCCGGGCGCATCGTCGTCCTGCGGCTGACGCCGGTCACCCCACCGGAGATGGGCGACGTCTGCCGGCTGGCCGAGGCCGCGGTGACCCGCTTCGGCGGCCGCGAGCGCGTCGACCTGGCCTGCACCGACGAGGAACGCCCATGGGTGTTCCCGCACGGCACCCTGACCACCCGCCGCGGCCCCCTCGGCCACCGCCCGCACCGCCGCGAGCCGGACCGTTACGGTGGCGAGGCCGGCCTGGCGATCGCCGAGTGGCACTTCGAGCACTCCAGCGACCTGGTCCTGGAGCTCGTGCACACCGCGGATCTGCGGCAGCGCTCCACCATGCTCGGCATCTCCGCGCAGCTCACGATGATCATGGTGGCCACCTTCCTGCGCACCGGCCCCGCCATGGCCGAGCTGCTGTCCGCCCACCCCGGCCCGCTGCCCACCGACGCCTCGTACCACCGCGTGCGTCCCGCGCTGGACCGCCGCTTCACCGAGGTTCGCGCGGCGGTCGAGACCGAGGACCCGGACCGCCTGGACGGCTTCCGCGCCGAGTGGGCCTGGCACTGCGACGACCTGCGCGGCCGCGTCCTCAAGGCCGGCCTGCCCGTCGCCGACCTGCTGCCCACGTTCCTCGCCGCCACCGACAACCGCCTCGGCCTCACCGCCGCCGACCGGGCGCACCTCGGCCACCTGCTCGCCCGCGTCCTGCGCGAACAGGACCGCTGACGCCGTCCGGGCTGCCGTAGCGGCCCTAGGTCGTGTCTCGAAGTCCCGCTGGCGGCGCCCCCGGCGCCCAGACGACGACCGGCGGCGTTGTCGTCGTCGCCGATAGCTCCGCTATCGACTCCTCCTCCGCCTTGCCGGATCGCCGCCTGGATCACCGGGTGCATCCACCGGGGACTTCGAGACACGCCCTAGTCGTCGTCCTCGTCGTCGCGGGCGAGGAAGGTGGCGAGGCGTTCGACGGCGGTTTCGTGTTCGGGGTGGAGGTCGACGAAGGCGCGCAGGCGGTCGGCGAGCCAGGCCAGGGCGACCTGCTCGTCGCCCCGGCGCTGTTCGAGCTCCTCGATGCCGCGATCGGTGAAGTACACCGGTCAGCCGTTCCGTTCGAAGGCGGCGGTGAGCAGCTCCTCCTGCTCCACCTCGTGGACCTTGGTGGACCCGGCGGACGGGGCGGCCATGGCGCGGCGGGAGACGCGCTTGATGCCGGCCAGGCGCTCGGGCAGCAGCTCGGGGAGCGCGAGCCCGAAGTACGGCCAGGCGCCCTGGTTGGCCGGCTCCTCCTGCACCCAGCGGATGTCCGTGGCGTTCGGGTAGCGCTGCAACAGCTCGGTGAGCTTGCGAACCGGCACGGGGTACAGCTGCTCGACGCGCACGATGGCGGTGCCGGTCAGGTTGTGCTTGAGTCGCCGGTTGTTCAGCTCGTAGCTGATCTTGCCGCTGCACAGCAGCAGCTGCGTGATCGAGGCCGGGTCACCGACCGTCGGGTCGTCCAGCACCGAGCGGAACCGGCCCTCGGTGAAGTCCTCCACCGGGCTCACGGCGGCCTTGAGCCGCAGCATGGACTTCGGCGTGAACACCACGAGCGGGCGCCGCACGCCGTCCAGCGCGTGCCGCCGCAGCAGGTGGAAGTAGTTCGCCGGCGTCGACGGGACGGCGACCGTCATGGAGCCCTCGGCGCACAGCTGCAGCCAGCGCTCGATGCGGCCCGACGTGTGGTCCGGCCCCTGGCCCTCGTGGCCGTGCGGCAGCAGGATCACGACGTCCGAGGTCTGGCCCCACTTGGCCTCGCCGGAGGAGATGAACTCGTCGATGATCGACTGCGCGCCGTTGACGAAGTCGCCGAACTGGGCCTCCCACAGCACCAGCGCCTCGGGGTTGGCCACCGAGTAGCCGTACTCGAAGCCCACGGCGGCGAACTCCGACAGCGCCGAGTCGTAGGCCAGGAACTTGCCCTGGTCGTCCGACAGGTGCATGAGCGGGGTGTACTCCACGCCGGTCCGGCGGTCGATGAGCACGCTGTGCCGCTGCACGAACGTGCCGCGCCGGGAGTCCTGGCCGGACAGGCGCACCATGCGCCCCTCCATGCACAGCGAGCCGAACGCGATGAGCTCGGCGAACGCCCAGTCGATGCCGCCCTCGCGGGCCATCTGCGCGCGCCGCTCCAGCACCGGCTTCACCCGCGGGTGCACGGTGAAGCCCTCGGGCAGGTTGACGTGTGCGTCCGCGATCCGCTCGATCACCTCGCGGGTGGTGGCGGTGGACAGCTTGGTCGGCACGATCTGCTCGCGCTCCACCGACAGGCTCGGCGCCACGGAGTGCTTCTCCAGCTCGCGCACCTCGTTGAAGACGTGCTCCAGCTGGCTCGCGTAGTCGCGCAGCGCCCGCTCGGCCTCGTCCACCGAGATGTCGCCGCGGCCGATGAGCGCCTCGGTGTAGCCCTTGCGCACCGAGCGCTTGCCGTCGATCAGCTCGTACATCGCCGGCTGCGTCATCGACGGGTCGTCGCCCTCGTTGTGGCCGCGCCGCCGGTAGCAGATCATGTCGATCACGACGTCCTTGCCGAACGTCTGCCGGTAGGCCACGGCCACCCTGGCCACCCAGACGCACGCCTCGGGGTCGTCGCCGTTCACGTGGAACACCGGCGCGCCGATCATCTTGGCGACGTCCGTGCAGTACTCGCTGGAGCGCGAGTACTGCGGCGCGGTGGTGAAGCCGACCTGGTTGTTGACGATGACGTGCACGGTGCCGCCGGTGCGGTAGCCGCGCAGCAGCGACAGGTTGAGCGTCTCGGCGACCACGCCCTGCCCGGCGAACGCCGCGTCCCCGTGCAGCAGCACCGGCAGCACGGTGAAGCCCTGCTCACCCTTGTCCAGCAGGTCCTGCTTGGCCCGCACGATGCCTTCCAGCACCGGGTTCACGGCCTCCAGGTGCGACGGGTTCGAGGTGAGCGACACCGTCGTCTCGCCGTCGCCGAACATCCGGTAGTACTTGCCCTCGGCGCCCAGGTGGTACTTCACGTCGCCGGAGCCGTGCGCCTGCCCGGGGTCCAGGTTGCCCTCGAACTCGCGGAAGATCTGCGAGTACGGCTTGCCGACGACGTTGGCCAGCACGTTGAGCCGGCCGCGGTGCGGCATGCCGATGACGACCTCGTCCAGCTCGTACTCGGCGGCCTTGTCCAGCACCGCGTCGAGCAGCGGGATGACGGACTCGCCGCCCTCCAGCGAGAACCGCTTCTGGCCGACGTACTTGGTCTGCAGGAAGGTCTCGAACGCCTCGGCGGCGTTGAGCTTGCTCAGGATGTACTTCTGCTCGGCGCCGGTCGGCTTGTCGTGCGGCACCTCGACCCGCTCCTGCAGCCACTTGCGCTCGTCCGGCTCCAGGATGTGCATGTACTCGATGCCGACCGTGCGGCAGTAGGAGTTGCGCAGCACGCCGAGCACGTCACGCAGCTTCATCGAGTGCTGGCCGTGGAAGCCGCCGACGGCGAAGTCGCGGTCCAGGTCCCACAGCGTCAGGCCGTGCTGCAGCACGTCCAGGTCGGGGTGCTTGCGCTGCCGGTAGTTCAGCGGGTCGGTGTCGGCCATCAGGTGACCGCGCGTGCGGTAGGCGTCGATCAGCTCCAGCACCCGGGCGGTCTTGTCGACGGCGCCCTCGGGGATGTCCTTGACCCAGCGCACCGGCTCGTACGGGATGCGCAGCGACTCGAAGACCTCGTCGTAGAAGCCGTCCTCGCCCAGCAGCAGCTGGTGCGTGCGCCGCAGGAAGTCGCCGGACTCGGCGCCCTGGATGATCCGGTGGTCGTACGTCGAGGTCAGCGTGATGATCTTGCTGATGGCCAGGTCCGCGATGGTCTGCTCGCTGGCACCCTGGAACGGCGCCGGGTAGTCCATCGCGCCGACGCCGATGATCGCGCCCTGGCCGGCCATCAGCCGGGGCACCGAGTGGTTGGTGCCGATCGTGCCCGGGTTGGTGAGCGAGATCGTGGTGCCGGCGAAGTCGTCGGCGGTGAGCGCGCCGTTGCGGGCCTTGCGCACGATGTCCTCGTACGACTGCCAGAACTGGGTGAACGTCATCGCCTCGCAGCCCTTGATGGACGCGACGACGAGGGTGCGCTGGCCGTCCTTGCCCGGCAGGTCGATCGCCAGGCCCAGGTTCACGTGCTCCGGCGTCACCAGCACCGGCTTGCCGTCCACCTCGGCGAAGTGCCGGTTCATGGCGGGGAACGACTCCAGGGCGCGCACCACGGCGTAGCCGATGAGGTGCGTGAAGCTCACCTTGCCGCCGCGGGTGCGCTTCAGGTGGTTGTTGATCACGATGCGGTTGTCGCCCAGCAGCTTGGCCGGCACCGCGCGCACGCTCGTCGCGGTGGGGATGCCGAGCGAGGTCTGCATGTTCTTGACGACGGCGCCCGCCGCGCCCCGCAGCGGCCGCCCCTGGCCGTCGGGCTGCTTCGGGGTGTCCTGCCGCGCGTCCGGGGCCGGCCGGGTGGCGGTGCCCCGGCCGTTGCGGCCGGCGTCGACCTGGGTGTCCTGCCGGGACGCGGCCTGCTTGGCCGTCGTGCCTTGCTGCGCCGTGCCCTGCTTGGCGGGGCCCTGGCGGCCGGTGTCCGGGCCGGGCTCGGGCCGCGGCTGCGGGCGCTCGGTGGTGGCCGTCGCGGTGCCGCCGGTGCCCGTGCCCGCGGTCGACGCGCCCGCGGCGGCGACCTGCCCGGTGCCGCCCAGCGTCGTCGGCTTGTAGTCGGCGAAGAAGTCATGCCACGCCGCATCCACCGACGCGGGGTCGGCCAGGAACCGCTCGTACATCTCCTCGATCAGCCACTCGTTCGGGCCGAACTGGGACGCTTGACTGTTGCCGGACACGGCTAGCGCTCGCCTCTATCCATCATCGTGATGAGCTGTCTCCACTCCGGGACTCAGGTTAGTACCCCGATCCCCGGCCCGCGTACTTCATCGCCGCGGCGCACCAGGTCGTGACCTGTGCTGCGCCGAACGTGCCGCGGCGTGCGCTCAGCGTGCCCACGGGTGACCACCCGGCCGGTTCCCGCCGAGGTCAGAGGCAGTCCCAGTGGTACCGGACGCCGGTCAGGTCCCCGGCCGTCACCGCCCGCACGTCGCCGAACAGCTGGGCCACGCCGGCGTCGCCCCAGCCGCCGGTCTGGCCGGAGTCGAGCTGCATCAGCAGCCGTCCCGCCGGGGTGTTCGCCGGCGCGTAGGCGTCGCGCCCACGGGGGTCGGACTGGGTGAACGTGGGGAAGCCGCCGAGCTTGCAGCCGGGGCTCCCGCGGCGCGCGTACTCCTCGTAGGCGAAGCGGCTCTCGTCCGGGGACTCGCCGTTGGCCTCGGCCAGCTCGGACCACAGCCGCTCCTCCTGCACGTCCTCGAGCAGGTCGTCCCAGCCCGGCAGGTCCGGCGCCGCCTCGAACCCGAGGGCCGTCGGCCCGTTCAGCTCCAGCGGGAAGTACCCGCCGGTCGGCAGCGGCGCGTCCGGCGGCGGCGACCCGGCGTCCGCCGCCGGCTCGGCGTACCACCGCGCCACGAAGCCCACCGCCCCCTGCGTCTCGTCGAACGTCAGCCCGTACGTGTCGTCGGTGCCGACGAACCACTGCAGCAGCCCGCCCGGCGGCCAGCCGCTGCCGGCCGGCACCTCGGCGAGGTTCACCTGCCCCACGAACGCCATCGGCCCGTTCGCGTCCGCCGGCCAGCCCACGCCCGCCGGCAGGTACGGGTGGCCCGCCAGGTAACTGTCCACCGCCAGCGCCGGCGCCGTCCCGCGCCGCACCGTGATCGCCACGCACGGCACCCGCAACTCGTCCAGCCGCGCCGCCACCCGCTCCTCGAAACTCACCATGCGCCGAGGCTAGGGGACCGTCACGTGGGTGCCGGTGGCGGTCCAGAGACGGGTGTAGTGGCCGCCGGCCGCGAGGAGGGTGGCGTGGGTGCCCTGCTCCGCCACGCGGCCGTGGTGCAGGACGACGATGCGGTCGGCGCGGGCGGCGGTGCTCAGGCGGTGCGCGATGACCACGGTGGTGCGGGCCTCGCTGAGCCGCTCGGACGCCCCGAGCACGGCGCCCTCGGTGGCGGGGTCGAGGGCGGCGGTGGCCTCGTCGAGCAGGAGGAGGTCGGGGTCGACCAGGCGGGCCCGGGCCAGGGCGACGAGCTGCCGCTGGCCGGCGGACAGGCCGGAGCCGCGCTCGGCGACCGGCTGCCGGAAGCCGTGCGGCAGCCGGGCCACGGTGTCGAGGGCGCCGACCTCGCGGGCCGCGGCCTCCACGTCGCGTGGCGGCGCGGAGGGGCGGCCGTAGGCGATGTTGGCCGCGACGTCACCGGTGAACAGGTGCGCCTCCTGCGGCACGACGCCGAGGCGCTGCCGGTAGCCGGCCAGGTGGTAGCGCCGCACGTCCACGCCGTCCACGAGCACGGCGCCCGCGGTGGCGTCGTAGAACCGGGCCAGCAGCTTGACCAGCGTGGACTTGCCGGCGCCGGTCTCGCCGACCAGGGCCACCGTCTCCCCGGCCGCGATCCGCAGCGAGACGGCGGCCAGCGCCGGGGTGGTGGTGCCGGGGTAGGCGAACGAGACGTCGCGCAGCTCCACGTCGCCGCGCAGCCGGGCCGGCACGGCGACCGGGTCGTCCGGGAGCGGCACCGTGGTCGGGGTGCGCAGCAGGTCGCCGATCCGGTGCAGACCGACCTTCGCCTGCTGGTAGCCGTCGAACACGGCGGACAGCTGCTGGATCGGCGCGAAGAACAGCGCCAGGTAGAGCAGGAACGCCACCAGCACGCCGGTCGACAGGGTCCCCGCCGCCACCCGCTGCGCGCCCACCGCGAGCACCGCGGCCTGCGCCAGGTCGGACAGCATGGCGACGAACGGGAAGTACGTGGCCACGTACGCCTGCGCGCGCAGCCGGGAGCGCCGGTAGGCGTCGCTGCGGTCGGCGAACGTGCTGGCCGAGCGCTGCTCCCGGCCGAACGCCTGCGAGACGCGCAGCCCGGACACGTTCTCCTGCAGGTCGGCGTTGACCGCGCTCACCTTCTCCCTGGCGTCGGCGTACGCGGTGGAGGAGAGCCGGCGGAACACGGCGGTGGCGACCAGCAGCACCGGCAGCACGGCCAGCGCGACGAGCGCCAGCTCGCCGTCGGTCAGCAGCAGCACGGCGGTGATGCCGGCCAGCGTCAGCACGCTCACCACGGCGGTGGCCAGGCCGGTCTGCAGGAACGAGGACAGCGCGTCCACGTCCGTGGTCATCCGCGTCATGATCCGGCCGGCGAGCTCGCGTTCGTAGTAGTCCAGGCCGAGCCGTTGCAGGTGCGCGAAGCTGCGCACCCGCAGCACGTAGAGCACCGTCTCGCCGACGCGCGCGGTGAGCACGGTCTGCGCGGCCAGCACCAGGCCGCCCAGCAGCACCAGCACGGCCGCCGCGGCCGCCGCCCGCCACAGCCCGTCGGCGGTGCCGCTGCCGACGCCGCCGTCCACGCCGTACCGGATGAGCGTGGGCAGCGCGAGGGTGGTGGCCGCGTCCACGGCGACGCAGGCCACGGCGAGCGCCAGGGCGACGCGCACCGGGCGCAGCATGCGGCGCAGCCGGAAGCCGGGGTCCGGCGCCG
>DASWTI010000703.1:0-15941 GCA_036402215.1 Pseudonocardiaceae bacterium
CCGGCACCGGCATCGACCCGGCGACCGACGGCGCGCGGCCGGCCCAGCGCCCGGCGTCCGACCTGCTGCGGCTCGGCTGCGGCCGCTTCCGCCCCGAGGTCTGCCAGGCGTACGTGCAGGTCGCCACGACCGGCCGGGCCACCCCGGAGGTGCTGGAGCTGCTGCGCCAGGCCTCGCCCGTGGAGCTCGCCGGCAACATCACCGCGCCCACCATGCTGGTGCAGGGGCTGCAGGACACGCTGTTCGGCCTGGACCAGGCGGACGCCACCGCGCGGCAGGTCGCCGACGCGGGCGGCACCATCAAGGTCGTCTGGTACAACGGCGGCCACGACGGCGGGATGCCCGGCCGGCGGTTGCGCGACAAGATCATGACCTGGTTCGACTTCCACCTGGCCGGCCGCGGCGAGGACCCCGGCACCGACTTCGAGTACGCGGTGCGCGGCAGCTTCTCCGGCGACGGGCTGGCCTCGGTGCGCACCGTGTACGCGCGGACGTATCCCGGGCTGGCCGGCGGCACGCCCGCGTCGCGGCGCACGCTCCCGCTCTCCGGCGGGACGCAGCCGGTGTTCGTGCCGCCCGGCGGCAGCCCCGCGTCGCTGAGCAGCGTGCCCGGGCTCGGCTCGCTGAGCGCCGCGGCGAGCGCCTTCGGCGGCATCGCGGTCGACGTGCCCGGGCAGGCCGCGACCTTCGCCACGGCGCCGCTGGACGACCAGCTCCTGCTGGCCGGCTCGGCACGGGCCCGGCTGCGGGTGGCCGCCGTCCCGGGCACCGGCACCACAGAGGCCGTGCTGTTCGCCAAGCTCTACGACGTCGGCCCGGACGGCGCCCGCAGCCTGCCCGGCGGCGCGGTGTCCCCGCTGCGGGTCACGGACCTGCCGGCCGACGGCTCGGCGGTCGAGGTGACGGTCGCGCTGCCCGGCGTGGTGCGGCAGATCGAGCCGGGACACCACCTGGAGGTCGTGGTGTCCACCACCGACCAGGCGTACGCGACCCCGGTCGTGCCCACCGCGTACACCGTCGCCGCCGCCGGTGACCTGTCCGTGCCGTTCGTGCCGGGCGACAGCTCCGCCGACAGCACGGTGCCGCGGACCCCGCTGATCGGCATCGGGGTGCTCGCCGGGACGGTGCTGCTCGCGGCGCTGGTGGCCGTGCTGCGCCGCCGCCGCGTCGTGGACGTGCGGCCGGAGCTGGTGGACGTGCCGCTCGTCATCGAGGACCTCGGCAAGGTGTACGCCGGCGGCTTCAAGGCCGTCGACGGGCTGTCGTTCCGGGTGGAGGCGGGCCAGGTGCTCGGCCTGCTCGGGCCGAACGGCGCCGGCAAGACGACGGCGCTGCGCATGCTCATGGGGCTGATCCGGCCGGACGGCGGCGAGATCCGGGTGTTCGGCCACCGGGTGCGCCCCGGCGACCCGGTGCTGTCCCGGCTCGGGGCGTTCGTCGAGGGGCCGGGTTTCCTGCCGCACCTGTCCGGCATCGAGAACCTGCGGCTGTACTGGGCGGCCACCGGGCGGCCCGCCGAGGACGCGCGGATGGACGAGGCCCTGGAGGTGGCCGGGCTGGGCGCCGCCGTGCGCCGCCGGGTCGGCACGTACAGCCAGGGCATGCGGCAGCGGCTGGCGATCGCGCAGGCCATGCTCGGGCTGCCGGACCTGCTGGTGCTCGACGAGCCGACCAACGGGCTCGACCCGCCGCAGATCCGCGAGATGCGCGACGTGCTGCGGCGCTACGCGGCGACCGGCCGCACGGTGCTGGTGTCCTCGCACCTGCTGGCCGAGGTCGAGCAGACCTGCACGCACGTCGTGGTGATGCACAAGGGCAGGCTCGTCGCCTCCGGCCCGGTGGCGGAGATCGTGGCCGGCGGCGGCCAGGCGAGCTTCCGGGTGGACACCGCCGCGGCGACCGTGACGGCGGCCTCGCTGCTGCGCTCCCTGGACGGTGTCACCGGCGTCGAGATCGAGGGCGACGTGGTGCACGCCGACCTCGGCGGCATGCCGCGCTCCGAGGCCGTCCGCGCGCTGGTGCGGACCGGCGTGGCCGTCGAGCAGGCCGGTCCGCGGCGCCGCCTGGAGGACGCCTTCCTGCAGCTCGTCGGCGAGGAGACCGGATCGTGAGCGCACCCATGCAGCCCGGCCGCCCTGGTCGTGGTGTCCCGGCGGACCCCACCGGCCCGGCCGACGCCGTGGCCCCGGCCGGTTCGACCGGCCCGGCAAGCCCGGCCGGCAGGCCGTGGACCACCCCCACCGCGTCCTCCCCGCCGCCGGACCGCGGGGACCGTCCGGTGCCGCACGAGGCGGCGGGCTACCGGCCGGCCGCCACGCTGCGCCTGCGCGTGGAGCTGGTCCGCCAGCTCCGACGGCGGCGCACCCAGATCAGCCTGGGGTTCCTCGCGCTGCTGCCGTTCATCCTGCTGGCCGCCTTCGAGCTCGGCTCGTCGGACGGCGGCGGCTCGCGCGGGCTGGTGGACCTGGCCACCGCGAGCGGCCCGAACTTCACGATCTTCGCCCTGTTCGCCTCGTCCGGCTTCCTGCTCGTGGTGGTCGTCGCGCTGTTCTTCGGCGACACCGTGGCCAGCGAGGCGTCCTGGTCGAGCCTGCGCTACCTGCTGGCCGCGCCGGTGCCGCGGGCCCGGCTGCTGCGCCAGAAGGCGATCGTGTCCACGCTGCTCACCGTCCTCGCCCTGCTGGTCCTCCCCGTCGTGGCCACCTCCGTCGGTGTCCTCTGGTACGGCGCCGGCGACACCGAGTCCCCGACCGGCGAGTCGCTCCCGTTCGGCACCGCCCTGCTGCGGATCACCCTGGCCGTCGCGTACCTGCTGGTACACCTGTCCTGGGTCGCCGCCCTCGCCATGCTGCTCTCCGTCTCCACCGACGCCCCCCTCGGCGCGGTGGGCGGCGCCGTGCTGGTCTCGATCCTGTCCCAGATCCTCGACTCCATCACCGCCCTCGGCGACCTCCGCGACTGGCTCCCCACCCACTACGCCTTCGCCTGGTCCGACCTCCTCACCACCGACGTCGACTGGTCCGACATGGCCTGGGGCTCGTTCTCCGCCCTCTGCTACGCCACCGTCTTCGCCGCCCTCGCCTGGCGCCGCTTCGCCACCAAGGACATCACCAGCTGACGCCGAGGTCGACGGCCGTGGCTCCGTGCGCCATGCGGGGCCACAATCATGAGGTGAAGGTCATCGGCCAGCGGGAGTTCCGCAACAACTCCGCGTCGGTCATGGATGCCGTTGAGGCCGGGGAGACCTATCACGTCACCCGGAACGGCGTGGAGATCGCGGAGCTTCGGCCCTTGCCGCGCCGTCGTCGGCTGACCGCCGAGGAACTCGTCGAGCGGCATCGCGCCCTGCCTCCCGTCGACCACTCCCGCATGCGCCGGGAGGCCGATCCTGCGGTTCGGACGTCCGTCAGCTCACCAGCCGCGGGCGCGCCACTCGGCGAGCTTGGGGCGCTCGGCGCCGAGGGTGGAGTCGTCGCCGTGGCCGGGGTAGAACCAGGTGTCGTCCGGCAGCGGGCCGAAGACTCGCTCCTGCAGGTCGTCCATGAGGGACGTGAAGTTCTCCGGTGACGTGGTGCGGCCGGGGCCGCCGGGGAAGAGCGAGTCGCCGGTGAACAGGTGCGGGGTGCCGGCCGGGTCGCGGTAGAGCAGCGCGATCGAGCCCGGGGTGTGGCCGCGCAGGTGGAGCACCTCCAGGGTGCACTCGCCGACCCCGATGACGTCGCCGTGGCGGACCAGGGTGTCGGGGGGCACGGGCAGCGGGCCGGCGTCGTCCGGGTGGGCGATGGTGTGTGCGCCGGTCGCGCCGGCGACGGCGCCGAGGGCCTGCCAGTGGTCGCCGTGCTGGTGGGTCGTGACGATGATCCGCAGCCGGGGCCGTCCGGCGTCGTGGCCGAGCAGGTCGAGCAGCCGGTCGGCGTCGTTCGCCGCGTCGATCAGCAGCGCGTCGTTGGTCGCCCGGCAGACCAACAGGTAGGCGTTGTTGTCCCAGGAGCCGCCCACCGACAGTTTGGTGACGCTCAGCGCGTCGAGGGTCCGGCGGGCGGCCGGGCCGCCGGGGGAGACGTGGCCGTCGTAGGTGTCCATGACCTGCACGGGCGTGACCCTAACCCGTCCCGACCAGGCACGGCAGCGTGGTCACCCAGAGTATCGACCACGGGCGATCAAGAAGGCTCCATCGGTCAACGGACCTGGGCCATCGGCGAGCGGCCATCGCCGACAGGCATCGCGCCACCACCGACGGTATATTTAGTTCCCCTAAGCAAGTGCCCCCGCCGCGACGCACGAGAAGCCTGGATCGTGACCCGGACTGCCCCGAAGGCCAAGGTTCGCAAGATCAACTGGGACGTCATCCGCGTCCTCGCGGTGTTCGCCGTGGTGCTGCAGCACGCCACCCACGCCGGCCGCATCAACCACCCGGAGCTGGGCCCCTCCCCGCTCAGCTTCCCGCTCCAGATCGGCGCGAGCGCGCTCGTGGTGATCTCCGCGTTCTTCGTCTGCGCCTCGCTGAACGGCGGCCGCCCCGGCGCCGTGCTACGCAGCCGGCTGGCCCGGCTCGTGCCGGCGTACCTGGTCGCGGTCGTCCTCACCTATGCGGTGCTCACCACGCTCGCGCCGGACGGCTGGAGCAGCCTGCGGCCGCGCGACCTGGCGTTCAACCTGCTGATGATGCAGAACTGGGTGCCGGACGTGCGGTTCGTGGACTACTCGTACTGGACGCTGCCGGTGCAGGTCACCGGGTTCGTGGTGGCCTGCGCGCTGTTCGCCGGCCGGTTCGGCGGCGGACGGCCGCTGCGCGTGCTGCTGTTCACGCTCCCCGTGGCGCCGCTCGTCGCGCGCATGTTCGTCGAGGACTGGGCCTGGCTGCGGACGCTGTACATCGGCCTGGCCATGCACCGCGCGCACCTGTTCGCCATCGGCGCCGCGCTCTGGCTCTGGTCGAAGGGCCGGCTCGCGGGCCACTGGACGGCGGTGCTGGCCGGCCTGGCGCTCTGGGCGCAGTACGTGCACTCCGCGGACCTGCCGTCCACCCTCGGCGTCGGTGTCCTGCTCGCGGCGATGGCCGCCGCGGCGGTCGGCCCGGACTGGAACGGCGCGCTGCTGCGGCCGTTCGCCCCGCTGGTGCGCTGGCTGGCCGGCATCTCGTACGGCGTGTACCTGCTGAACCAGGAGATCGGCTACCTGCTGATGCGCGAGGTGCAGCGTCTCGGCGGCGGCGCCCTGCCCCAGGTGGCCACCGCCGTCGGCGCGGCCGTGCTGTTCGGCTGGCTGCTGACCCGCTGGGTCGAACGGCCGGCGCACGCCTTCCTCACCCGCCCCCGCCGCAGCGCGCTGCCCGGCGGGATGCCCGTGGTCCGTCCCCGCGCCGCCGAGCCGTTCGTCGCGGCACCGCATCTCGCGCCCAGCCCGGTCCGCTGACCGCGGCTCAGCTCCAGCGGGGCAGCACGGGGACCCGGCCGCGCAGGCCGGTGCCGGGGGAGCGGCCGGTCAGCCAGGCGAGCACGTCGGCCGACGGACCCCGGACGGCACCGTCGGGCGGGTCCTGGGTGTCGTCCTCCGGCGCTTCCGGCGCGTCCTCCGGCAGCTCCGGTGCGGCGTCGTCCTCCGTCTCCCGGGCGGTGCCGTCCGACGTGCCGCCGGCCGCCCCGCCGAGGGGGTACGTCCGCACCGTGCCGTCCGGCAGCTCGGCCCGGACGCACACCGCGGGCACGTCGGCGCGGCCGCGGAACTCGCCCACCACGTCGTCCAGCAGCTCGGCGTGCAGCGCCGCGGGCAGGTCACCGAAGCCGACGCCGGCGTCGAGGTCGACGACGTGCAGCCACACCTCACGGGTACGCAGCCAGGGCACCCGGGCCGCGGGCAGCGGGCGCCGCCGGCCGTCCGTCAGGCACGCCGACCAGGCGCTGTCCGGCACCCCGGCCGCCGCCACCGCGAACCGCCGGGTCGCCGCCGTCAGGTCCTCGGCGAGCAGTAGCCGGCCGCGGAGGGCGCCGGCCGCGATGGCCGCGTCCCGGTCCTCGCGGCTGGTGTACATCGGGTGCTCGACGCCGGTGCGCGCCCAGCTGAGCAGGTTCACCAACCCGTCGGCATTGCGTGCCAGGTGGGTGATGACGTGCGCCCGGCTCCAGCCGGGAAGTAGGCTCGGGGCGCGCATGTCGGCGTCGCCCAGCCGCTCGACCACGGCCGACAGCAGCTCGGTCGCCTGTGCCGCCGCTTCGATGCCCCGACGCGCGCGATCGGCATGGTGCGTCACCGTCCCCAGGGTACGGAGTCCGGCGCGAATTGTCGGTGGTCGCACATAGCATGGTTCGGGGGTCGATCCGGGCCCGTGATCAGGAGAGATTCGCGAGGTACCAGTCTTGGCCGATCGTCTCGTCGTGCGCGGCGCCCGCGAGCACAACCTCCGGGGCGTCGATCTCGACCTGCCGCGGGACAGTCTCATCGTCTTCACCGGCCTGTCCGGGTCGGGCAAGTCGAGCCTCGCGTTCGACACCATCTTCGCCGAGGGCCAGCGGCGCTACGTCGAGTCGCTCTCCGCGTACGCGCGCCAGTTCCTCGGCCAGATGGACAAGCCGGACGTCGACTTCATCGAGGGACTGTCGCCCGCGGTCTCGATCGACCAGAAGTCCACGAGCCGCAACCCGCGCTCCACCGTCGGCACCATCACCGAGGTCTACGACTACCTGCGGCTGCTGTACGCGCGCGCCGGCAAGCCGCACTGCCCGCAGTGCGGCCGACCGATCAGCAAGCAGACCCCGCAGCAGATCGTCGACCAGGTCCTCGCCATGGCCGACGGCACCCGTTTCCAGGTGCTGGCGCCGGTGATCCGCGGTCGCAAGGGCGAGTACGTCGACCTGTTCTCCGCGCTGCAGTCCCAGGGCTACTCCCGGGTCCGCGTCGACGGCACGGTGCACCAGCTCACCGACCCGCCGAAGCTCAAGAAGCAGGAGAAGCACGACATCGAGGTGGTCGTCGACCGGCTCACCGTGAAGGCGAGTTCCAAGCAGCGCCTGACCGACTCGGTGGAGACCGGCCTGCGGCTCGCCGACGGCATCGTGGTGCTGGAGTTCGTCGACCTGGACGAGAACGACCCGCACCGCGAGCGGCGGTTCTCCGAGCGGATGGCCTGCCCCAACGGGCACGAGCTGTCGGTGGACGACCTGGAGCCGCGCTCCTTCTCCTTCAACTCCCCGTACGGCGCCTGCACCGTGTGCTCCGGCCTCGGCACCCGCAAGGAGGTCGACCCGGAGCTGGTGGTCCCGGACGACGAGCTGAGCCTGGCGGACGGCGCGATCGCGCCGTGGGCCACCGGGCAGACCGCGGAGTACTTCGGCCGGCTGCTGGAGGCGCTCGCCGAGTCCGTCGGCTTCCGGACGGACACCCCGTGGCGGCGGCTGCCGGCCAAGGCGCAGAAGGTCGTGCTGCACGGCACGCCGGAGCAGGTGCACGTCCGCTACCGCAACCGCTACGGCCGCGAGCGCTCCTACTACGCCAACTACGAGGGCGTGGTGCCGTTCCTGGAGCGGCGGATGGACGCCACCGAGTCCGACTACATGCGGGAGAAGTACGAGGGGTACATGCGCGAGGTGCCGTGCCCCGCGTGCCAGGGCACCCGCCTCAAGCCGGAGATCCTGGCGGTCACGCTGGAGCACGCCGAGCGCGGCGAGAAGTCCATCGCCGACGTGTGCGCGCTGTCGGTCGCGGACTGCGCCGAGTTCCTGAACGGCCTGCGGCTCGGGCACCGAGAGGCGATGATCGCCGGCGCGGTGCTCAAGGAGGTGCAGTCGCGCCTGGGCTTCCTGCTCGACGTCGGCCTCGACTACCTGTCGCTGGACCGCGCGGCCGGCACGCTCTCCGGCGGTGAGGCGCAGCGCATCCGGCTCGCCACGCAGATCGGCTCCGGCCTGGTCGGCGTGCTGTACGTGCTGGACGAGCCCTCGATCGGGCTGCACCAGCGCGACAACCACCGGCTCATCGAGACGCTCACCCGGCTGCGGAACCTGGGCAACACGCTCATCGTGGTCGAGCACGACGAGGACACCATCCGAACCGCCGACTGGGTGGTGGACATCGGCCCCGGCGCCGGCGAGCACGGCGGCGAGATCGTGCACAGCGGCACGTACGACGACCTGCTGACCAACGAGCGGTCGCTGACCGGCGCGTACCTGGCGCGCCGCAGCACCATCGCCACGCCGGCGAAGCGCCGGGCCGTCGACCGCACGAGGCAGCTCACCGTGGTCGGGGCCCGGGAGCACAACCTGCGCGGCCTGGACGTGAGCTTCCCGCTCGGCTGCCTGGTCTCGGTCACCGGCGTGTCCGGTTCCGGCAAGTCCACCCTGGTCAACGACATCCTGGCCACCGTGCTGGCGAACAAGCTCAACGGCGCGCGCCAGGTGCCCGGCCGGCACACCCGGGTCACCGGGCTGGAACACCTGGACAAGCTGGTGCGAGTCGACCAGTCGCCGATCGGCCGCACCCCGCGCTCCAACCCGGCCACCTACACCGGGGTGTTCGACAACATCCGCAAGCTCTTCGCCTCCACCACCGAGGCCAAGGTGCGCGGCTACCAGCCGGGGCGGTTCTCGTTCAACGTCAAGGGCGGCCGCTGCGAGGCGTGCGCCGGCGACGGCACGATCAAGATCGAGATGAACTTCCTGCCGGACGTGTACGTGCCGTGCGAGGTGTGCAAGGGCGCGCGCTACAACCGCGAGACGCTGGAGGTGCACTACAAGGGCCGGACCATCTCCGAGGTGCTCGACATGCCGATCGAGGAGGCGCGGGAGTTCTTCGAGCCGATCTCCGCGATCCACCGGCACCTGCGCACGCTGGTCGACGTCGGGCTCGGCTACGTGCGGCTCGGCCAGCCCGCGCCCACCCTGTCCGGCGGCGAGGCGCAGCGCGTCAAGCTGGCCTCGGAGCTGCAGAAGCGCTCCACCGGCAAGACCGTGTACGTGCTGGACGAGCCGACCACCGGCCTGCACTTCGAGGACATCCGCAAGCTCCTCGGCGTGATCGGCGGCCTGGTGGACAAGGGCAACACGGTGATCGTCATCGAGCACAACCTCGACGTGATCAAGACGTCCGACTGGGTCATCGACCTCGGCCCCGAGGGCGGCTCCGGCGGCGGCCTGGTCGTCGCCGAAGGCACCCCCGAGTACGTGGCCGGCATCGACGCGAGCCACACCGGCCGCTTCCTCCGCGAGGCCCTCCCCGCCTGACCCGGCGTGCGCGCCGCGCGGCCCCGCCCGCCGAGGCGCCGGCCACAAGCGGCTGACGGCGACCGGGGCCGGGGCGAGAATCGCGGCATGACGGTGCGGGTGGTGGACGTCGTGGTGGTCGGCGGCGGCGTGGCCGGCTCCGCGGCGGCGTACCACCTGGCGGTGGCCGGGCTGCGGACCGTGCTCGTGGACGGGGCGTCGGCGGCCGGCCAGGCCACCGCCGCGGGGGCCGGCATCATCTCGCCGAGCACCTCGCTGCGCAGCGGCCCGGACCTGCTGCGGCTCACCACCACGGCGGCCCGGCACTACCCGGAGCTGATCGCGGGCCTCGCCGAGGACGGTGCCCCGGACCCCGGGTACGCCGTGCCCGGCGAGGTCTTCGTGGCCGCCACCGACGAGGAGGCGGCGCGGCTGCCGGACCTGGTGGACACCTGGACCCGCCGCCGCGCCGAGGGCCTGCCGAACCTCGGTGACATCACGCCGATCGACGGCCGCGCGGCACGGGAGCTGTTCCCGCCGCTGCCCGGTGACCTCCCCGCCGCGGTGCACGTGACCGGCCCGGCCCGGGTGGACGGCGCGCTGCTGCGCGACGCGCTGCGGTTCGCCGCCGCCCGGCACGGCGCCGAGGTCCGCCCGGGGCACGCCACCCTGGACCGCCGGGGCGTCACCGTGGACGGCGAGCGGATCGCAGCGGCCGCCGTGGTGGTCGCCGCGGGGGCCTGGACCGACGAACTGCTCGCCCCGCTCGGCGTCGCGCTCGGTGTGGCGCCGCAGCGTGGCCAGATCGCCCACCTGCGGTTGCCCGGCCGCGACACCACGGGCTGGCCGGTGGTGCAGGGGTTCGGCGACCACTACCTGGTGGCGTTCGGCCCGGACCGCGTGGTGGCCGGCGCCACCCGCGAGACCGGCTCCGGCTTCGACCACCGGCTCACCGCGGGCGGCACCGCCGAGGTGCTCACCACCGCGCTGCGCACCGCTCCCGGCCTGGCCGCCGCCACCGTCGCCGAGTGGCGGATCGGCCTGCGCCCCTGGACCGCCGACGGCCTCCCGCATCTCGGCCACCTCGATCTCGACGAGGCCACGGCCGGCCCCGGCACCGCCCGCCCCGCCGGCACCACCACCAGCACCACCACCGCCGGCCCCGGCGCCGCCGCCCCCGGCAGCGGCGGTGGTGAGGCCGGCGCGGGCACGCCGGCGTTCGTGGTCGCCACCGGGCTCGGTGCCTTCGGCCTCACGGCCGGTCCGTTCGCGGGCCTGGTGGCCGCGCGGCTGGTGCTCGGCGAGGACCCCGGCATCGACCTGGCCGCCTACCGGCCACGACCGGCCCCGTAGGGCTGCTACGCTGTATGCGCGACCAGCCTCCGCCGCGTGCGGAGGTGGCAAGTGGAGCCCCGCTCCCACCCGCGCCGCCGAGTACCGAGGTGGTCGGGTCCGGTCACCGGCCCGCGGCACTCGTGCCGTGCGGCCGGTCCGAGCGTGGGCCCTGGCGCCGTCATCGAGGAATGACGGGGACGGGGCCTTCGTTGTGGATGGGGAACCGCACGCCTCACTGGTGGCGCAGCGAAATCACCGAACCGAGGAGGCCCCATCTCCACAGAGCCGCGCATCAACGACCGTATCCGTGTCCCCGAGGTCCGCCTGGTCGGCCCGAACGGGGAGCAGGTCGGGATCGTCCGCATCGACGATGCGCTGCGGGTCGCCCAGGAGGCGGACCTCGACCTGGTCGAGGTCGCCCCTCAGGCACGCCCGCCGGTCTGCAAGATCATGGACTACGGCAAGTTCAAGTACGAGAGCGCGCAGAAGGCCCGTGAGTCCCGCCGTAACCAGCAGCTGACGGTCATCAAGGAGCAGAAGCTCCGGCCGAAGATCGACACCCACGACTACGAGACCAAGAAGCGCAACGTGGTCCGGTTCCTGGAGCACGGTCACAAGGTCAAGGTGACGATCATGTTCCGTGGCCGGGAGCAGTCCCGCCCGGAGCTGGGTTTCCGGCTGCTGCAGCGGCTGGCCGAGGACGTCACGGACCTCGGTTTCGTCGAGGCGTCGCCCAAGCAGGACGGGCGAAACATGATCATGGTGCTGGCTCCGCACAGGAACGTGAAGCCGCGCCCGAGGGCCACCGAGCCGGCTCAGGCCGCCGCCGCGAACGCGGGGCAGCAGCCGGCCGAGGCCGAATAGCGAGCAGAGGGAACAATGCCGAAGAACAAGAGCCACAGCGGGACCCGCAAGCGCATCAAGGTCACGGGTACCGGCAAGCTGATCCACAAGCGCGCCGGCATGCGTCACAAGCTGGAGAAGAAGCCCAGCACGCTCACCCGCCGGCTGAACCTGGACGGCGAGGTGTCCGCCGCCGACGCGCCGCGCGTGCGCAAGCTGCTCGGCCGCTGATCCGGCGGGCCGACGGCCCACACTCCCTTGTGACCCCGGGCGGGCGATCCCGCCCCCGAGATCGACAGGACACACCCAGTGGCACGCGTCAAGCGGGCGGTCAATGCCCAGAAGAAGCGCCGCAGCGCCCTCGAGCAGGCCAGCGGCTACCGCGGTCAGCGGTCGCGGCTCTACCGCAAGGCCAAGGAGCAGCTGCTCCACTCGCTCAACTACGCCTACCGCGACCGCCGTGCGCGCAAGGGCGACTTCCGCCAGCTCTGGATCACCCGGATCAACGCGGCGGCGCGCCAGAACGGCATGACCTACAACCGCTTCATCCAGGGCCTGCGCCTGGCCGGTGTCGAGGTCGACCGCAAGATCCTCGCCGAGCTGGCCGTGAACGACCCCACCGCCTTCGCCGGCCTGGTCGAGCTGGCCAGGGCCAACGTCCCGGCCCGCACCGAGGACGCCGCCTGAGCTTCACCGAGCGCACCCCGCGGGTGGTCGCGGCCCGCAAGCTGCACCGCCGCGCCGAGCGCACCGCCACCGGCCGCTTCCTCGTCGAGGGGGCGCAGGCGGTCCGCGAGGCGCTGGCCACCGCGACCGTGCACGAGCTGTTCGTCACCGCCGCCGCCGAGGCCAGGCACCAGGACCTGGTCGCGGCGGCGGCGGTCGCGCGTGTGCCGGTGAGCCCGGTGACCGACCGGGCCGCCGCCGCGCTCTCCGACACCGTCACGCCGCAGGGCCTGGTCGCCGTGTGCGACACCGTCACCGTCGCGCTGGACGAGGCGCTGCGCACCGGGCCGCGCCTGGTCGCCGTGCTCGCCGGGGTGTCCGACCCGGGCAACGCCGGCACCGTCATCCGGGTCGCCGACGCGGCCGGGGCGGGCGCCGTGGTGCTGGCCGGCGACGCGGTCGACCCGCACAACGGCAAGTGCGTGCGGGCCACCGCCGGCAGCCTGTTCCACCTGCCGGTGGCCGTGCACCGCGACCTCGCCGGCGCCGTGGACGCGTTGCGTGCCAACGGACTGCGGGTGCTGGCCGGGACCGGCCGCGGCCGGTTGGACCTGGAGGAGGCGGCCGACGCGGGCCTGCTGGACGGCCGCACCGCGTGGGTCTTCGGCAGCGAGGCACACGGTCTGGACGGCGCCACCGAGGCGCGCGCCGACGAGACCGTGCGGGTGCCGATCCACGGCGCCGCCGAGAGCCTGAACCTGGCCACCGCCGCCGCGGTGTGCCTCTACGCCAGCGCCCGAGCGGCGCGACACGCTGCGTCGGTGGTCCGCCCACCGAGCGCGTTCCCCGTGGACGAATAGGATCGGCCCCGATGTCCGGAACCAACGACACCTACGACCCCAAGCAGGTCGCGGCCCTCTCCGACGAGGAGCTGGGCAAGGCCGTGGCGGCCGCCGAGCAGGCGTTCGCCGACGCCGGCGCCCTCGACGAGCTGACCGCGCTGCGGCCGGCCCACCTGGGCGACCGCTCGCCGCTGCTCACCGCGCGCCGCGAGATCGGGGCGCTGCCCCCGAAGGCGCGTGCCGAGGCGGGCAAGCGGCTCAACGAGGCGCTGCGCGCCGCCCAGGCGGCGTTCGACGCGCGGCGCGAGGCGCTCGTGGCGGAGCGCGACGAGACGATGCTGCGCGACGAGGCGGTCGACGTCACGCTGCCCTGGGACCGCACCCCGCGCGGCGCGCGGCACCCGATCACCACGCTGTGCGAGCAGATCGCCGACGTGTTCGTGGCCATGGGCTACGAGGTCGCCGAGGGGCCCGAGCTCGAGGCCGAGTGGTTCAACTTCGACGCGCTGAACTTCCTGAAGGACCACCCGGCGCGCACCATGCAGGACACGTTCTACGTGGCGCCGGCCGACTCCGGGCTGGTGCTGCGCACGCACACCTCGCCGGTGCAGGTCCGCGCGCTGCTGGAGCGTGAGCTGCCGGTGTACGTGGTGTGCCCCGGCCGCGTCTACCGCACCGACGAGCTGGACGCCACGCACACCCCGGTGTTCCACCAGGTCGAGGGCCTCGCCGTGGACGAGGGCATCACCATGGCGCACCTCAAGGGCACGCTGGACGCCTTCGCCCGCGCCATGTTCGGGCCGGAGTCGCGCACCCGGCTGCGCCCCTCGTACTTCCCGTTCACCGAGCCGTCCGCCGAGATGGACGTGTGGTTCCCGCACAAGAAGGGCGGCGCGGGCTGGGTCGAGTGGGGCGGCTGCGGCATGGTGAACCCCAACGTGCTGCGCGCCTGCGGCATCGACCCGGACCGCTACTCCGGCTTCGCGTTCGGCATGGGCATCGAGCGCACCCTGATGTTCCGCAACGGCATCGCCGACATGCGCGACATGGTCGAGGGGGACGTGCGGTTCACCTCGGCGTTCGGCATCTGACCCTCGGCGTTCCCCGACAGCAAGGACCCCGATCGTGCGAGTCCCCGTTTCCTGGCTCACCGACCACGTGGCGCTGCCCGAGGGCACGACGCCCGAGCAGGTCGCCGACGCCTTCGTCCGGGTGGGCCTGGAGGTCGAGACCGTCGACCCGCTCGGCCCGGTCACCGGCCCGCTGGTGGCCGGCCTGGTGGAGGAGGTCGAGGAGCTCACCGAGTTCAAGAAGCCCATCCGCTTCGTGACGGTGCGCACCGGCCCCGACGAGACCCGCGGCGTCGTCTGCGGCGCCACCAACTTCGCCGCCGGGGACCTGATCGTCTTCGCCGCGCCCGGCGCCGTGCTGCCCGGCGGCTTCGCGATCAGCGCGCGCAAGACGTACGGCCGGGTGTCCGACGGCATGATCTGCTCGCTGCGCGAGCTGGGCATCGGCGACGAGCACAACGGCATCCTGGTGCTGCCGCCCGGGACCGCGAGCCCCGGCGACGACGCGATCGAGCTGCTCGGCCTCACCGACACGGTCATCGAGCTGAACATCACGCCGGACCGCGGCTACTGCTTCTCGGTGCGCGGCCTCGCGCGCGAGCTGGCCTGCGCGTTCGACGCCCCGTACGGCGACCCCGGCGCCATGGAGGTGCCGGACGCCGAGGGCGAGGCGTACCCGGTGCACATCGACGACCAGGCGGGGTGCCGCCGGTTCGTGGCGCGCCGGGTCAGCGGCATCACGCCGGGTGCGGAGTCGCCGTGGTGGCTGCGACGGCGGCTGATGCTCGCCGGGATGCGGCCGATCTCGCTGCCGGTGGACGTCACCAACTACGTCATGCTGGAGCTCGGCCAGCCGCTGCACGCCTTCGACGCGGCCGCGCTCAAGGGCCCGCTGGTGGTCCGTCGCGGCGCCGAGGGCGACCGGCTCACCACGCTGGACGGCGCGCAGCGCACCGTCGACCCCGACGACCTGGTGATCTGCGACGACACCGGCCCGATCTCGCTCGCCGCCGTGATGGGCGGCGCCACCACCGAGGTCGGCGACGCCACCACCGACGTGCTGCTGGAGGCCGCGAACTGGGAGCCGGCCACGGTGGCCCGCGCCGCCCGCCGGCACAAGCTGCCGAGCGAGGCCGCCCGGCGCTTCGAGCGCGAGGTCGACCCGGCGCTGCCGCCGGTGGCCGTGGAGTTCGCCGCGGAGCTGCTCACCCGTTACGCCGGCGGCACCGTGCTGCCGGGCCGCACCGACGTGGGCAACCCGCCGGTGCCCGGCCAGGTCACCATGCCGCTGTCGCTGCCGGACCGGGTGGCCGGCGTGCACTACGAGCGCGGCGTCGCCGCCACGCGGCTGGTCCAGGTGGGCTGCCGGGTCGACGTGTCCACCGCCGATGACGGCACCACGCTGCTCACCGCCGTGCCACCGACCTGGCGGCCGGACCTGCGCCAGCCCGCCGACCTGGTCGAGGAGGTGCTGCGGCTGGAGGGCTACCACACCATCCCGTCGGAGCTGCCCGCCGCGCCGGCCGGCCGGGGGCTCACCGCGACGCAGCGCCGCCGCCGGGCCGTGGCCCGCGCGCTCGCCTCGGCCGGTTACACCGAGGTGCTGCCCAACCCGTTCGTCGGCGCCGCCGACTGGGCGGCCCTCGGGTTCGCCGAGGACGACGTCCGCCGTGGCACCGTGCGGCTGCTCAACCCGCTCGAGGCCGACCGCGCCGAGCTCGCCACCACGCTGCTGCCCGGCCTGCTGGAAGCCTTGTCCCGCAACGTGTCCCGGGGTCAGCGCGACGTCGCGCTGTACGCCGTCGGCCAGGTCGTGCTGCCGCGCACCCAGCAGGTGCCGATGCCCGACGTGCCGGTCACCGGCCGGCCGACGGACGCGCAGCTCGCCACGCTCAACGCCACGCTGCCGCAGCAGCCGGTGCACGTCGGCGTGGTGCTCACCGGTGCCTGGGAACGTCCAGGCTGGTGGGGCCCGGGCCGCCCGGCCGGGT
>DASWTI010000704.1:0-14283 GCA_036402215.1 Pseudonocardiaceae bacterium
GCCGCCGGAGCCGCGGCGGCAGCCGCGACGGGTGCCGCCACCGCGGCCGGCGCGAGCGCCGCCACGGTGCCGAGCGCGACGGCCGCGGCGGCGATGGCGCCCCCGAACCGTCGGGTGTACGTGTGATGCATGTGTACCTCGCCTTCCAGCTTTTCAGATGGAGGGCCGCGAGGATGCGCGCAGACGGCATTCAGCCGTGTGCGGCACGTGGTGAATCCCCCAGGACCCCTCTTGGTGTCGCATCCTGCCGGGAGTTCGTTATCCGGCCGAACCGAATTTTCATCTGACGCCGGCGCGCCGCGGTGGCGGGCCGCGCCGGTCCGGCCGGTCGGCCGAGGGCGTCAGGGCGGCCCGTCGCCTGCACCGCGCAGAGCTGCCCGGGCGCGCGACGTGCCATGAGGATCGTTCGGGTTCTCGTTCGTATGGTTTCCGGCGGGCCGATCTGACTATTCGTGGCCGATTTCCCGGCGTTCGTGTCACCGAATTCCCTCGGCCCGTGGCGGTCTCGCGGGGCGCGGCGTGGACTCGATCACTCCTGGTGAGAGGACGTCCCTCGTAAGGGGATTTCGGTAACCCGATTCTCGGTCCACCGTATCGAGCGATTCAGGTGACGGTTTTCGTGTGACGTGCTCGAGGTGGCTGAATTCGCGCACTACATTGCGTCGACCGAATTCCTGGGAGACGCCCGCATGATGATCGCCGAGGGAGTGCGACGCGCGCCGCGCCGGCCACCGGAGTGGCTCGTGGTGGCCGCCGTGGCGACCGTCGCCGCCGTCACGGCGTGCCTGCCCCGGCTGCGCGAGCCGCTGTTCTACTTCTGGGGCGACAACTCCGAGTCGTTCTTCCCGCTCTGGCACCACCTGGGGTCGCAGCTGCGTGCGGGCCGCTGGCTCGGCATGGACCCGGCCGGCTGGATGGGCGGCAACTACGCCGCCGAGGCCGCGTACGGGGTGTTCAACCCGGTCACCATGGCCGACGCGGTGCTGATCAGCTTCTTCGACGACCTGTCGACCGGCGCGTTCCTGGTGATGACGCAGTTCGTGGTGCTGCTCGCCGTGGGCGTGTACCTGCTGGCCAGGGAGTACGGCGCGGGCCGCGGCCCGGCGGCGGTGGTGGGCGTGGCCGCGCCGTTCGCCGGGTTCACGTTCTTCTACGAGGCCGGCAACTGGGCCTCCGGCCTGATGGCGTTCACCTGGCTCGTGCACTTCTGGTGGTCCGCGCGCCGGCACTCGCGCGGCCTGCTGAACCCGCTCGTGCCGTTCGTCCTCGGCGTGCTCACCATCACCGTCGGCAACCCGTACGGCCTGGTCGCCGTGATCGTGGTGGGCGTCGCGCTGCTGGTGGAGACGCTGGTCCGCGGCGACCGCGCGCGTCTCGGCCACCTGATGCTGGCCGGGGTCTGCGTGGCCTCGTCCGCCGTGCTCGTGTTCCTGCCGCTCGCGCTCACCGTGCCGGTCACCTGGCGGGCACTCGGCCCGCAGGAGGTCAGCAACGCCTACCTGGTGCCCGACCTCGGCGACCTGGCCGGCCTGAGCACGGTGACCTACCGGCCCACCATGCAGGCGTGGTTCAGCTCGATCGACCACGTGCCGTCCACGTACCTGGCGTGGTTCGTGCTGCCGCTGCTGCCGTGGCTGTCCTGGGCCGGCGTGCGCGCACGCCTGCGGCCGCTCACCGGGCTGCTGCTGGTCGGCGCGGTGTACCTGGCGCTCACGCTCTCCCCGTCGGCGCTGTGGATGTTCCGCTGGCCGCTGCGGGTCATCGAGTACACGTACCTGGTGGTGCTGGTGCTGGTCGCGGTGGCGCTCACCGCCGGCGTGCGGCGCGACCACGTGCGGACGCGCCTCGCGGCCTCGGCGGGCGTCGTGCTGGCCGGCGGGTACCTGGCGTGGGCGGGGCAGCCCGAGTTCCTCCGGCGGCACGCCGCGGGCGTGGCGCTGGTGCTGGCGCTGGGCCTCGCCGCCGTGCTCGCCACCCGCCGCTGGGGCCGGCGCGGCCTGGCCACCGCGCTGGTCGCGGGCACCGTGCTGGTCGCCACCGGGCAGGCCGCCGTGTTCTGGTGGAACAGCCCGCTGAACAGCCGCGCCGGCACGATCCACAACGTGGCCACGCCGCACGACCTGGCCCGGCTGCGCGCCGGCGTCGCGCCGTACCGGGGCACGGTCCTGCAGGTGGCCTCGGTCGCCGCGCCGCTGACGGCCGACGACCTGGAGTCCGGCCGCGTCCTGTTCGGCAATCTCGGCGCCGCGGCCGGCATCGACACGGTCAACCGCTACACCGGCATCGGCGTCCTGGCGTTCTCCCGGCGCGCCGCGCTCGACTACCGCGGCGAGGTGCTGGGCTTCCGGTACGACGAGCTGTGGGAGCCGGTGGCCGAGGGCTACGACGTGTCCTTCGTGGACGCCGTGCGGGCCGACACCGTGGTCGTGCAGAACTCCTACGTCGAGAACGCCGCCGTGCCACCCGGCTGGCGGGTCCGGCTCGACGACGGCACCCGCACCGTGCTGGTGCGCGACACCCCGCGGCTGCACCCCGCCGACGTCTCCTGGGCGTCCGCCGGCACCACGGTGACCGCCGGCACCGCGGAGCCCACGTCGCTGCGCCTCGACGTCACCGCCCCGGCCGGCGGCGGTGAGCTGCTCCTGGCCCGCCTGGCCTGGCCCGGCTACACGCTGCGCGTGGACGGCGAGCCCGCGGCGCTGCCCACCGAGGCCCCCGCCGGCCTGCTCGCCGTGCGCGTGCCCGGGGGCACCCACTCGGTGGAGCTCACCTACCGGACCCCGGGCCTGCGCCTCGGCCTGCTGGTCCTCACCCTCGGCGCGCTGCTCGCCCTCGCCCACGCCACCTGGTACACGGCAGCCGCGCGCCGCCACCGGGCCGCCCTCGCCGACGAGGCCCGCCGCCTGGTCGACACCGTGGAGCTGCCCGGCGACCTCGCCCGCCAGATCCGCGAGCTCGACCCCATCCCCTGAGCGGCCGGAGACGACGAAGCCCCCGGCGTGCGGCGCCGGGGGCTTCGCTGCGGGTGGGGCGTGGAGCCTACGAGCGGGAGGCCGCCGCGGCGGCGGGCTCGAACGGGGCGGCCTCGGGCGCGGCGACGTCGTGCACGCCGCGCAGGATGTAGAGGGGACGGTTACGGGCGTCGTCACCGGCGCGCCACAGGTACTCGCCGAGCACGCCGAGGAAGCCCAGCTGCAGGCCGGCGAACAGCGTCACCGCCGCGCCCACCAGGCCCCAGCCGGACGGCGCGCTCAGCGTGAACAGCGCCCACAGCAGCACGCCCAGCGCCAGCGCCGCACCCGTCAGCGTCAGCACGATGCCGCTGGTGATGCCCAGCCGGATCGGCGCCGACGAGAAGCCGACGAACGAGTCGGTGACGAGCTTGAGCTTCTTGCGGGTCGTCCACTTGCTCTCGCCGGCCGGGCGCGGCAGCTGCTCGAACGAGAACACCGTCTGCTTGAAGCCCACCCAGGCCACCATCGCCAGGATGTTCCGGTTGCGCTCCGGCATCTGGTTGATGGTGTCGATCACCGGCCGGGTGACCAGGATGTGCGACGGACCCTCCTTGGGGTACGTCGGGATCTCGGCCGACATGCTGTTGAACAGCGTGGAGAACACGCGGGACATGCGGCTGGCCGCGGCCGTCTGGTCGGCGCGCACGGCACGCACGCCGTAGACGACGTCCGAGCCGGCCCGCCAGATGTCCAGGAACGACGTGATCGCCGACATCGGCTCCTGCAGGTCGGCGGAGATGGTCAGCGCCGCCTCGCCGCGCGCGAGCCGCAGCCCGGCCGCGATCGCCGCGTGCGAGCCGAAGTTCCGGGAGAACGAGGCGATGCGCGCCACGTCGCCGGCGCCGAGCGACTGCCGCATGATCTCCGCGGTGTCGTCGCTCGACCCGTCGTCCACGATGACGAGCTCGAAGTCCAGCTCCGGGTGCGTGCGCCGGATCTCCTGGAAGAACGCCACGAGCCCGGCGGCGTTCCCGGCCTCGTTGAACGCCGGGACGATGATGCTGACGAGCCGGCGGTGCCCGTTGGGCGTCACGGTGGTCATCGGGCGGTCAGCTCCACCAGCTCGCGCATGCCGTCGGACACGGAGATCTCCGCGGTCCAGCCCAGCACCTCACGGGCCCGGGTGATGTCCGCCGCCCGGCGTGACACCAGCACGTCGCGCGGGTTGAACTGCGGCTCCACGTCCGCGCCCACGGCGTCGATCAGGATCTTCGCGAGCTGCGCCACCGAGGTGTCCACGCCGGTACCCAGGTTGACCGGCAGGTTCGCCCGCTCGCTCTCCAGGGCCGCCACCACGCCGCGCGCGATGTCGGTGACGTGGATGAAGTCCATGGACTGCTCGCCGCGGCCGTCGATCACCGGCGGCCGGCCCTCGCGCAGCCGGTTCACGAAGTGGTTGATCACCGACGTGTAGTA
This sequence comes from Pseudonocardiaceae bacterium, assembly GCA_036402215.1. Classification (GTDB taxonomy): domain Bacteria; phylum Actinomycetota; class Actinomycetes; order Mycobacteriales; family Pseudonocardiaceae; genus DASXTS01. Next base: position 4,431 of record DASWTI010000704.1, read on the forward strand.
CGCGGTGGTCTTCTGGCCGGGGCCGTAGACGTTGAAGAAGCGCAGCGCCAGCCAGGACAGCCCGCGGGTGCGCTCGTAGAAGCCGAGCAGGTCCTCGCCGGCCCGCTTGGAGATGCAGTACGGGGTGAGCGGCGACAGCTCGTCGTCCTCGTGCATCGGCAGCTTCTTCGGGTCGCCGTACACCGAGGCCGACGAGGCGAACACCAGCCGGCGCACCCCGTGGTCCGCCGCGGCGGCGAACACGTTGTGGTTGCCGATCATGTTGATGTCCATGCTCTCGAACGGGTCGGCCACGCTCTTGTTGATCGACACCGCCGCGAAGTGGATGACGTGCGAGCAGCCGGCCATCGCCTTGTGCACCGCGCCGCCGTAGCGGACGTCCTGGTCGATGAGCTCCACGTCGCCGCCGGCGGCGAGCGCGGCGATCGCGTCCCGGTCACCGCGGAACATGTTGTCGAAGATGCGCACCTTGTAGCCGCGCTCCAGCAGCATCGGCACCACGTGCATGCCGATGAAGCCGGCCCCGCCGGTGAAGAAGACGGTGCGGTCGTTCATGACTCTCCAGTCCTTGGTACTCAGGGGCGTGACGTGACCACGTCGCGGACGGTCTTGGCCACCCGCTCCACCTGGTCGTCGGTGAGGTTCGCGTGCATCGGGATGGCGAGGTGCCGGCGGAAGAGGTCGGCCGACACGGGGCAGTCCTGGCCGCCGCCGTACAACGGCTGCACGTGCGAGGCGTAGGTGCCGAAGTTGCACTGCACGCCCTGCTCGCGCAGCGCCACGGCCACCGCGCCGCGGTCCAGCGACGGGTCGAGCGTCAGCACGTAGGACTGCCAGGGGTGCGTGCGGTCGTCGAGCGCGGCCGGCAGCGTGATGAGCTCCAGGTCGCCCAGCAGCTCGCGGTAGCCGGCGGCGGCACGGGCCCGGTTGGCCAGCAGGGCCGGCAGCCGGTCGAGCTGGGCGAGCATGATGCCGGCGGCCACGTCCGACATCCGGTAGTTGTAGCCGAGCTCGTCGAAGCTCGGCACCGGCAGCGCGGACGCGCCCTCGCGGTCGATGGCCGGCGCGATGCCGTACGTGTGCAGCTTCCTGGCGTGCGCGTCCAGGTCGGCGCGGTCGGTGGTGAGCGCGCCGCCCTCGCCCGCGGTGATGCCCTTGCGGCCGTGGAAGCTGAACGTGGCGACGTCGGCCAGGCTGCCGGCGGGACGGCCCTTGTAGAGCGCGCCCGCCGCGCACGCGCCGTCCTCCACGAGCCAGAGCCCGTGGCGGCGGGCGATGGCCGTCAGCTCGTCGTAGTCGGCGGGCTGGCCGAACACGTCCACGGCGACGATGCCGACGGTGCGGGGCGTGACGGCGGCCTCGACGGCGGCCGGGTCCAGCGACCAGATGTCGGGCCGCACGTCGGCGAACACCGGCGTGGCGCCCGACCACCTGACCGAGTGCCCGGTCGCCGGGAAGGTGTAGTCGCCGACGATCACCTCGTCGCCCGGCTTCGCGCCGAGCACGGTCATCGCCAGGTGCAGTGCCGCCCCGCAGTTGTTCGTGGCGAGCGCGTGCGAGGTGCCGGCGACGGCGGCGAAGCGCTCCTCGAAGCGCCGGCAGGTGGGCCCGGCGCCGGACAGCCACCCGGAGGCGAACACCTCGGCCACCGCGGCCAGCTCGGCCTCGCCGACGGTGGGTTGGCCCAGGGCGATCTGGTCGAGGCTCACGAGTTCTCCTGGTCGCACGGTCGTCGGGCAGCGGTCAGCATAGGCCAGCGGCGGGGTGTGACCCCCGGCTCACCCCGATGGGTGCTCGCCCGCGGTTCCCACCGGAACGCCCTGCCGGTCCGCCTTCCCATCGTCGTCCATCGGCGCGGTTCCCGCCGTTCCCGCGGCCGCGGGAACGGCGTCCGGCGTGGCCGCGGACGACCCCGGGGAACGGCGGCGACGGGCCAGCCACGGGGCCACCGCGAGGCCGGCGGCGAGCAGCAGGCCCAGCGCGAACGCCACGATCGACACCGACTTGCCGGGCACGTGCCACTCGAGCACCAGCTCACCCTCGGTGACCCCCGCCGGCAGCTCGACCTGCACCAGGCCGGCCGGTCCGGTCCGCACGGTGGCCGGCCGTCCGTCGACGGTCGCCACGTAGCCCGGCCAGGCCAGCCGGGCGAACGTCACCACGCCGCCGTCGGCCGCGGTGAACCGCACGCGCTCGTCCACCTCGTCGTACACCTGGTCGCCGAGCACGCGCACGCCCTCGGTCACGTGGGAGACCCGGCCCTCGGGGAACGGCAGCGGCTCCAGGCGCTTGTACACGGTCACCAGGCGGGTGTCCGCCGCCTCCGGGTCGCGTCGCCAGCCGGGCGGCGGGTCCTCGGCGCGGGTCTCCTCCAGCGCGTTCTGCACCACGACGGTCTGCGCGCGCAGCAGGTCGACGAGCGGGGTGTCGTCCTCGGCCCCCGGCGGCGGCTCCCACAGCCGGTCCCACGGCGAGAACACCGGCCGGCCGCTGCCCAGGGGCGGCTGGCACACCGTGGAGCCCTGATAGACCATGCACAGCAGGTTGTCGAGCTTGGTGAAGCCGATGCCGGTGTAGCCGGTGGTGCTCTCCACGCCGGCCGTGCTGTAGAGCGTGCCGAACAGCAGGTCACGGTAGGCCACGTCGGGCACCCGGTCCTGGTCGCGCAGGTGGTAGATGTCCGCGATCTGGATGGTCAGGCCGTCGTACTTGTCGAACCGCTCGGTCAGCAGCTCCTGGCTGGTCGGGAAGCGGTAGTCGGCCACGCCGATGTGCCTCGGGTAGTAGTGCACCTGAAGCGCCAGCACCAGGAAGGTGCCGATCAGCATGACGGCGGTGCCGGCCCTGGTGAGTACCCCGGTCCGCAGCAGCAGCGCCACCAGGACCGAGACCACGACGGTGCCGACACCGATCCGGATGATGTGCTGCGGCAGGTCCGCCCAGGCCAGGTAGGCGCCGAGCGCGATCAGCGCGCCGGTGGCGACGTACCGGGGGCGGGGCCGTGACCGTTCCAGGCCCTCGTTGGCCACGATCACCCACAGCAGCATGACCGGGAACCAGAGGAAGTCGATCAGCCGCAGCGGCCAGCGGAACATCCACAGGTTCGACGGGCCCAGCACCACGAGCAGCGAGATCACGCCGAACACCGCGGCGCCGGACAGCTCCCGCCAGCGCGGTCGCAGGATGCGCCACTTCATCCACGGCACCAGCGGCAGGACGAACCAGGCCAGGTAGGTGGCGGGGTAGACCTGGAACCTGTGCCCGAAGCTCTGCACGTACGGCTGCCCGGTCGGCGTGGAGATGCCGAGCAGGTTCGACAGGTTCGGCGAGAAGAACTCGTTGTTCTCCGTTCTCGAACCCGCCCGCACGCCGACCGAGGTGGTCATCAGCAGCGGCAGGTAGACCATCACGGTCAGCAGTACGAACGCGAGCCCGGCCAGCCCCAGCCGGATCGCGGTGCCGCGCCGACCGTGCAGCCAGGCCTCGACCAGCACCGCGAACACGATGAACGCGGTGGCCAGTAGCGCGTACGGGTTGCCGAGCGAGCACGTCAGGTAGCCGGCCAGCACCAGCCAGAGCACCGAGGACCCACGGTGCAGCATCCGCCGCGCGGTGAGCCAGACCCAGGGGATGAGCGCGGTCAGCATGAGCGCGTTCACCCAGGACGTGCCGTCCATGAAGAAGGAGTAGCCGGCCAGCGGCAGCGCCGCCCCCGCCGCGGCGGACAGGCCCGGCCGCACCCCGTACTCGCGGCACAGCAGGTACGACCCCAGCGCCATGATCAGCATGAAGATCGTCTTGATGATCGTCATGGCGAGCGCCATGTTGTCGATCGGGTGGGTCGCCACGGCCAGCCCGAGGACGATCGGGTTCCACATGCCGGTGGCGGCCTCGGCGGCGAAGTTGCCGCCGCGCCACATGTCCAGCTCCAGCAGCGGGAAGCGGCCCTCCATCGCGGCCTCGCCCATGCGCCGCCACACCGGCGTGGCCGCGGCCGCGGAGTCGTCCCAGTAGTAGAAGATGGTGTTGCGCAGCAGCGGCACCCCGGCCGCCACCCCCACCACCAGCAGCATCAGGGCGGGCGGCAGCAGGCGCCGCAGCCCGCTGGGGGCCGGTTCGGACGAGTGCGACGGGCCGGCTGGACCGGCCGTGTCGACGGCCGTCGGGCTCGTGGCCATGCGTACCTCTCGGGCTTGCCCGGCCGGAGCGGCGGCGCCCGCGTATGGTTTCGGTGGCGAACCGGATGCCCGAGCCGATACGGAACTGAAGTCGGACGCACACGGTACAGACCGCGCCGAGGTGGCCGCGCGTCGCCCGCCGGGGCCCCGCGCCGTGCCCGCGAAGGTAGCCTGGGCTCGCCTGACGGGCCCACATCCGCACGACCCCGATGACCGCAGGCCTTTGGAGGAATGAAACAGAATGCCACGCAGTGCTGCCACGAACAGCGAGGAAGCACAGACCGCGACCGACCGTGAGGCTGGGAGCCGCACACGGCTGGTCGCCCAACGTGGCCTGTTCGGCGGCCCGCAGCCTGTCTGCCCGGCGGACCTGTACGCACGGGTCACCCGCGGCGACGCCGTGCGGGAGCGGCACCGCCTGATCGCCCGCCCGCACAGCGAGGTCACCGGCGACACCTACTTCGGCCGGTTCCCGGCCAGCTACTGGCAGCGCTGGACGGTCGTCGACGAAGTGACCCTGGAGCTCGTGGTCACCGGGTCCGGCCAGCTCAGCGTCGTCGGTTCCGACTCGCACGGCGAGACCCGCGCGGTCGCCGCGCGCGACATCGTGGACGCCGATCGCACCACGATCACCTTCCCGCTGCGGCTGGCCAGCTTCGTGGACGGCGGCTACCTGTGGCTCGACGTCTCCACCGCGGCCGCCGAGCTGACCGTCGAGGAGCTGCGCTGGACGGTGGCGGCCCCGGACCGCGTCCGCCCCACCTCGGTCGTCATCTGCACGTTCAACCGGGCCGACGACTGCACCAACACGCTCGCCTCCCTGGCCGCGGACCCGGAGGTGCTGGACCGCGTGGCCGCGGTGTACGTGGTGGACCAGGGCACCGACACGGTCGCCTCGCGGCCGGCGTTCCCCGACCTGGAGAAGGCGTTCGACGGGCGGCTGCGCTACCTGCGGCAGCCGAACCTGGGCGGCGCCGGCGGCTTCGGCCGCGGCCTGTACGAGGTGACCGAGAACGGCCAGGGCGGCGACGTCCTGCTGATGGACGACGACGTGCTGTGCGAGCCGGAGATCGTGGTCCGGCTCGGCGCGTTTGCCAACCGCACGGTGGCCCCGACGATCGTCGGCGGGCAGATGCTCAAGCTGCTGCACCCGACGTACCTGCTGGCCGGCGCCGAGGAGGCGGACTTCGCCAACCTGGTGCCCGGCAAGGTGGTCCCCGGCGCGCTCGCCGACGTCGACCTGCTCGGCGAGGAGCTCGACGAGGAGACCGAACTCCCCACCGGCCGCCCGAACCGTGGCGACCGCCGGGTGGACGCGCACTACAACGCCTGGTGGTCCTGCCTGATCCCGACCGAGCTGGTGAGCCGGCTCGGCTACCCACTGCCGCTTTTCTTCCAGTGGGACGACGTGGACTACGGCTACCGGGCCCGCGCCGCCGGTTTCAGCACGGTGACGCTGCCCGGCGCCGGCCTGTGGCACGCGGACTTCGACCGCAAGGACGCGGACAAGTGGAACGAGTACTTCGCCGTCCGCAACGCCATGATCGTCACCTCGCTGCACGCCGAGATCGACCCGGTGCAGATGGCGCGCGTGCTCGTCTCGCGCATCGTCCGGAGCCTGCTGAGCATGCAGTACGGCCTGGCCGCCACGGTGATCAAGGCCGGTGAGGACTTCCTGCGCGGCCCGGCGGTGTTCGCCGACGGTGGCGCCGCCGCGGCCGCCGAGATCCGCCGCGTCCGCGCCGAGTACCCGGACACCGTGATCCACCCGGCGTCCGACGTGCCCGGCGTGCGGCCCGGCGACCTGCAGCTCGTCGCCGCCGGCAAGGCGCCGAGCCTGAACCGCGTGATCCTGCTGCGCCGGCTGTTCGACGTGGCCCTCGGCCGCACCGCGCACCAGCTCGGCCAGGTCCCGCACGCCGACGCCGCCTGGTGGCACGTGTCGCAGTTCGAGACCGCGGTGGTCACCGACGCCTCGCAGGAGGGCGTGCGGATCCGCCGGCGCGACCGGCGGCTCACCATGGAGCTCGCCCGGCGTACCGCGCGCATGGTGCGGCGCCTGCTGGCCGAGGCGCCACGGCTGCGTCAGGAGTACCGCGCCGCCGTGCCCGAGGTGACCAGCAAGGAGAACTGGAAGCGGCTCTACGACCTGTAGGGCGAAGGCAACCGACGTCTCGGGGGAGGCGTCCAGACCGGTAGTACCCGTGGACCACAGGGAACTCGGGATCCCTGGTGATGCCGAGCCGACGACGGCTCGCTGGAGGAGTGACGTGACCGAGCAGGCGACGACGGAGCGGGCAACGGTGCCCGTGGAGCGCGCCGAGCGCCCCGCCGCACACGAATCGGGGTCGGGGGAGACCGTGCTGCAGCGCGTGATCCTGCCCAGGGACACCGACCCGCTGGACGTCCGCACGCTGTACCTGGACGAGCCGGACAACGTGCACAGCCATGTGTCCTCGCGGCGGGCGGTGACCATCCCGGCGTCGGCTCGGGTGTCCTTCGCCGCGTACTTCAACGCCTTCCCCGCCAGCTACTGGAAGCGCTGGACCCGGGTCGAGGAGGTCGTGCTGCGCATGCGGCTGCGCGGCTCCGGCCGGGTCGACGTCTACCGCTCGAAGCCCAACGGCGACGTGGTGCACCTGCAGGGCCTGCCGGTCCGCGCCGCCGGCGAGTGGCAGGACACCGAGTTCCGGATCAGCCTGGCGCCGTTCGAGGACGGCGGCTGGATCTGGTTCGACGTGTTCACCGACGACTCCTCGCTGGAGGTGGCGGACGCCGCCTGGGTCACCGGCCTGGAACTGCCGCGGCAGACCGTGGCCGTCGGCACCACGACGTTCAACCGCGTCGAGGACTGCGTGCAGTCGCTGCTCGCGCTCGGCGAGGACCCCGCGGTGCTGGACGTGGTCACCAAGGTCTACGTCGCCGACCAGGGCACGCAGAAGATCAAGGAGCACCCGAGGTTCGCCGAGGCGGCGGCCCGGCTCGGCGAACGGCTGGAGCTCATCGAGCAGGACAACCTCGGCGGCTCCGGCGGCTTCACCCGTGCCATGTACGAGTCGCTGGAGCGCGGCGACATCGACCAGGTGCTGCTGCTGGACGACGACATCGTGCTGGAGCCGGACAGCGTGCTGCGGGCCAACGCGTTCGCCAGGGCCGCGGCCAAGCCGGTCGTGGTCGGCGGTCACATGCTGAACCTGCAGGCCAAGGCGCGGCTGCACTCCACCGGTGAGGTCGTCGACCTGGCCGCCTGCGTCTGGCGGGCCGCGCCGGACGCCGTGGTGGACCACGACTTCGGCACCAAGTCGCTGCGCGCCAGCCGCAAGCTGCACAAGCGCATCAACGCCACCTACAACGGCTGGTGGATGTGCCTGTTCCCCCGCGAGGTGCTCGAGCGCACCGGCCTGCCGCTGCCGCTGTTCATCAAGTGGGACGACGCGGAGTACTCGCTGCGCGCGCTGGCCAACGGCTTCCCGACGGTGAGCCTGCCCGGGGCGGCGGTGTGGCACATGCCGTGGACCGACAAGAACGACGCCACCGACTGGACCACGTACTACCACCTGCGCAACCGGCTGATCATGGCCGCGTTGCACAGCCCGTACGACGTGCGCAAGACGCTGCTGCTGCAGGGCCTGCGGGTGTCCATGCGACGGCTGCTGTCCATGGAGTACTCCACGGTGGCCATCGAGCAGAAGGCGCTGGAGGACTTCCTGGCCGGCCCGGATCGGCTGTTCGAGCTGCTGCGGGTGGGCCTCGGCGAGGTGCAGGAGGTGCGCCGGCAGTACACCGACGCGCAGATCCTGCCGTCGGCCCGCGAGTTCCCTGCGCCGACGTTCGACATGGTGAAGGCGGAGCGGATGCTGCGCCCGCCGGTGCACCCGGCGAAGATCGCCGCCGTGGCGTCCAAGGCGCTCGTGCACAACCTGCGCAACCCGCAGCCGAGCGCGGCGGAGAGCCCGCAGGTGAACATCCCGGCCGGCAGCGCGCTCTGGTTCCTGCTGGGCAACCTGGACAGCGCCACGGTGTCCAACGCGGACGGCACCGGCGTGGCCTTCCGGCGGCGTGACCCCAAGGTGTTCCGGGAGCTGTCCCGCCGGGCCGCGCACAACTACCGGCGCCTGGTGCAGGAGTGGCCGCGGCTGCAGCAGCAGTACCGGGCCGCGCTCCCCGAGCTGACCTCGGTGGAGTCCTGGCGCAAGGTGTTCGAGAACTGACCGCGTTCCCGGCCCGTGCCCCCCGCGGTCGAGCGGTGGGGCACGGGCCGGGTGACGCAGCGTGCACGACTACGCTGTGCGTCCGTGAGCGTTGCTGAATATGACCTGATCGTCGTTGGTTCCGGGTTCTTCGGGCTGACCGTCGCCGAGCGTGCGGCGACGCAGCTCGACAAGCGGGTGCTGGTGCTGGAGCGCCGTCACCACATCGGCGGCAACGCCTACAGCGCACCCGAGCCCGAGACCGGCATCGAGGTGCACGTCTACGGGGCGCACCTGTTCCACACCTCGAACAAGCGGGTGTGGGAGTACGTCAACCAGTTCACCAGCTTCACGAACTACCAGCACCGGGTGTTCGCGAAGTTCCAGGGCCAGGTCTACGCATTCCCGATGAACCTGGCGCTCATCAACCAGTTCTTCGGCCGCTCGCACACCCCGGACGAGGCCCGCGCGCTCATCGCGCAGCAGTCCGCCGAGATCGACACCGCCGAGGCCCAGAACCTCGAGGAGAAGGCGATCTCGCTGATCGGGCGCCCGCTCTACGAGGCGTTCGTCCGCGGCTACACGGCCAAGCAGTGGCAGACCGACCCCAAGGAGCTCGGGGCGTCCATCATCACCCGGCTCCCGGTGCGCTACGACTTCAACAACCGGTACTTCAACGACACCTACGAGGGCCTGCCGGTCGACGGTTACACCGCCTGGCTGGAGCGCATGGCGGACCACCCGAACATCGAGGTGCGGCTGAACACCGACTACTTCGACGTGCGCAACGACCTGCGTCCCGGCACGCCCACGGTGTACACCGGCCCGCTGGACCGGTACTTCGACTACGCGGCCGGCGAGCTCGGCTGGCGCACCCTGGACTTCGAGACCGAGGTCGTGCCGACCGGTGACTTCCAGGGCACCTCGGTGATGAACTACAACGACGAGGACGTGCCCTTCACCCGCATCCACGAGTTCCGGCACTTCCACCCGGAGCGCGACTACCCGCGGGACAAGACGGTCATCGTGCGCGAGTACTCGCGGTTCGCGCAGAGCGGCGACGAGCCCTACTACCCGATCAACACCCCGGAGGACCGGGTCAAGCTGGAGCAGTACCGGGAGCTGGCCAAGCGCGAGGCCCGCGAGAAGAACCTGCTGTTCGGCGGCCGCCTCGGCACCTACAAGTACCTGGACATGCACATGGCCATCGGCTCGGCGCTGTCGGTCTTCGACAACAAGATCGCCCCGCACTTCACCGAGGGCCGGGCGCTCGACGGCTCCATCGACGACTGACCACGGCGGTGACCGGAGCCCGGGCCGCGCTGAGCCGCGCCGACACAGCGGCCCTGCTGGGCGTCCAGCGGATGGGCGCGGGCAACGTGGACGCGGTGCGCGCCGCCCGGGTGCTCTCGTTCGCCGGTGAGCACGCGGCCGGCTGGCTCGCCGTCGGCCTGCTGGGCGCCCTGGTGGACCGGCGGCGGCGCC
>DASWTI010000705.1:0-9222 GCA_036402215.1 Pseudonocardiaceae bacterium
CAGCCAGGCGCCCTGCAGCGCGGCCACCAGGTCCACGCCGGTCGCGGCGAGGAACGCCACCCGCCGTCCCGGCCCGGCGCCGAGCTCGGCGAGCACCGCGGCCACCCGCACGGCCCGCACGTGCACCTCGGACCAGGGCACGCCGGGCAGGTCGCCGTCCGGGCCGATGGGCGTGAGCTCGCCGTCCCCGCCGGCCGCGTCCAGGATCGAGTCCACCACGGTGCGCATACGGACGACCCTCGCCCGTCACGCTCACCGTGCGGTTACCGCCGCATTACCGCGGCCCCGCGGCCGTCCCCGGCACCGAGGACCGGCCGCGACCCGCCCGATCCCGCGACCCGCCCGATCCCGCGAGCCGCCCGGCCCGCGGCCGCCGCCTCAGAGCGAGAGCATCCCGCGCGACATCGCCACCGTCACCGCCGCGGTGCGATCGTCCACGCCGAGCTTGGCGAAGACGCGCAGCAGGTGGGTCTTCACGGTGGCCTCGCTGATGCACAGGCGCTGGCCGGTGGCCGCGTTGGTCATGCCGCGGGCCACGCAGCGCAGCACCTCCACCTCGCGCGGGGTCAGCGTCTCGGGCTGCGGCTGCGGCGAGCGGATGCGGGTCACCAGGCGCGCAGCCACGGAGGGCGCGAGCACCGTCTCGCCGCGGGCGGCGGAGCGGATGGCGTCGGCCAGCTCGACCCGCGTGGCGTCCTTGAGCAGGTACCCGGCCGCCCCGGCCTCGACCGCGCGCAGGATGTCGGTGTCGGACTCGTAGGTGGTGAGCACCAGGACCCGGGTCGGCGCCGCGCCGGCCATGATCCGCGAGGTGGCCTCCACGCCGTCCCCGCCCGGCATCCGCAGGTCCATGAGGATCACCTGCGGCCGGGTGGCCTCGTTCATCACCACGGCCTCGTCGGCGGACCCGGCCTCGGCGACGATGTCGATGTCCGCCTCGCCGGCGAGCATGCCGCGCACGCCCTCGCGGACCACCGGGTGGTCGTCCACGAGCATGACGGTGATCATCGCGGTACCTCCGCGGTGACCGTGGTGCCGGCGCCCGCCTCGCTGGTGATGGTGCACGTGCCGCCGATCTGCTCGATGCGGGTCCGCATGCCGGTGAGCCCGTAGCCGCCGCTCGGCTGCCCGGGGTCGAAGCCGCTGCCGTCGTCGCACACGCTCAGCACCACGCGCTCCGGGGTGAAGCGCAGCGAGACCTCGACTGAGCTGGGGTCGGCGTGCTTGCCGACGTTGGTGAGGGCCTCCTGGGCGGCGCGCAGCAGCACCACCTCGGTGGCCGGGTCGAGCCGCACCGCCTCGCCGTGCTGGATGTACGAGGCGGCGACGTCGCGGTCCTGGCCGAAGCGGGTGACCAGCCGGTTCACCGCGTCCGACACCGAGGCGGACTCCAGCGCCGCGGGGCGCAGCGCGCCGACCATGGCCCTGGCCTCCGCCAGGTTCTCCCGGGCGGTGCGCGCGGCCGAGTCCAGGTGCCGCCGCGCCTGGTCCACCCGCGGCGAGGCCGGCAGCGCCTCCAGCGCGGAGTCCGCGGCCTGCACGAGCATCACGATGCTGGTGAAGCCCTGGGCGAGCGTGTCGTGGATCTCCGCGGACAGCCGCTGCCGCTCGGCGACGATGCCCGCGTCGCGCGACATGGCGGCGAGCTGGGCGCGGGTGGACTCCAGCTGCTCGATGAGCTCGGCGCGGTCGCGGCTCTGCCGGATGATGCGGTGCGCCCAGCCGCCGACGACCACGGCGAACGCCACCAGCAGGAGCATGATCGGTGCCTCGCCGGCCAGCTGCCCGGTGGGGTCGGCGGAGCGCAGCGCGTCCATCAGCACCACGGCCGAGCAGTACGTGACCACCACGACGGTGGCCGGCCCGGTGGCCAGGCACCAGTAGGCCTGCGGGATGAGGAACACCAGCGCGAAGCTCGCGGCCGGCGAGAACACCAGCGCCAGCAGCAGCAGGACCGCGGAGACGCCGCAGTAGACGAGGCCGCGCCAGCTCTCGTCGTCGGCCCGCATGAGCGGCCGGCCGAACACCACGTACCAGACGGCGCAGCCCAGGACGGCGGCCACTGCGACCCACCGGCCGCCCGTGGTGCCGCCGCGGTCCACCGCGATCGCGCCGATCGTGACGGCGTGCGCCAGCGCGAAGAACCCGTCCCACAGCAGGAACCCGCGCTGCCAGACGTGGCCGCCGGAGTGCCCGGCGGCCACGCCCGCGTCGGCTCGGCCCGGCAGCAGCCCGATCAGCCGGGCGGCCAGGCGGTCGGCGCGATCGGTCAGCCCTCGCCGCGGCGCTGCCACCGGAACGTCAGCAGGCACAGCGCCAGGCCCGCGACGCACCAGGCCCCGAGAACGAGTGCCGTCCGCCCCAACTCCCATGAGCCGGTGACCTCCTGAACCACCATGACATCGGGCAGGAAGACCGAGCGGAAGCCCTGCGCCATCCATTTAAGCGGAAGCAACGAGCCGATCTCCAGCAGCGGCGACGGCAGGTCCTTGATGGGGTTGAACAGAATGCCCGAGACGAACTGCAACGCGATGAACGGCAGCATGATGACCGCGCCGGCGCTGCGGCCCGACCGCGGCAGGCTGCTGATCGCGATGCCGAGGGCCGCGCAGGCCACCGTGCCGAGCAGGAACACCCAGGCGAACGTGAACCACTTCGCGCCGGTGCTCGGCAGGTCCACGTCGTAGAGCGCCACGCCGAGCGCGAGCAGCAGCGCGACCTCGGCGATCGTGGCCACCAGGACCAGCACGATCTTGCCGATGAAGTACGCCGCCTTGGGGGTCGGCAGGCCCTGGAGCCGCTTGAGCGTGCCGTCCTCGCGGTCCATGGCGACGCCGATACCGAGGTTCACCAGGGTGGTGGACATGATGCCGGCCGCGATCATGCTGGCCGTGAAGATCATGCTGGCCGTGACCCCGGTGTCCTCGAACGTGTCGGTGAACATCGTGGCCAGGAGCAGCAGCAGGAACGCCGGCATGCCGAAGGTGAACACGACCGAGTCGCGCTCCCGGAAGAACTGCTTGAGCTCGATCCCGCCGCGGGACAGCCCCAGCCGCAGGGTGCTGGGCAGCGTGCCCGTGCCGGTCTTCTCCGCGGTGCTCATCGCGAACCCTTTCCGGCGGCGGCCGCCACCTCGTCGTCCCCGGCGCCGGTGGCGCCATCGGCCGGCCCGGTGCCGCCGGTGAGGTCGTCCGCCGAGGCGGCACCGATCAGGCTGAGGTAGGCGTCCTCCAGGCTGGGCCGGGTGATCGTCAGGCCCGGCACCGCGCCGTCGTGGCGGCGCATCAGGCCGGCCACCACGGTGTCCGGGGTGTCGGTCTCCTCGGTCATCCGCCGGCCGTCCTCCTGCCAGCTGACCACGGCCTTCGCCGACGACCGGCCGCCGAGCGTGGCCGGGTCGCCCTCGGTGACCAGCCGGCCGCGGGCGATCACGCCGACCCGGTCGGCGAGCGCCTCGGCCTCGTCCAGGTAGTGCGTGGTGAGCAGGATCGTGGTGCCGGCGCCGGAGAGGTCGGCCACCAGCGTCCAGAACTGGCGGCGGGCGGCCGGGTCGAAGCCGGTGGTCGGCTCGTCCAGGAACAGCAGCTCGGGACGGCCGACGATGCCCAGCGCGACGTCGACGCGGCGCCGCTGGCCACCGGACAGCTTGCCGATGCGCTTGCGCGCGTGCTCGGTGAGGCCGACGACCTCCACCACCTCGTCGGGGTCACGCGGCGCCGGGAAGTACCCGGCGTAGTGCCGCACGGCCTCGCGCACGGTCAGCTCACCGAGGTCGGTCGCGCTCTGCGACACGATGCCCAGGCGGGCGCGCCAGGCACGGCCGGCCCGCTGCGGGTCCTCGCCGAGCACCGTCACCTCGCCGGCCGAGCGCCGGCGGAAGCCCTCCATGATCTCCACCGAGGTGGTCTTGCCCGCGCCGTTCGGCCCGAGCAGCGCGTACACCTCGCCGCGGTGGATGTCCAGATCCAGCCCGTCCACCGCCACCTGTTCGGAATATCTCTTCACCAGGCCCCGTACCCGGACCGCCAAGTCACTCATGACGAGAATTCTCGGCGCCGGCGGGCCGCCACGGGACCATCGTCCGACCGAACCCGGTTGTCCACCGGTCGACGGACACCCGGCCGCGGAATTGGCATTAACGTGCCACATCGTGCCGGCACGGCCAGACCGTGAATAGAGTTCCCGGCTTCCCCACCCGCTTCCCTGCAAGGCTTCGGAGGTAGCCATGAGGCCGACCCGCCGGCATCTGCTCTCGATCTCGGACCTGTCCGACGACGAGATGCGGTACCTGGTGTCCCGCGGCGCCCAGTACGCCACGCGCTTCGCCGCCGGCACCGCCGGGGGCGAGCAGCCGCTGGCCGGGCACGTCGTCGGCATCTACTTCCGCAAGACCTCGACCCGCACCCGCACCGCGTTCTCCACGGGCGCGCTACGGCTCGGCGCGCAGATCGTCACGTTCGGGCCGAACGACCTGCAGGAGAACACCGGGGAGAGCAGCGAGGACACCGCCCGCGTGCTGTCCAGCATGCTGGACGTGCTGGTGGCCAGGACCACCGGCGCGCAGGAGGAGCTGGAGGGCTGGGCGCAGCAGGACCGGATGTCGGTGGTGAACGCCATGACCGGCCCGGAGCACCCGACGCAGGCGCTGGCCGACCTGACCAGCCTGATGCTGCACTTCGGCCGCATCGAGGACCTGCGGCTGCTCTACATCGGCGAGGGCAACAACACCGCGACCGCGCTGGCCCGCAGCCTCACCCGCTACCCGGGGGTGGAGCTGTGGATGGTGACCCCGCCGGGGTACGGGCTGGACGCCGCCACGTCGGCCACCGCCGTGCAGCAGGCCGAGCAGAGCGGCTGCCGGTTCGTCGAGACGCACGACCCGGCGGCCCCGCCGGCCACGGTCGACGTGGTGTACGCGACGCGCTGGCAGACCACCGGCAGCAGCAAGCCGGACCCGGACTGGCGCACGATCTTCGCGCCGTACCAGGTGGACGAGAAGATGATGGCCCGCTACCCGGACGCGGTGTTCATGCACGACCTGCCGGCGCACCGCGGCGAGGACGTCACCGCCGAGGTGATCGACGGGCCGACCAGCATCGCGTTCCGCCAGGCGGAGAACAAGCTCTACAGCGCCATGGCGGTCATGGAGTGGTGCGCCCTGGGCCGCCACGAGTAGCCCGGCCGACGCCCCCGCCTCGTGCGTGCCTGGTGATCGTCACCGGGAGATCGGCGTTGCTACGGTGACCGCAACGGCGCACAGGCGGGAGTCGGGATGGCGTTGCTCTTCCTGAACGGCGGCGGTATGCGCGGCGGCCCGCTGCACCACCAGCTGCGTGGCGCACCGCTGCTCCGGGTCGCCCGCAGCGCCCCGCGCTACCGCTACTGGTCGGTGGGCGGCCGCTTCCCCGCGATGCAGGAGGTGCCCAGCGGCGGCGGCGTGGTGACCGGCGAGCTGTACGACGTGCCGCTGGAGACGCTGCTGCACCACCTGCTGCCGGCCGAGCCGCCGGAGCTGGAGCTCGGCGTCGTCGAGCTGGAGGACGGCACGGCGTCGCTGGCCACCGTGCTGCGCCGCGGCTGGCCGTCCGAGGGCCTCGTCGACATCACGGCCGTGGGCGACTGGCGCGCGTACCAGGTCTCCCGGTGACCGGCTACGACCTGGTGGTCCGCTCCTCGCGGGCGTTCCTGCCGGCCGGCCCGGTGGCCGCCGCGGTGTGCGTGCTGGACGGGCGGATCGCCGCGATCGAGGCGCGCGACGCCATGCTGTCCGCCGAGCGGCACGTCGACCTGGACGACCTGGCGCTGCTGCCCGGCCTGGTCGACACCCACGTGCACGTCAACGAGCCGGGACGCACCGAGTGGGAGGGCTTCCGCACGGCCACCGCGGCGGCCGCGGCCGGCGGGGTCACGACCATCGTGGACATGCCGCTCAACTCGGTGCCGCCGACCACCACGGTCGCCGGGCTGGAGGCCAAGCGCGCCGCGGCCGAGGGCGCGGTGCACGTGGACGTCGGCTTCTGGGGCGGCGCGGTGCCGGGCAACCTGGACGAGCTGGCGCCGCTGCACGCCGCCGGGGTGTTCGGCTTCAAGTGCTTCACCGCGCCGTCCGGGGTGGACGAGTTCCCCCGGCTGGACTGGCCCGGGTTGCCGGCCGTGCTGCGCGAGACGGCGCGGCTGGACGCGCTGCTCATCGCGCACTGCGAGGACGCCGACGCGCTGGACGCCGCTCCCCCGGCCGACGGCGCCGCCCGGTTCGCCGACTTCCTGGCCTCGCGGCCGCCGGGCGTGGAGGACACCGCGGTGGCCCGGCTGGCCGCCGCGGCCGCCGACGCGGGAGCCAGGGCGCATGTCGTGCACCTGTCCTCGGCGGGCTCCGTGCCGCTCGTCGCCGCGGCCCGCGCGGCCGGCACCCGGCTCACCGCGGAGACCTGCCCGCACTACCTGACGCTGGCCGCGGAGGCGGTGCCGGACGGCGCCACCGAGTTCAAGTGCTGCCCGCCGATCCGCGGCGCGGACAACGCCGGGGCGCTCTGGCGGGCGCTGGCCGACGGCACGCTCGCCTGCGTCGTGTCCGACCACTCGCCGTGCCCCGCGGACCTCAAGGCCGGGGACTTCGGCTCCGCCTGGGGCGGCATCGCGTCGGTGCAGCTCGGGCTGCCGGTGGTCTGGACGGCGGCGTGGGAGCGTGGCGTGCCCCTGGCCGACGTGGTGCGCTGGATGGCGGCCGGACCGGCGGATCTCGTCGGGCTGTCGCCGCGCAAGGGGCGCATCGTGGTGGGGGCGGACGCCGACCTGGTGGCGTTCGCCCCGGACGACGAGTTCACCGTGGACCCCGCCGCCCTGCGGCACCGGCACCCGGTGACCCCGTACGCCGGCGCCCGGCTGCGTGGTGTGGTGCACCGCACCTGGCTGCGTGGCGTGGACATCGGCACCATCGACCAGGAACCGAGGGGCGTGCTCCTGACGCGCCCGTGAGCGGGAGGACGACGTGACCACGACGCTGCCGGACCTCGCGGTGCGCACCCTGGGCGGTGCGGTCATCGCGGCCAACGACGAGTTCTTCGCCGACAAGGAGAACCTGATCCGGCCGGAGGCACCGGTGTTCAGCCCGCAGACGTTCAACGTCAAGGGCCAGGTGTACGACGGCTGGGAGACCCGGCGGCGGCGCACCGAGGGTCACGACTTCGCCATGGTGCGGCTGGGGCTGCCCGGCGTGCCGCGCACCGTCGTGGTGGACACCGCGAACTTCACCGGCAACTACCCGCCGGAGTGCTCGGTGGAGGCGATCGCCGCCGACGGCTACCCGTCGCCGGAGGAGCTGCTGGCCGACGACTGGGTGACGATCGTGCCGCGCAGCCCGCTGCGGGGCGACTCCCGCAACGAGTTCACCGTGGTGACCGAGCAGCGGTTCACCCACGTGCGGCTGTCCATCTACCCGCACGGCGGGGTGGCGCGGCTGCGGGTGCACGGCGTGCCGCTGCCGGACCCGCGGGAGCTGCTGGACGTGCCGGTGGACGTCGCCGCGATGGCCAACGGCGGCCGCGCGGTGGCGTGCAGCGACAGCTTCTTCTCCAAGCCGGACAACATGTTGCAGCCCGGGGACTCCCGGTTCATGAGCGACGGCTGGGAGACCGCGCGGCGGCGCGACGACGGGCACGACTGGGCGATCGTCGCGCTCGCCGGGCAGGCGCTGCCGCGGGTGCTGGAGCTGGCCACCACGCACTACAAGGGCAACTCGCCGGAGCGGGCCGCGCTCTGGGGCCTGGACGCCGGCTCCGACGACGCCGTGCCCGGCCCGTCGGCCTCCTGGTTCCCGCTGCTGCCGCGGACCCGGCTGCAGCCCGACACCACGCACCGCTTCCGGCTCGACCCGGTGAAGCCGGTCACCCACGTCATGCTGGACATTCACCCCGACGGCGGCATCGCGCGGCTGCGGCTGTACGGCCGGCTCACCGACCACGGCTGGCAGGACCTGACGCTGCGCTGGCTGAACGGCCTGCCCGACGCCCGCGCCGCGGCGGTGCTCACCGCCGCCGGGCTGGACGCCGCCGCCGTGCTCGCGGCCCGTCCGCTGCGCACGCTGCCCGCCGAGCTGGCCCTCGGCTGACGCCGCCGGACGCGGGGTTGCGGGATCCCGGCTACCGGCGGGTAACTTGAGGGCGTGACGACGTACGACCTGTGGCGCCGGCTGCGGCCGCTGCCCCTCGGCAACCGGCTGTTCTCGGTGGCGACCTGGGTGCGCGTGCCGTACTTCAGGACGGTGCTGCCCACGGTGACGGACCTGCGGCCCGGCCGCTGCGAGGCGCGGGCCCCCCGCTGGTGGGGCGTGCACAACCACCTCGGCACGTTCCACGCCATCGCCGCGTGCAACCTCGCCGAGTACGCCATGGGCCTGCTCGCCGAGGCCACCGTGCCGCCCACGCACCGCTGGTTGCCGAAGGCGATGACCGTGGAGTACCTGGCCAAGGCGACCACCGGCCTGACCGCCGTGGCGGCCCTCGACCCGCTGCCGGAGTTCGGTGACACCGGCGTGGACCTGCCGGTACCGGTGGAGCTGCGCGACCGCCACGGCACTGTCGTCGTCCGCGCCACCATCACCATCTGGGTGACGCCGCGGCCTACCCGCACCTGACCCTCCCGTCCCGGCCCGCCCTGCCCCTCCCCGGCCCACGGCGGCGCGGCGGGGCGCGGGCGGCGCGGCGGGCGTCAGCTGGGGCGGCCGTGGGTGGTGTGGTACTCGCGGACCCAGTCCGGCGGCAGGGACTCGGCGTACGGGCCGCCCGGGTTGTCCACCACCCAGACGTGCAGCATCTCGGGCGAGAGCACGGCCACCGAGAAGGCCGGGCAGCCGCCGAACGGTGACACCACGCCCATGCCGGGCGGTGCCACGGACAGGCAGATGTTGTGTGCGTGCCAGCGGGTGATCGGCCCGCCCGGCTCCGGCCCGGCCACGCCTGCGCGCTCCATGACGAACACCACCCCGAGCAGCGTCGCCCGGCCGCCCTCGACGGCGTACACCAGCATCTCCGGCCGCTCCGGGTCCAGCACCGCGCCGTCGCGGCCGTGGCCCTGGTGCTCCAGGTGCACGTCGGTGCCCTCGCGCCGCGGGGAACCGCCGTAGCCGTCGGCGAGGGCCGTCCGCAGGTCGGCGTACCGGGCGGTGGCCGCCCGCACCCGGGCGGCCAGCTCCTCCGCCGCGCGCCGCTGCTGCTCGGTGGCGTC
>DASWTI010000706.1:0-16862 GCA_036402215.1 Pseudonocardiaceae bacterium
CCACCGGCCGGCAGCTCGCACTCGTCCGGGGTGTCCAGCGCGGCCCAGGCGCGGGCGAGCGCCGGGTCCGGCGCCACCGGCACCTGCCCGTGGTCGGAGTGCGCGAGCACCGTCCAGCCGGCCCGCGCCCAGTCCGCCGCCGCCGCGCCGAGGGCGGCCATCCCCTCGTGCACCGCCTCGTCGAACCCGTGCGCGTGCACGTACTCGTCGAGGTTCACGTACACCCAGGCGAGCCCGCGGTCGGCCGTCGCGGACACCTGGGCGGCCACCGCCTCGGCCAGCCGCCGCGGGTCGGATGCCTGTGCCGCCAACGCATCCGGGTCCACGGCGGGAGCCCGGCGGGCCCCGCGCAGCAGCGCGGGCGCCCACGGTCCCGGCAGGTGGTCCAGCTCCCGGGCGAGGGCCAGCGCCGGCCGTGGCGAACGCTCGAACACCGTGCGGCGCAACGGTTTCAGCACCGCACGCGGCCGCGGGTCACCGGCCAGCACGGCGCCCGTCACGCCGAGCACGAGGCTGTCGCCCGCGCGGTAGGCCATGCCCACCGCGCCGTGCTCCGCCGGGGCGGCGCCGGTGAGGGCGGTGAGCCAGGCGGTGGCCGAGGTACTGGGCACGGTGCCGGTCAGCGTCCGCAGCGCCGCTCCCGGCCAGACCCGTTGCGCCACCCGGTGTCCCAGGCCGTCCACCGCCAGCACGATCACCCCTCGCGCGGACCGCGCGAGCTCGCCGAGCACCACCTCGGGCACCGTCGCGAGCGAGGCCCGGCGCGGTGCGCCGGGCCTCGCCGGGTCGAGGTGCCGGCGCGACCACCCCTCGAACGAATCGCGCCGGCACTCCTGGCCGCCGTCGGTCACCAGCGGTGGGCGACGTCCACGACCATGCGGGAACCGGTGCCGGGGCCGTCCAGCAGCAGGACGCGGAACGGCAGGCGGGCGCGCACGCCCAGGCCGATCGTGGTCTGCCCCTCGAACGAGCCGGCCCAGGCGACGTGCCGGAAGGTCTGGTAGCCGGTCACGTCCGCCAGCTCACCGTTGGGCAGGAAGATCGAGTCCATGGTGGGCGTGGGCACGCGGGCCACGACCTGCAGGCGGGCGCCGCCGCGGACGGCGACCGGGGCACCGGAGCCGTCCATGGTGATCTGGTCGACGTAGGACACCGTGTACCCGGCGATGTCGCCGTCGCGGACGTCGATCACCAGGCGGTCGAAGCAGTCGTGCCGGCCGGTGCGGATCCCCTCCAGCTCGGCGGTGGACCCCGGCGTGAGTTCCTTGGGCTGCGAGCCCCAGGTGATGCCGCAGTACGGCGTGGTCGACACCGAGGCCGGCACCGCGGCCGCAACCCCGACGGCGCCCACCGCGGCGGCTGCCATGACCAGAGCGACAATCGTGATCGTTCGCCTCATTACGACTCCTCCCGTGGAACCTGTGCCCTCTAGGACGCGCGACCGGGGGCCGGGTTGAGCACGAGAACGGCGCGCCGGTGGAGCGCGGCTGGAGCCCGCGGCTCACGGGACCTCGACGGACACGCCACTGAGGCGGCGCCGTGACGCTCCGCCCGATACCACTATCAATCGGTAATCACTACCGGCTCCCACGACCGGAAGGGACGTCGTATGGTCCACGCCACGCTCGCAGCGCCGGTGGCCCCGTTGCCCGCGCACTCGCTGCTCGTGTTCCTGTTGCAGGTCGTCACCCTGCTGCTGCTCGCGTTCTCCCTCGGGCGACTGGCCGAGCGGTTCCGCCTGCCGGCGATCGTCGGCGAACTCATGGCCGGTGTGCTGGTGGGCCCGTCCCTGCTCGCCTGGGCCTGGCCCAGCCTCTCCAACTGGCTGATGCCCGCCGAGACGTCCCAGATGCACCTGCTGGACGCGGCCGGCCAGATCGGCGTGCTGCTGCTGGTGGGTGTCACCGGCAGCCACATCGACCTCGCCATGCTGCGCCGGCGCCGGGCCACGGCGGCCCGGATCAGCCTGGCCGGCCTGTTCATCCCGCTCGGCCTGGGCATCGGGCTCGGCTACCTGCTGCCGGACTCGCTGGTGCCGGGCGACCGTGACGTCTTCGCGCTGTTCCTGGGCGTCGCCATGTGCGTCACGGCCATTCCGGTCATCGCCAAGACGCTGTCGGACATGAAGCTGCTGCACCGTGACGTCGGCCAGCTCACCCTGGCCGCCGGCCTGGTGGACGACGCCGTCGGCTGGTTCCTGCTGTCCGTGGTCTCCGCCATGGCCACCGTCGGGGTCACCACCGGCCACGTCTCGGTCTCGGTGCTCTACCTGCTCGGCTTCGTGGCCTTCGCGTTCCTGGTGGCCCGCCCGGTGATCCAGCGCATCATGCGGATGGCCGACCGGTCCCCGCAGTCCGGCCCGACGATCGCCGTCACGGTCATCACCATCCTGCTCGGCGCGGCCACCACCCAGGCGCTCGGCATGGAGGCGATCTTCGGCGCCTTCATCGCGGGCATCATCGTCGGCGCCCCGAAGTCGGCGAACCACCACAAGCTGGCCCCGCTGCGCGCGGTCGTGCTGTGGGTGCTCGCCCCGCTGTTCATGGCCACCGCCGGCCTGCGGATGGACCTCACCACGCTGGCCGACGCCACCACCGCGCTGGCCGGCCTGGCGATCCTGGTCATCGCCATCATCGGCAAGTTCGCCGGCGCCTACCTCGGCGCCCGGATGAGCAGGCTGACCCGGTGGGAGGGCCTGGCCATCGGCGCCGGGATGAACGCCCGCGGCGTCGTGGAGGTGGTCATCGCGATGGCCGGCCTGCGGCTCGGCGTGCTGAGCACGGCCACGTACACCAGCGTCGTGCTGGTGGCCATCGTGACCTCGCTGATGGCACCGCCCATGCTGCGCTTCGCCATGAAGCGCGTGCAGGAGCGGGAGGAGGAGCTGGTCCGCCTCGCCGCGCACGAGGCCTGGTCCGGGAACATTCCGGTGGCCCCGGCCGAGAAGGTCGGTGCCGACGGTGGCCCGGCCGCCGGGACGGCTCCCGGGCGGGCCTGACCGGCCGGCGCGTCAGGTGAGCGGCACCCCGCCCAGGGGCTCCCAGGGCGGGGTGCCGCCGTACGCGCGGGCGATCAACGCCACCCAGCGCTGGACGGCGTCCTCGCTGGGGGCGAACGGACCCGGCCGGAAGTGCGGCGAGCCGAGGCCGCGCTGCACCGACTCGCACGCCGCCCAGTCCTGGCGGTTGGTGCGGTCCCAGAACTCCACCGCGTAGCCGGCGTCGGACACCGGCGCCGGCACGTACCAGGAGCACTCCACGTGCGTGGTGTCCGGCGTGAGCGGCCGCAGTCGGTGGGTCATCACGTAGTCCGGGTGCAGGGAGAGCAGCAGGTCCGGCAGCAGCGCCAGGTAGAGCACCCGCCGCCGGTCCACGCCGGGGATGAACTCGCCCCCGGTGCGCCCGTCGAACGACATGGTCTCGGCGTGCTCCCGCAGCTCCATCGAGCCGCCCACCCAGGCGCCGGGCAGCGCGTAGTTGTCCCCGCTGGCCGGTGGCGACACCGCGCAGAGCTCCGGGTGGATGTGCGGGCAGTGGTAGCACTCCTGGTAGTTCTCGACGATCACCTTCCAGTTGGCCCGCACCTCGTAGGAGTGGGAGTCGGTGCGGTGCAACAACTCCGGCGCGTACGGGGCGACCAGCCCCGGGAGCGCGCCGAGGTAGGTGGCGAGCGGCGCGGCGTCCGCGGTGGCGTTGACCAGGACCCAGCCGTGCCAGACGGCGGACGGCAGCCGCACCAGCCCGTGCTCGCCGGGCACGAACCCGGGCACGTCACGGAAGCCCGGCGCGGCGCGCAGCGCGCCGTCCAGGCCGTAGACCCAGGCGTGGTACGGGCACACCACGACGCGCTGACGGGAGGTGCCGCCGTCGGGCTGCAACTCGTGGCCGCGGTGGCGGCAGGTGTTGGCGAACGCCGCGAGCCGGCCCTCGTCCACGGTGAGCAGCACGGGCACGTCGCCGATCAGGACGCCGCGCTGGGTGGCCGGGGCGGGCAGCAGCTCGTCGAGCCGGCCCAGGCAGCTCCACGAGCCGGCGAACAGGTGCCGCCGCTCCCAGGCGAGCACGGCGGGATCGGTGTACGCCGCGGCCGGGAGCATGGTGGACGCGTCGAGGTGGCCGGCCGCGAGAGGCGCGGCCGGCCACCTGGTGTCACGCATGCGGGCGACGCTACTGGACGGACACCACCACGGCGTCGTCCTGTCCGGTACGAGGCGCGGGCACCTCGGCGTCGTCCGCGGTCCGCCCCGGGGCCGCCGTCGGCACGCCGGTGCGGCGGGCCGTGAGCCGGTCCAGGCCGGCCAGCAGCGGGCCGGTCATGGCCGTCGTGAGCAGCGCCATGACGACCATCAGCGAGTAGAGCCGGGTGTCCAGCACGCCGAGCTGCAGGCCCACCTGCAGCACCACGATCTCGGTGACACCCCGGGCGTTCATCAGCACCGCGATCTGGCCGGCGTCGCCCGGCGCGACGCCGGCCAGCCGCGCGCCGAGGTACGCCCCGACGAGCTTCGCCCCCACGGAGACCAGCAGGATCAGCACGAGCTCGCCGAGCCCGACCACCCCCAGCCCGGTGAGGTCCACGTCCAGCGCCGCCACCACGAAGAAGACCGGCAGCAGCACCATGCCGCCGACCCGGGTGAGCTGCTCGACCTGCTGCTGCACCTGCGGGTTGTCCCGCCCGGGCAGCAGCGCGCCGAAGAACAGCGCCCCGAACACGTAGTGCAGGCCGAGCCACTCGGTGGCCGCGGCGGACAGCAGGATGCCGGCCACCACCGGGGCGAACGCCTCCCGGCGCGTCCAGCGGTGCATGCCGCGCGCCAGCAGCGGCTTGACCACCAGGAACATCACCAGCAGATAGGGCACCAGGCCGAGCATCTGCCACGGGGCACCGCCGCCGGCCAGGGCCAGCACCACGGCCAGCAGCGTCCAGGCCGCCACGTCGACCGCGGCCGCGCCGGCCACCGCGAGGCCGCCGACCCGGGTGCCGCCGAGCCGGCGGTCGGCCACGATGCGGGCCAGCACCGGCAGCGCCGTCACCGACACCGCCACCCCGATGAAGAGCACGAAGACCACGGGGTCGTCCGGGCGGTACCGCGTGGCCAGCCAGGTGGCCATCGCCACGCCCATGGCCAGCGGCAGCAGCAGCGACCCGAGGGCGATGCCGGCCGCCGCGCGGGCCCGGCCGCGCAGCAGCCGGTGGTCGAGCTCGTAGCCGACGGCGAACATGAAGAGCACCAGCCCGACCGTCGCCACGGCCTTCAGCGCCGACCGGACGTCCGCGGGGAACATCAGGTCGGTGAGCACCCCGCCCAGGAGGGTCGGTCCGAGCAGGATGCCGACGGCGATCTCGCCGACCACGGCCGGTTGGCCGATCCGCTGCATCAGCCGACCGGCCAACCTGGCCGCGATCACGATCACGGCCAGGTCGACGAGCAACAGGGTGGTCATGGGTTCCGGTTGGAGTAGAAGCAGAACCGGCGGTGGCCGACGGCCACCTCGGCTCCGGGCCGCAGCGGCACGGCGCTGCCGCGGCGCAGCCGCCGCCACCCCTCACCGGGGGTGTTGACGAAGGTGCCGTTGGAGGAGCCGGCGTCCTCCACCATGACGTCCCAGCCCTTGAGCACGACCTTCACGTGCACCCGGGAGAGCGTCGGGTCGGAGAGCGGCACCGCGGTGGCCCGGCCCTGCGCCACCTCCTCGGCCGCGTCGGGGGCGCGGCCGAACACCAGGTTGCCGAGCACCGGCAGCATGGTCCCGTCGTCCACCACGAGCACGCCGAGCTGCGGCCGGGCCGCGAGCACCGGGCGACGGGTGGTCTGGGCCATGGCCATCCCGCACACCCCGCAGTAGTAGACGCGGGGGTCGTTGAAGTGGCCCTTCTTGCAGTGCACGCCGAGCACCTCGTCCACGCCGGCCCGCGGGCCGGCCGGTCGGTCGACAGTCTGGGTCATCGTCACCACACCCTTCCGCCACGGAACCGCCACCGGATGAACGGCACCCGCATGGGCCCGTTCGCGACCATCCACACCGCCAGCCAGACCAGCACGAAGTGCACCAGGAACGCGTCCCCGGGCACCGGTCCGGGCAGGCCGGGCAGGATCTGCCGGTCGGCCAGCACCCAGACGAGAATTCCCTCGGGCACCAGGGTCACCAGGCCGAACAGCGTCGGCCAGTCCTTCTCCCAGCGCCATTGCATGAGCAGGTGGTACAGCAGCTCCCAGGCCACGCCGAGGACCGCGACCGAGGCGAGCACCACGAAGGTGGCCTGGTAGCGCTGGCCCATGGGGCCGTCGAGCGGCAGGATCGGGGTGATCAGTGCGGTGATTGCCCCGCCGACCACGGCCAGCAGGAACAGCCGGGTCTGGATGCGACCGAACAACGTGGGGACCACGTCAGGCTCCTCTCTCTCCAGTCTCGCGTCCGGTCGTCACACGCGCCGGTTGCGCACCCACTTGGTCCACTGGCTGATCGACCGCAGCGGCCGCATCTTGCGTGCCATGCCCCGGCGGGCCAGGTCGTCGGCGATCTCACGGGCCGCGATCTGCAACCCCAGGAACGTGTCCACGCCGGGGAAGTAGCCGCCGAACGCGGCGGCACCGGAGACGTAGATCATGCCCATGCCGTTGGTGGAGCCGCGCAGCTCGAAGGTCCGCTCCACGTCGAGCCGGCCCATCGGGTTGCGCCCCGCGCCGCCGTGCTCCAGCAGGTCGCCGAGGATGCGGTGCTCGGCGACGTCGCCGTCCAGGCCGGTGCAGTCGATGACGTAGTCGGCGGCGATGTCGAGGCTGCCGTTCGGCACGTTCACCCGCGCCACCACCTGGTCGCCGTCCAGCCGCAGCCCGGCCATCTGCCCGGACTGGGTGCGGTACCAGCCCTCGCGGCGGGCCAGCTCCAGGCCCTCCTGCCAGTGCCGGCGCCACGCCGTGGTGGTGCCACCGATCAGGTCGTACAGCTTGATCCGCTGGTCGCCCTCGGTGCGGCGCATGGCCGACCAGAGCTGGCCGCCCCACGCGGACTTCGGGTAGTTGAAGCCCTGGTAGGCGAAGCCGTGCTTGCCGCGGCGGCGCCACCACTGGTTCGGCCCGTGCTTGCCCTCGTAGAAGGTGCGGAAGACGTGCACGATCTCGGTGTGCAGGCCGTACTTGCGCCGGTCCTCGATGAGCCGGTGCAGCACGGCCGAGGTGACGATGCCGCCGCCGCGGATGACGACCCGGCCGGGCTTGCGGCGCAGCGCCTCGTAGACGTGCTCGTGGTCCTCGTAGGCGTTGACCACGTGGTGGTAGTCGTTCATCCGCGCCCGGAAGTCCTGCAGGTCCGGCAGGAACCGCAGGCCGCTGTAGCCGACCGCGATGTGCACGTCGCGGGCGCGGAAGGCGATCAGCCCACTGTTGTGCCCGTCGGGGCGGCGCGGCGCGTGCAGCACGTAGTAGCCGCCGCCGGTGCGGCGCCGCACCAGGCGCGCCTCGCCCTGCACCAGCATGTCCCAGTAGCCGATGCGGCCGGCCTCGCGCTCGATGCCCTTGAGCACCACGTCCAGCTCGGGGGTGTAGAAGTCGGCGAACACCGGCTCCAGCAGCACCTGCGCGAGCGGCTTGGGCGACTTCTTGACCAGCGCCTCCTGCAGCGCGTACGAGGGGAAGCCCCAGAGGTTGTCCGGCCGCGACTGGGAGTCGGAGCGGATCCGCTGGCGCCGGGACAGCTGCGAGACCCTCGTGAGGTACTCATAGGTCTGCCACGGGTGGCTCAGGTTGGACAGCACCTTGATGTCGGAGGCCGGCACGCCACCGGCCACTCGCAGGTAGTTCACGGTCACGAACGACCCCATGCCGCCGCCGATGCTGACGAACGGCACGTCGTGCACCTGGATGCCAGCCGCGGCCACCATGTCGTCGGTCCAGAAGTCACTGTCCTGCAACAACGGCGGCAGCTCGTCGGTGCTGGGCAGAACGATCGGCGGCAGGTCGGCGGTGGCCAGCTCGGGTGCTTTGCTCATGTGATCACCAGTCCTGAGATCGTCGGCGGCACGAGCAGGGCGGGGTGGCCGGCCCAGCACGCGCACGCCGGAGCGGTTGCCCGTCAACGATCCGCCCGGTGGCGTCGCCGGGGCGTCACCGAGGAGTCGTCGGGGGCACTGCGGGGGTTGTCGGATGCCTTGTGCGCCAATGGTTCTGGCGTCATCCAGCGGTCACGCGCTGGTCAGCAGCAGGCCGAGGTTGGCCGGCGGGTCGAGGCCCAGCTCCTCGCGCAGGATGCGGCTGTAGGTGAGGTAGTGGGTGAGCGCCTCGTTGCGGTTGCCCTGGGCGAGGCACGCCCGGATCAGCGTCTCGTGGGCGCTGTCGCGCAGCGAGTCGGCCTGCACCGCGGCGAGGGCGGTCTGCACGGCGGCGCCGTGGTTGCCCGCGGCCGCGAGGCGGCTGGACAGCGTCTCCAGCGTGGTGAGGCGGAGCTGGCGGTAGCGGTACTGGTGGTCACCGAGCCACTCGTCGTCCCACTCCGGCAGCAGGTCCTCGTAGAAGTTGGCCCGCAAGGCGTCGCTCAGCACGGCCTGGTCGGACACGATGTCGGTGCTCAGGATGTGCGTCGCCAGGCGGGTGGTCTGCTCCAGGTCGATCCGCATGCCCACCGTGAGCTGCAGGTAGGAGCTGGTGACGTGCACCGCCTCCGGGCAGCTGCGGACCAGGCGGTAGAGCGCGGTCCGCAGGTTGGCGTGCGCGCGGGCGCTCGTCGCGTCCGGCCAGAGGGCCTGCGCGATCTGCTTGCGGGTGGCCTGCCGGCCGCGGCACGCGACCACCGCCAGCAGCCGCTGGCCGGTGAGGCCCACCGGGACCAGCTCGCCGCCCACCAGGAGGCGGAAGCCACCGAGCAGGCGCAGCTCGATCTGCCGGCGCCCGGCGTCCGGCACGGCGTCGTACTCACCCGCGTGGCTCGGGGCGGTGGCGGCGCGGGGCGACAGCGGCAGCACATCGGCGTACCGGTCGGCGGCCTCGCGCGGCTCGTGCTCCGACGGGCGTTGTCCTGCGTAGGCGAACATCGTGCCCTCCCAGGCTCGGCGTCACTGAGGTAACAGCCGTTCGGAGGCGTCACGTGTCCCCGGCGTTACAAGATCGTCGGAACGACCGTCGCCGGACGGACCATGGTCCGCCCGGTGGGCGCCCCGGCGCGCGGGAGAGCGCGGTCGGAGTTATCGCATGTCAGCGAGGGTGCCGAGCAACACCTGAGAGCCGCTGGAGCGGCCCTCGCACCCCGCCACAACCCCGAGGTCGCCCGTCACCGCTGAGCACTCCAGGAGAACCCCTCCCCCGTCACTCCGGTGTCGCCCGATCGCCAGTCGCGCGACACCCGGCGTCACCGGTCCACTACTCGGGTGCCCGAACTGACCGCCGAACGCCGCATCACCCTGCTCCGCCGGACCTATCGGCATGACGACACCGCCGTGCTCATCGACGAGCTGCTGGGCACGTCCGCGGAGGCCGAGGTCGAACACGGCCGCATCGCCATGATGCGCGAGCAATGGGCGGTGGCCCTGGGCCGCTTCGACGCCGCCCTGAAGCTGGACGCGAACCTGGAGCCCGCCCACGCCTGGCGGGTCGCCGCGCTCAGCTGCCTCCGCCGGTACGACGAGGCCCGATCCGCCGCAGCCGAGGCCCTCACCGCCCACCCGGAGCACCATCTGGTCCGGGTCGCGCTCGCCAGGGTGGCCATCGACGAGGCCGGTGACCGGACGGCGGCGCTGGCCGAGCTGGAGCCGGTGCTGGCGGCCGCGCCGGACCATCTGGAGGCGCTGGAGCAGAGCGTGTACACCCTGACGGGCCTGGGCCGGCTGGACGAGGCCCTGGCCCTGGCCGACGCAGCCGCGTCGATGTACCCGGATGCCGCCGAACTCCAGCTCGCCGCCGGCTACCCGCTGGAGATGATGGCGCGGTTCCCGGACGCCGTCGCCCGCGCCGAACGGGCCGTGGCGCTCGACCCGCACCACGTGAGGGCACACAGCGGCCTGGCCGGTCGACTCATGGGTGCCGCGCGGAGCACGGACGCGTCGGCGCTGCTGGGACACGCGCTGGGCGTAATGCCGCACGCGGCGCCCCTCCATGCCGCCCACGGTGAGGTGCTGTTCGCCGCGGGAGATCTCTCGGCCGCGCTGGACAGGTACCGAACGGCGTGCGCCCTGGAACCCGACGTCGCCATTTATCACGACAACCACGCCTACGTCCTGGCCGTGCTGGGGCGGACGACCGAGTCCGTCGCCGTGATCGACGCGGCGATGCGGCGGCTGCCGGCCGACATCGGTCTCCTCCACCGGCTGGCCTGGCGCCACGTCGAGCACAAGGCGTTCGACGCCGCCGCGGAGCTGGCCCTGCGGGCCCACGGCCGGGCGCCCCGGACTCCCGACGAGGTCCTCGCCTCGGTCAAGTTGCTGCGGGTCTGCCGCCGGTTCCGCGAGGCCGAGAAGTTGCTCACCGGTGTGCTCGACGCGGACCCCGAGCACGCCGTGGCGATCCACCAGATGGCCTGGGTGCTCGCCGACCAGGACCGCGACGAGGACGCGTGCACGTGGTTCCGGCGGGCGGCGGGGCTCCAGCCGAACCGCCTGATGTTCGTGGGCGATCTCATTACCTGCCTGGGATGGCTGGGGCGGCTGGAGGACGCCGAGAAGGTGGCTCGTGACGCCTGTGCCCGGATGCCCGACTCGGTGTACGTCCGACGGCGGCTCGGGAACACCCTGCAGTGGCAGGGCAGGCACCAGGAGGCGCTGGAGCTGTTCGAGGAGGCCACCCGGACCCACCCGGACTACGTCGACGGCTGGGAGGCGGCGATCTCCCTGTTGCGGCAGCTACGCCGGTTCTCCGAGGCCGACGGTCTCGTGACGCGTGCGCTCCGCCGTCATCCCGCGGCCGACGACCTGTGGCTGCAACAGGTCTGGCTGCGCCGGGACAGAGGTGACTTCGAGGGCGCCATCGACGCCGCCCGCAGGGGCATCGGCGAGGTCGGACAGGGCCGGCACCTCAGCCACCTGCTGGCGGATCTGTTGCGCGACACCGACCGGCCAGAGGAGGCCATGAAGGTTCTCGGCGGCCTGACGGACAACGCCGATACCCGTTACGAGACCACGGAGCTGCTGCGTCACCTCCGGCGGTACGACGACGCCTTCGCCCTGGCCCGGAGCAGCCTGGCGGAACACCCGGGCGACGTCCGCTTTCCCCTCGTCATCGGAGACATGTCCCTCGACATCGGACGGCCCGACGATGCCCTCGCCTCCTACGAGGACGCCACGCGCCTGAGCCCGGACAGCAGGGCCGCGCTCGGCGGCCGCAGCATCGCCCTTCGCCGGCTCCGCCGCTTCGACGAGGCGGAGCGCCTGCTGGTCGAGTACCTGGCTGAGCGGCCGAACTACGCGGGGATCGGGATGAAGCTCGGCGGCCTGCTGGAGGACCTCGGCAGGTGGGACGAGGCGATCGCGGTCTACGACCGGATGCTGGCGGTCCATCGCCGAGACGTCGATCTGCTGTGGTCCAAGGGCAATGCGCTGCGGCTCATGGGCCGGTTGGACGAGGCCGAGTCTGTGTTGCGGCAGGGCCTGGAGATCGAGCCGTACGACTCGTCACTGCTCACCGAGCTCGGCGAGCTGCACGACGACCGCAACGAGTACGAGGAGGCGCTGGGTTGGTTCGACCGGGCGCTGGAGGTGGCGCCGCGGTCCTCGTGGGCGCTCGTGGCGCGGTCGGCCACGCTGCGGTCGCTCGGGCGGTTCTCGGAGGCGCTCGACATGCTGGCCCCCGCGCTGGCTCGCCGGCCGGTGGATCCCGACCTGTTGATCGAGCAAGGTTGGGTGCACCGTGACGCGCGGCGGTGGAAACCCGCGGAACGGTCCTTCGTCGCGGCGGCCGAGGCCACCGTCAACCCCGGTAAGCGGGCGGAGACGCTGCGCGGACGCGGCTGGGTCGCGTTCTCGCGGGACGACCACGACGAGGCGTTGCGGCACTTCCGGGCGGCGCTCACCGAGGACGCGTACTCCGCCGACGCCAAGCTGGGGCTGGCGTGGACGCTGGTGCGGCAGGGCGAGCCGAACGGGGAGGCCGAGGCCGAGAAGCTGTGTCACGACGTGCTGACCGAGGAGCCGCGATCCCACCTCGCGCACACCTGCCTGGGCGTCCTGGCGTCGCAGCAAGGTGATCTGCGGCAGGCCGAGTACCACCTGCGGCGGTCCATCGAGCTCGATCCGTACGACGGCAGCTACGTGGACCTGGGTGCCCTGTTCGTGCAGATGGACCGGCTCGACGAGGCCGAGGAGCTGCTGACCAAGGCAGTCGAGCGCGACTGGTACGACGGGCAGGCACACATCGAGCTGGGCGGCCTGTACCTGCAGCGCGGGTTCGAGGGTGACCCGGCGAGCACCGACGGCACGGACGCGCAGCGGGCCGTGCGGCACTTCCGGCAGGCGCTGGTGATCGAGCCGGCGAGTGGCTCGGCGGCGATCGGGCTGGCGCTGGCGCTGGCCAAGTCGCCGCCGGCCGATCTGGTGGCGGCGGAACGCGTGCTGCGCCAGGCACTTGCCCGCTCGGACTGTGACCAGCCGAAGTGGCAGCTGCTGGTGGCGCTGGCCCGGCTGCTCATCGAGCGCGGCGACGCGACCCAGCGGCGGGACCTGCACCTGGAGGCGTTGAACGCGGCGCAGCAGGCCATCGAGCTGGCGGCCGACCAGGCGGACCCCTACTACGTCGCGGGCGTGGCGGCCTACAAGGCGGGCGAGACCGGCCCCGAGGTGCAGGCCCGGCCGTTCCACCTGCGCCGCTCGCTGCGCTACCTGCGCAACTGCCTGCGCTGCGACCCGGAGCACGCCGAGGCCCGTCGCGTGATGACGCTGGCGGAACAGAGCCTCACCATCACCCGGACCGGGCTCGCCGGCAGCGTCGCCATCATGGGGCTGGCCGGCGCGCTCCTGGTGGCACTCTGGGTCGGCTTCTTCCTGACCGACAAGGTGACCACGGTGGTGATCAGCACGCTCACGCCGATCCTGATCGGGCTGGTGGCCGTCGGCTTCGTGCTGCCGTTCCTGGTGCGGCTGAAGCTGCCCGGCGGCGTGGAGGCGGACCTGTCGGCCAGCCTGAGCCAGGTGTCCTCCGGCCCGACCGGCGAGGTGACCATGGGGCCCGGCCGGTTGGTCGGCCGTGGCTTCGACGGCACGGCCGCCCGGCCGCCGCTGGGTGGCGGCCCGCGCGGTGAGCTGTCCCGGCTGGGTTGACCGGGCACGCGGCGGCGGGCGGCACGGCGTGTCCGGGTGTCGGGGGTGATCGGGCCGGGTACTGCTGGGACATGCGCAGCGAGCTGACCGGTGTCCGGGCCCACCTGTTCGATCTCGACGGGGTGCTGACGAGTACGGCGGAGGTGCACGCGGCGGCCTGGCGGGAGATGTTCGACGCGTTCCTGGCCGCGCGCGGGGAGCGGCCGTTCGACCCGGCGGTGGACTACCCGCGTTACCTGGACGGGCGGCTGCGGGCCGACGGCACGCGGGCCTTCCTGGCGTCGCGGGGCATCACGCTGCCGGACGGCGAGCCGGACGATCCGCCGGACCGGGAAACGGTGCAGGGGCTGGGCAACCGCAAGAACGAGCTGGTGCTCGCGGCGCTGCGCTCCGGCCGGCTGGACGCCTACCCGGGGGCGGTGCGCTTCCTGGACGAGGTGCGCGGGGCGCCGTGCGCGGTGGTGTCGTCGAGCACGAACTGCCGCCCGGTGCTGGAGTCCATCGGGCTGGTGGACCGGATGGACGTGGTGGTGGACGGGCTGGTGGCGCACGTGGAGGGGCTGGCGGGCAAGCCGGCGCCGGACATGTTCGTGCACGCGGCGCGGAAGCTGGGCGTGGAGCCGCACGAGGCGGCGGTGTACGAGGACGCGCTGTCCGGGGTCGCCGCCGGGCACGCGGGCGGGTTCGCGGTGGTGGTGGGCGTGGACCGGGCGCACCAGCGGCAGGCCCTGCTGGACGTGGGTGCGACGCTGGTGGTCGACGACCTGGGTGAGCTGGCCGGCGACGGCAGCGGCGATCGCGCGGGCCCGAGCGACGGCACCGACACGGGGAACGGGGTGACCGGGTGATCATCGACGAGGTGTTCCCCGTCGAGCCCTGGGTGCTGCGCGAGATCCGGCTGGACGAACGCACGCTGCCGATCGCCGAGGCGCTGTTCGCGCTGTCCAACGGTCACATCGGCTGGCGCGCCAACCTGGACGAGGGCGAGCCGCACGGCGTGCCCGGCACCTACCTCAACGGCGTGTACGAGGAACGCCCGCTGCCGCACGCCGAGGCCGCCTACGGCTACCCGGAGTCCAGCGAGACCGTGGTGAACGTGACCAACGGCAAGGTCATCCGGCTGCTGGTGGACGACGAGCCGCTGGACGTCCGCTACGGCGAGCTGGCCGCGCACCAGCGGGTGCTGGACTTCCGCTCCGGCGTGCTGCGCCGCCAGCTGCGCTGGACGTCGCCGGCCGACAGCACGGTCGAGGTGATCACCGAGCGGATCGTCTCGCTGACCCAGCGGGCGGTGGCGGCGGTGCGCTTCGAGGTGCGCGCGGTGGACCGGCCGGTGCGCATCGTGGTGCAGTCCGAGCTGGTGGCCAACGAGGCGTTGCCGCCGCAGGACCCGGACCCGCGCGCGGCCGCGGCGCTGGACAAGCCGTTGCGCGCCGAGGACGACTCGGTGCACGGCTCGACGGCGGTGCTGGTGCACCGGCTGGCGCGCAGCGGACTGCGGGTGGCCGCGGCGATGGACCACGAGGTGCTGGAGCCGGCGGGTGTCACGCCGCGGGTGGAGAGCTCGCAGGACCTGGCGCGCACGTCGTTCGCGGTTCGGCTGGCGCCCGGCGAGCGGCTGGTGATGGTCAAGTACGTCGGCTACGGCTGGTCGAGCCGGCGCTCGGTGCCGGCCCTGCGCGACCAGGTGGACGCCGCGCTCACCGGCGCGACGGCGACCGGCTGGGACGGGCTGCTGGCCGAGCAGCGCGAGTTCCTGGACGACTTCTGGCGCACCGCCGACGTGGTCGTGGAGGGCGACGCCGAGTTGCAGCAGGCCATCCGCTTCGGGTTGTTCCACGTGCTGCAGTCCGGCGCGCGCGCCGAGCGGCGGGCCATTCCGGCCAAGGGCCTCACCGGGCAGGGCTACGACGGGCACTCGTTCTGGGACGGCGAGATGTTCGTGCTGCCGACGCTCACGTACACCAGCCCGGACGCGGTGCGGCACGCGCTGGCCTGGCGGCACGACACGCTGCCCGCGGCGCTCGGCCGGGCGCGTCAGCTCGGCCTGGCGGGGGCGGCGTTCCCCTGGCGCACCATCACCGGCGCGGAGTGCTCGGGCTACTGGCCGGCCGGCACCGCGGCGTTCCACGTCAACGCGGCCGTCGCGGACGCCGTGATCCGGTACGTGGACGTGACCGGCGACGAGGAGTTCGCCGGCACGCTCGGGCTGGACCTGCTGGTGCACACCGCGCGGCTCTGGCGCTCGCTCGGCCACCACGACCCGGGCGGGGCGTTCCACATCGACGGCGTGACGGGGCCGGACGAGTACTCGGCGATCGCCGACGACAACGTCTACACGAACCTGATGGCGCGGCGGAACCTGCTGGCCGCGGCCGACGCGGCCGCCAAGTTCCCGGCGCGCGCGGCGGCGCTCGGCGTGGACGAGGAGGAGAGCGCGGCCTGGCGCGACGCGGCGCGGGCGATGACCGTGCCGTACGACGAGGAGCTCGGGGTGCATCCGCAGAGCGCGGGCTTCACCCGGCACGCGCACTGGGACTTCACGGCCACGCCGCCGGAGCACTACCCGCTGATGCTGAGCTACCCGTACTTCGACATCTACCGGCGGCAGGTGACCAAGCAGGCGGACCTGGTGCTCGCCATGCAGCACTTCCCGGCGGAGTTCACCGATGGGCAGAAGGCCCGCAACATGGCCTACTACGAGGCCATCACGGTGCGGGACTCGTCGCTCTCGGCCAGCAGCCAGGCGGTGCTCGCCGCCGAGGTGGGCGCGCTGCAACTGGCGCACGACTACCTGGCCGAGGCGGCGCTCACCGACCTGGACGACCTGCACGAGAACACGGTGAACGGGCTGCACATCGCGCCGCTGGCCAGCAGCTGGGTGGCGCTGGTGTCCGGCCTGGGCGGCATGCGCCACGACGGCGACGGCCGGCTCTCGTTCCGGCCGCGGCTGCCACCGCGCCTGTCGCGGCTGTGCTTCGGGCTGCGGTTCCGCGGCGCGGTGCTGCGGGTGGACATCACGCCGTCCGGGGTGACGTACACGGCGCGGGACTGCACGTCGCTCACGGTGCTGCACAACGGTTCCCCGCTGGACCTGCCGGCCGGCGAGGACGTGACGGCACCGCTCGGCGAGGTGCCCACGCCGCCACCGCTGCGGCAGCCGGCCGGCCGCGCCCCCCGCCCCCGCCCGGGAACCGACCGGGGCCTGGACTAGGGCCGGGACGCCGGCCGGCGCCGGGCCACGGCTCGGCCGAGCAGGCCGGCGGCGAGCACGGCGGCGCCGGTGAGCACCGACGGCCAGGGCAGCGTGACCACCAGCAGCACACACAGCGCGAGGCCCAGCGCCGGCACGAACCTGGTGCGCCGCAAGGTGAACGCCGCAGCGTTGGCCACCGCGTAATAGACCAGCACGCCGAACGAGGAGAAGCCGATCGCGCCGCGCAGGTCGGTGGTGAGCACGAGCCCGCAGACGACCAGCGCCACCAGCAGGCCGGCGCGGTGCGGCACGGCGTACCGCTCGTGCACGGCGGCCAGCCCGCGCGGCAGGTCGCCGTTGCGCGCCATGGCGAGCGTGGTGCGGCCGACGCCGGTGAACAGCGCGAGCAGCGCCCCGGCGGCCGCCACCA
>DASWTI010000707.1:0-11782 GCA_036402215.1 Pseudonocardiaceae bacterium
CGGCGCGCGGCCGGCGACGCTCGCGGCCTGGCCGGGGGTGGTCGAGGAGCACGCCGTGCTGATGGTCACGCGGGAGCAGCTGCGGGTGCTCGACGTGTGCGAGGGCCGCGGCGAGCGATACGCGCTGGCGGCGCTGCGCACCGGGCGGGTCGAGCTGGACGACGGCGCCGTGGCGCGCGACGTGCTCACCTACGTCACGCACGCGCCGATCCGCGCGCCGCTGCACACCGCCCGCGGCATGGTGCGCTGCGCACTCGTCGGGCAGGACGAGGCGCTCACGCTCGCGGGTACGCCGGGCCGGCACGGGCTGGACACCTGTGAGGTGCCGCCGGCCGACGTGTCAGGGTGAGGGGCGTGACGATCTCCGCGCTGCCCCGTTGGACCCTGGTCGCCCCCGCCGTCGCCCTGCTGGTGCTCGTCCTGGCCTGGGGCCGGAGCCTGCCCGCGTTCGCGGTGGCCCTGGTGGGCCTGGCGCTGGTGGCGGCCGTGCTGGTCGCGGTGCACCACGCCGAGGTGGTGGCGCACCGGGTCGGCGAACCGTACGGCTCGCTCATCCTGGCGCTGGCCGTGACGATCATCGAGGTGGGGCTGATCGTCACGCTGATGATCTCCGGCGGGGAGTCCACCGCGTCGCTGGCCCGGGACACCGTGTTCGCCGCGTTCATGATCACCTGCAACGGCATCCTGGGGTTGTGCCTGCTGGTGGGCGCCATGCGGCACAACGTGGTGGTGTTCAACGCCGAGGGCAGCAGCAAGGCGCTGGCCACGGTGACCGCGCTGGCCGTGCTGTGCCTGGTCCTGCCGACGTTCACCCGCAGCACCAGCGGGCCGACGTTCTCCGCCGGCCAGCTCGCGTTCGCCGCCGTGGTCTCGCTCGCGCTGTACGGGGTGTACGTGTTCGTGCAGACGGTGCGCCACCGCGACTACTTCCTGCCGGCCGGTGAGAAGTGCGCCGACGAGGACGAGCACGCGCAGCCGCCGAGCACGCGGGTGGCCTGGCTCAGCCTCGCGCTGCTCACGGCCTCGCTGGTGGCGGTGGTGGGCCTGGCCAAGTCGGTGTCCCCGGCGATCGAGTCCGGGGTGCGCTCGATCGACGCGCCGCGGGCCGTGGTCGGCGTGGCCATCGCGCTGCTGGTGCTGCTGCCGGAGACCATCGCCGCGGTGCGCGCGGCGCTGCGGAACCGGGTGCAGACGAGCATCAACCTGGCGTTCGGCTCGGCGCTGGCGAGCATCGGGCTGACCATCCCGGCGATCGCGGTGGCGTCGATCTGGCTGGACGGCCCGCTGCTGCTGGGCCTGGGCCCCACCGAGACGGTGCTGCTCGCGCTCACCGTCGCCGCCGGCATCCTGACCGTCACGCCGGGTCGCGCGACCGTCATGCAGGGCAGCGTGCACCTGGTGGTGTTCGCGTCGTTCCTGTTCATCGCCCTGACGCCCTGACCGGGCGCCGCAGGTTGCGCGGTACCCCATGAGCGGGGCCGGTGCGGCGGGGCATGATACGAGCCATGACCCACCCGTCCGGGGCGCCACCCACGCCGCCGACGCCGCCGACGGCGGCCACGCCGAGCCGGATCGGCCGCTTCGCGGTGACCGGCCGGGCCGGCAGCGGCGGCTTCGCCACGGTGCTGCGCGCCGTGGACGAGGCGCTGGACTCGGTGGTCGCGATCAAGGTCCTGTCCCGGCAGTGGGTGCACGAGGCCGACGGCCGGGACCGGTTCCTCGCCGAGGCGCGGCTGCTGCGCCGGGCGGACTCCGACCGGGTGGTGCGGGTGCACGACATCGGCGACCTGCCGGACGGCCGGCCGTACTTCGTGATGACCTTCGCCGACCGCGGCACGCTGGCGCAGCGCCTGGAGAAGGGTCCGCTGCCGTGGCGGGTGGCGGTGTCGGTGGCCGCGGAGATCACCCGCGGGCTGCAGGCGTTGCACGAGGCCGGCATCCTGCACCGCGACGTGAAGCCGTCGAACGTGCTGTACCGGTCCCTGCCGGACGGCCGGGAGCGGCTGCTGCTCGGTGACCTCGGCCTCGGCAAGCTGCTGGGCGACCGCGCGGAGCGCACCATCGCCGGCGGCACCCCCGGGTACATGTCGCCGGAGCAGGGCATCGTGGGCGCGGCGGTGAGCGTGCGCACCGACGTGTACGGCGTGGGCGCGGTGCTGTTCAAGGCGCTGACCGGCCGCAGCCCGCACGACCCCGAGGTGGTCGTCTACCCGGCGACGACGCACTCCGTGGTGCCGCCGAGCACGCTGGTCACAGGCATCCCGACGGACGTGGACGAAGTGGTGCTGCGCGCCATCTCGCGGGACCCGCGCGGCCGTCAGCACGACGCGACCACGCTGCTGGGCGAGCTGTCGAGGCTGCTGACCACGCCGACCGGCCCGATCTCCACGACGCAGCACATCCCGCCCTACATCCCGCCGGAGGAGGAGAGCGGCGGCGCGATCCCGCGGTACCTGCCGCCGGACGCCTCCCCGTACGCGCCGCCGCACCAGTCGCAGGCCCTCCCCCGCTACGTGCCGCCGCACATCCCGAAGTACGTCCCGCCGGACCATTGAGCGCCGTGCTGCTGACGATCGGCTACGAGCGCCGCCCGGTGGAGGACCTGGTGGCCACGCTGCTCGCGGCCGGCGCCCGCACCGTCGCCGACGTCCGGCTCACGCCGTCCTCGCGCAAACCCGGCTACTCGCGACGGCGGCTGTCCGAGGCGTTGCCGGCCGCCGGGCTGCGCTACGTGCACCTGCCGGCGCTCGGCAACCCGCGCGACAACCGCGCCGCGTTCCACGCCGGCCGCCCGGAGGCCCTGGAGCGCTTCCACGCCCAGCTCGCCACCCCGGTGGCCGCCGAGGCGCTGCGCTCCGTCCTGCTGCTGGCCGCCGAGGGACCGGTGGCGCTGCTCTGCCTGGAGCACGAGCCGGACCGCTGCCACCGCCGCCTGATCGCCGAGCACCTGCACGCCCTCGACCCGGCCCTCGGCGTCGAGCACCTGTGAGGCCGGCCGGGCGGGCCCGGCGTCAGGTGAAGGCGTTCACGCCGGTGAGGGCACGGCCGATGAGGAGCTTCTGGATCTGGCTGGTGCCCTCGTAGACCGTGGTGACGCGGGCGTCCCGCAGGTACTTGCCGACCGGGTACTCGTCGATGTAGCCGTAGCCGCCGAAGACCTGCAGGGCCGCGTTCGAGGCACGCACCGCGGCCTCGCTGGCGTACAGCTTGGCCATGGACGCCTCGGTGGCGAACGGCTCGCCGCGGTCGATCAGGTCCGCCACCCGCCAGACCAGCAGGCGCGCGGCGTCCGCCTCCAGTGCCATCGAGGCGAGCAGGTCCTGCACGAGCTGGAAGCCGGCGATCGGCCGCCCGAACTGGGTGCGGTTCTTCGCGTAGTCCACCGACACCCGCAGGCAGCCGGCGCAGATGCCGACGCAGCCGGCGGCCAGGGACATGCGGCCCTTGGCGAGCGCGCTCATGGCGACGCGGAAGCCCTGGCCCTCGTCGCCGAGGCGCGCGGAGTCCGGCACCCGCACCCCGTCCAGGATGAGCTCGGCGGTGGCCTGGCCGCGCAGGCCGAGCTTGCCGTGGATCTCCCGCGCGGTGAAGCCGGGCGTGTCCGTCGGCACCAGGAACGCGGTGATGCCCTTGGGGCCGGGGCCGCCGGTGCGGGCCATCACCAGGGCGACGGCGGCCCAGGTGCCGTTGGTGATGAACATCTTGGAGCCGGTGAGCACCCAGTCGCCGCCGGAGCGCTCGGCCCGCATGCGCAGCGCCGCGGCGTCGGAGCCGGTGTCCGGCTCGGTCAGGCCGAAGCAGCCGAGCGCCTCGCCGGAGCACAGCCGCGGCAGCCACTCGCGCTTCTGTTCCTCGGTGCCGAACATGGCGATGGTCTTGGCCACCAGGCCCAGCGACACGGACACGATGCCGCGGATCGAGGAGTCGCCGCGGCCCAGCTCCTCCAGCAGCAGGCAGTACGCCAGGTGGTCGCCACCGGAGCCGCCGTACTCCTCGTCGATCGTCACGCCCAGCAGCCCCAGCTCGCCGAGGCGCGGGACGATCGCGGTGTCCACGGACTCGCGCCGGTCCCACTCGGCGGCGTGCGGGATCACCTCGCGGTCGATGAAGTCGGCGGCCAACCGGCGCAGCGCGTCCTGCTCGTCGCTCAGTCGAAGGTCCACGCCGTGGACGCTACCGGGGCCGCTACCGGCAGCGCAGCGCCCGCGGGGGCGTGGTGCCGGCGCGCAGGGCGTCCGCGTCGATCGAGACCGGCCGGTACGCGGTGACGCCGTCGGACAACGGCCGCGCCCGCTCGGAGCCGAACAGGAACGCCCACTCGTGCTCGTCGCTGCCGTAGTAGGTCACCGCGCCGAACACCGCGTGGAACCGGTCGAGCGCGGTCGCCAGCGTGGCGTTGCGCCACAGCGTGGGGCAGCCGGCCTGGGCGGCGACCACCCCGCCGGGGGTCAGCAGGTCGCGGCAGCGGGCCAGGAAGTCCGCGGAGTACAGCCGGTCGTGCTGGGCGCCGTCGCCGCGCTCGTCCGGGAGGTCGACGACCACCACGTCGTAGCGGTCCGGCGTGTCGTGGACGAACGCCCAGCCGTCGGCGTAGTGCACCCGCACCGGGCCGTCACCGCGCTCGGCGGCGGCGAGCGACGCGGGCGTGTAGCCGTAGGGCAGCAACTCGGCGCAGCGCCGCACGCACTCCCGGTCGATGTCCACGTGGTCCACGACCGACGCCCCGGCGGCCACCGCCAGCTCACTCACCACGCCCTCGCTGGAGCCGATCACCAGCACCCGGTCCACGGCCGTCGCGAGCAGCAGCGCGGGCACCAGCAGCGCCTCGTGGTAGACGAGCTGGGAGAGCTCGGCGCTCTGCCGCTCGCCGTCGCAGAACAGGGTGACGCCGTGGGCGGTGCGGGCCACCACGACGTGCTGGTAGTCCGTGCGGCCCTCCCAGAGGACCTCGTCCAGCCGCCACCGCCGGGTCAGCCCGTCGCCGAGCGGCTCGTCGAGCCACCGGCTCACGCGGCGCCCCGGTCCACGACCGTGCGGCGGGTCACGCGGCGCCCCGATCGACAACCGTGCAGTGCACGGCGGCGGGGCGCAGCGCGCGGGCCACCGCGTCCACCGCCACCTGCGGAGCCGCGCTCCCGCCGCAGGTGAACACGTCCATGAAGGCGGAACCGTTCTCCGGGTAGGTGTGCAGCGAGGCGTGCGACTCCGCCAGCAGCGCGAGCACCGTCACGCCCTGCGGCTGGAAGCGCTGGGCGATCACCTGGCACACCGTGGCGCCGGCCTCGGTGGCGGCGTCGGCGAGCACCTGGCGCAGCAGCTCCTCGTCGTCCAGCAGCGCGCCGTCCACCCCGGTCAGCTCGGCCAGCGCGTGCCGGCCGGTGAAGAGCCCCACGGCCGGCACGGCGGGAGCGGAACGGGCGGACACGACGTCGAGGCTAGCCGACGTGCGTGGTGGCGAGCGGCGCGATGCCGTTGAAGCCGACCGAGGCGTAGGAGGCCGTGTACGCACCGGCGGCGTGCAGCTCCAGCACGTCACCGGCGGCCAGCGCGAGCGGCAGCTCGTACGGGGTGCGCCGGTAGAGCACGTCGTCGCCGTCGCACGTCGGGCCGGCCAGCACCACGGGCCCGGCCGGGCCGCCGCGCGTCGTGGTGATCCGGTAGGCGATGGCCTCGTTCTCGGTCTCCGCGAGCCCGCCGTAGCGGCCGGCGTCCAGGTACACCCAGCGGCGCCCGGCGCGCTGCGCGACCACCACGACCTCGGTGCGCAGCGTGCCGGCCTCGGCGACCAGCAGCCGCCCCGGCTCGGACATGAGTGCCGGCCGCTCCCCCGGCCAGCACCGGTCGAGCGCGTGCTCGACGGCCTCGGCGTACGCGGCGAGCGGCGGCACCGGGTCGCGGTAGGCCACCGGGAAGCCGCCGCCGATGTTGAGCAGCGTGAGCCCCGGGACGGCCGCCGCCACCGTGGCCGCCGCCTCGACGCCGCGGCCGAACGCCGCCGGGTCGGTCTGCTGCGAGCCGGCGTGGAAGGAGACGCCCTCGGCGCACAGCCCGTGGCGGGCGGCCGAGCGCAGCAGGGTCACGGCCTCGTCCGGGGTGCAGCCGAACTTACGGCCGAACGGCGTGGCGGAGCCCTCGTCTGGCACGAAGATCCGCGCGTACACCGCGGCCCCGGGCGCCCCGGCCGCGA
This sequence comes from Pseudonocardiaceae bacterium, assembly GCA_036402215.1. GTDB lineage: Bacteria > Actinomycetota > Actinomycetes > Mycobacteriales > Pseudonocardiaceae > DASXTS01. The sequence continues at coordinate 6,188 of DASWTI010000707.1, forward strand.
CCGCCGCGAGGTCACCCGGGCTGTCCACGGCGTACCGCCGCACCCCGGCCGCGTACGCCGCCGCCACCTCCGACCGCTTCTTGACCGTCGTGCCGTAGGACAGGTCCGCCGGCGCCGCCCCGGCCGTCAGGCACAGCCGCACCTCGGCGGGCGAGGCCACGTCGAACGCGCAGCCCAGCCCGGCCAGGACGCGCAGCACCTCCGGCGACGGGTTCGCCTTGACCGCGTAGTACGGCCGCACCCCGGGCATCGCCGCGCGCAGCCGCGCATACCGCTCCCGGACCACCCCGAGGTCCAGCACCAGGCAGGGAGTGCTCACACCCCCATGCTGTCAGCCCATCCGCACACCCCCACCACCGCACACCGCGCCCCCGGTACCCCCACCCCCGAGCCCGATGTGACTGAAAGGCGCCTTCAGTCGACTCACGCGACTGAAAGCCGCCTTCAGTCGACTCACGCGACTGAAAGGCGCCTTCAGCCGCCCGATGTGACTGAAAGGCGCCATCAGTCGCCTCACGCGACCGAAAGGGCCCTCAGTCAGCGGGTGGCGCGGAGCATGCGGAGGACGGCGCGCTCCAGGAGGGGGCGGACGGCGGCGTCGGAGAGGTCGTCGGAGCCGGCGCGGCGCACCGCGGCGGCGATGGTGGTGCCGCGTTCGAAGCACTCGATGACGCGGGGGTCCACGTAGGAGGCGCGGGCGACCGCCGGGGTGTTGCCGAGGTGCTCGGCGACCTCACGCATGGCCGCGGTGACGGCGCGGGTGCGATCGCGCTCGGTGTCGGTGCGGGCCGCGCCGGCCAGGGCGGCGGCGGCGAGCACGGTGGCGCTCCAGGTGCGCAGGTCCTTGGCGGTGAACTCCTCGCCGGCCAGCTCCTTGACGCGGGCGTTGATGTCCTCGGCGCGCACGTCGTGCCGGTCGCCGCCGCGGCCGCGCGGGCCGGTGCGATAGGCGAGCAGGTCGTCCTCCGGGTCGCGACCGCGGCACAGGGCCACGACCACGCGGTGCAGCTGGGGGTCGTCGAACTCGACGGCGTGCTCGATGCCGCCCTTGGCGGGGTACTCGACGCGCACCCGGCCGCGCCGGATGCGCACGTGCCCGACGCGCAGCGTGGCCAGCCCGAAGCTCCCCTCGTCCTCCTCCCCCGCCGACGCCGACCCGGAACCCGAGCCGGACTCCGAGCCGGTCCCGCCGGACCCGGACCCGCCGGACCCGCCGGAGGAGTCGGAGGAACCGTTGGAACCACCAGAGCCGTGGGAACCGCTGGCGGAGGCGACCGCGGCCGAGCCACCCGGCGCGTACTGGTCGTTGCCCACGCGCAGCACCGCCAGGTCCAGCATCCGCAGCGCCGCGCCGAGCACCCGCTCCCGGCCGAGCCCCGGCCGGTCCAGGTCCGCGGCCACCACCTCCCGCAACCGCGGCAGGCGCCGCGCCAGCCGCAGCACCCGGTCGTGCTTGTCCGCGTCGCGCGCGGCACGCCAGGCGTCGTGGTAGCGGTACTGCCGCCGCCCGGCCGCGTCGGTGCCGACGGCCTGCACGTGGCCGTTCGGGTAGGGGCAGATCCAGACGTCCGTCCAGGCCGGCGGGATGACCAGCGCGCGCACCCGCTCGACGATCTCCGGATCGGTGATCAACGCGCCGTCGGCGTCGTGGTAGCTGAAGCCGCGGCCACGGCGACGGCGGGTGAACCCCGGTGCGGAGACATCGACCCTGCGCAGACGCACCGGCGGAACCCCCTGCTGACGAAGCCCCCGGAGGCCCACCCGGGGCAACACCCCGAATGACCGGCGGCGAAAGACCCCGACGTCACACCCAACCGCCGGTGCATGCCACCCCGGGCGGGCCTGACCCACTTCTACCCGCTGTGACGAACGCTCAAACACACGACGCCGGAATCCCTCGCGTGAGCGTGGATCCCGGCGGGCGGCTCCCGTGATCGGGTCGGTTGTCGTCGCTCTGCGCTACTCCGTAGGGTGAGCCAACACGCGGTTGAGCAGGCAGCCGCGACCGGTGGCCCCGTACCCTGGCCACCGGGCCTTGTTGGCGGCTATGAGGGAGTTGAGCCGTGTCGAACACGGGATGGACGCCTGCGGTCCCGGGGCACACCACCGACCGCACCCTGTCGTCCGACGGTTCCCCCACGCCCACGGCCCGGGACTCCGTCGCCGAGCAGGTCGTGGACCTGAAGGTCGACCGTCGCGGTGACGTCGTGGTCGTCCAGGTCGGTGGCGAGGTCGACATGCTCACCACCCCGATGCTCACCACCCTGGTCAACGAGCAACTCGGCGGTGAGTTGTCCACCTTGGTGCTCGATCTGCGCGGCGTGGGATTCCTCGGCTCCAGCGGGCTGGCCAGCCTGGTGCAGGCGCGCGAGGCGGCGGCCGGCCGCGGGGTGCGGCTGCGGCTGGTGAGCGCGAGCCACTCGGTGCTGCGCCCGCTGACGGCCACCGGGCTCGCGGAGCTGTTCGAGATCTACCCGGACCTCGACGCGGCGGTCGCGGACTAGCGGGGGCGGGCTCAGGAGAGCCGCAGCCGCATGTGCACCGTCGTACCAGGGCCGCCGTCGTGGCGCTCGACCCGAACCTCGTCCATGGTCGCGCTCATCAGCGGCAGCCCCCGCCCGCGGTCGCGGGTGTGCGGCCCGTCGTCGCGCCAGGACCCGCTGTCGATCACCCGCAGCTCCAGCACCCGCCCGCCCCCGGCGTCCGTGACCACGTCCGCCGTCAGCCGCACCAGCTCCGGCTCGGCACCCAGGTACGCGTGCTCGACGACGTTGCTGGTGGCCTCCCCGGCCGCGACCTGGACGGCGGTGGCGTCGTGCTCCTCCACGCCGGCCTGGGCGAGCCACTCACGCAGCGCGCGGCGCAACCCGGGCAGCTGGCCCGGCCGGGCCGGCACGGTCAGCCACAGCGGCGGCGCTGCCTCCGCGCGCGGCACGGCGTACTCGCCGGCGCTGCCCGGACGTTGGGCCATCACCGCTCCGCTCACCCCCCGAGGATCGCCGACGTCGTTGGTTGACGACCAGGCAACTCCTCGTGGGGCCCCGCCGCAACCGGAGACAGTCTCCCGCTTGTTTGACCGAGGCCTGCGGCCGGGTACTCCAGCGCCGCTCGCGACTCTCGGCAACGACCGTGGCGGCGGTGGCACGAGGGCCGCCCGGCGGCCGTTAGAGTTCGACTTCCACAGGGGCCCGACGGCCGGAAAGGAGGGGCTGTGATGGCTCCCGGTGGCCAGCAGGCCGACCTCGACAGTCGCACGCTCGTCGAGGTACGGATTCCGGCGTCCGCCGCGCAGATCTCGGCCGTGCGCGTGGTGGCGGCGGATCTCGCCGCCCGCCAGGACTTCGACCTGGACGCCGTGTCGGACCTCCGGATGGCGGTGGACGAGGCGTGCGCGACGCTGGTGCCGCTGGCCGCGGCGGGCGCCACGCTCTCCTGCCGGTTCCTGGCGAACACCGCGGCGGTCGAGGTGGTCGTCCAGGTGACGGTCGACGACCCCGGCGCGAAGGTTCCGCAGAACACCTTCGGCTGGCGGGTGCTCACCACCCTGGCGGACGACGTGACGGTGCTGGACGGCGAGGCCGGCACGCTCGGGATCGGGCTGTCCCTGCGGCGTGAGCGGATGGACGGGTGACGTCGCAGTCCGGCTACGAGCACCTCGTGCCGCTGCTCAAGGAGTTCGCGGCCCTCGACCAGGACGATCCGCGCCGCAACCGGTTGCGTGACGAGCTGGTGACCGGCCACCTGCCGGTGGCGCTGCACATCGCACGGCGCTTCTCGCACCGCGGCGAGCCCCAGGAGGACCTGGAGCAGGTGGCCACGGTGGGCCTGATCAACGCGGTGGACCGCTTCGAGCCGGACCGCGGCTCGGACTTCCTGTCCTACGCGGTGCCGACGATCACCGGCGAGGTGCGGCGGCACTTCCGGGACCAGGCCTGGTCGATGCGGGTGCCGCGGCGGCTCAAGGATCTGCACGTGTCGATCGGCGCGGCGGTCTCGGAACTGTCGCAGCGGCTGGGACGGGCGCCCCGGCCGAGCGAGATCGCGGCGCACCTGGACATCAGCACCGAGGAGGTGCTGGAGGGCCTGGAGGCAGCCGGCGCCTATCGCAGCGCCTCGCTGGACGAGGTGCTCACCGACGACGACCCGACCGGCCAGACCACGGGGGACGTGCTCGGCGAGGCCGACTCGGCGCTCGACCAGGTGGAGTACCGGGAGTCGGTGCGGCCGCTGCTGGCCTCGCTGCCGGAGCGCGAGCGCACCATCCTCATGCTGCGGTTCTTCGGGAACCTGACGCAGACGCAGATCGCCGAGAAGGTGGGCATCTCGCAGATGCACGTGTCGCGGCTGCTGGCGCAGACGCTGGCGAAGCTGCGCGAGGGCCTGGAGTAGCAGCCGGTCAGGTCACGGCGCGGGGTCAGGCGGGCTCGGTGGCCTTGTCGTTCTGTCCCTGCTCCTGCGCCTGCGCCTGCTCCCGCTCGGCGCGCTCGGCGCTGACCGGGGCCGGGCGCGGGGTGGCCGGGCCGATGGCGATGAGCAGGCCGACGACGGCGAACACCAGGTGCAGCCAGTTGCCGGCCCAGTTGATGTTCAGCACGTCCAGGTGCGGCAGCCGGGAGACCAGCACGCCGTAGCCGAACAGCAGCGCGAAGCCGGTGGCGAGCACGGCGCCGAACCAGCGCGCCCGGTCGAGCCGCGCGGAGAGCGCGATGCCGGCCAGCCCGAACGCCAGGTGCACCAGGTTCTGCAGCGGGTTCACCGCCATGCCGAACAGTCGCCCGTCCGTGCGCCCCACGACGTCGCTCAGGCCGGTGGCGGCGAAGCCGACGACGCCCAGCACCAGGAACAACACCCCTACCAGTACCGCGACGGCCTGCGGCCAGGCCGCGGTCTTCATGGAGGGCTTCGCACGCATGTGTCCGGTTTACCACCCCCGGGCGACCGCTAACCCCACCGGATCCGTGTTTGGCCTGCTACGGGCCGGAAACCCCGTGCCAGGAAACCCAGTGCCCGGAGCGAAAGGAGCAACGGAGATGACCCGAGCGACGACGCTGGACGGACGACGGGTGGCCTTCCTGGCCGCGGACGGCGTGGAGCAGGTGGAGCTGGACCGGCCGTGGCGGGCCGTGCGGGAGGCGGGCGGCCGCCCCGAGCTGCTGTCCACCTCGGACGGCACGATCCAGGCGTTCAACCATCTGGACAAGGGTGACACCCGCGAGGTGGACCGCGCGGTGGGCGACGCCGACCCGGCCGACTACGACGCGCTCGTGCTGCCCGGCGGGGTGGCGAACCCGGACTTCCTGCGCACCGACGAGGCCGCCGTGGCCTTCGTGCGGGAGTTCACCGGCAGCGGCCGCCCGGTGGCGGTCATCTGTCACGGCCCGTGGACCCTGGTGGAGGCCGGCGTGCTGCGCGGCCGCACGGTGACCTCCTGGCCGTCCCTGCGCACCGACCTCACCAACGCCGGGGCCACCTGGGTGGACAAGGAGGTCGTGGTGGACGGCAACCTCATCACCAGCCGCAACCCGGACGACCTGCCGGCGTTCTGCGACACCCTCATCGACCGGTTGGCCAGGTGAGGCCGGGGCGGGGGGGCGG
>DASWTI010000708.1:0-3301 GCA_036402215.1 Pseudonocardiaceae bacterium
GTGCTGGCCGCCGAGCTGCGGGCCGGCCCGGCGCGCCTGGAGGGCCTGGAGCTCGACGACGGACCGGCCAGCCTGCCGGCCGTGCTGGCCGCCTCGTACCGGGCGCTCGACCCGGCCGCCGCGGAGCTGCTGCGGCTGCTCGGCGGCGTGCCCGGCGCCGAGTTCGAGGCCGGCGCCGTCGTGAGCCTGTACGGGGAGAACCCGCCGCTGCGCACCCTGGAGGACTCGTCGCTGCTCACCCAGCACGCGCCGGGGCGGTATCGGATGCACGACCTGGTGCGGCTGTACGCGGCCTCGTTCGGCGACGCGGACGCGCTGGCGCTGCGGCGGTTCGTGGATCACCACGTGCACCTGGCGTTCCGCGGCGACCGGCTGCTCGCGCCGCTGCGGGAGCCCATCGCGCTCGACCCGCCGACCCCTGGCGTGCGCCTGCCGGTCCCGGCGTTCGCCGACGCCGACGCGGCCGTCGCCTGGTTCGCGCGCGAGCACGGCACCCTGCTCGCCGTGCAACGGCTGGCCGTCGCGCGCGGCTGGTACCCGGCCGCCTGGCAGCTCGCCTGGGCGATGGACAACTTCCACTACCGGCACGGCCGGGTGCACGACCACGTGGTGAGCTGGGAGATCGGGCTGGACGCCGCGTCCCGCTCGGCGAACGGCGGCGGCGAGCTGCTGGCGCTGCGGCGGATGGGCGCCGTGGCTGGGCGGGCCGGAGCGTCCGGCATGGAGTACCTGCGGCGCGCGCTCGACCTCGCCGTGGCCATCGGCGACGGGTCCGGGCAGGCCGCCGTGCACCAGGACCTGGCCGTCGCCTGGGGCCGTCGCGGCGACGACGGCCGCGCGCTGGAGCACTCCGTGCGCGCCGCGTCCCTGTACCGCGCCGCCGGCGACACGCACTGCGAGGCCAACGCCCTGAACAACGTCGGCTGGTTCCAGGCGCGCGTCGGCCGGCACGAGGAGGCGCGGCGGCACTGCGCGCGGGCGCTCGCCCTGCACCGCGGGCACGGCGACCGCGAGAGCGAGGCGGGCACGCTGGACAGCCTCGGCTTCATCGCCCACGCCGCCGGCGAGTACCCGGAGGCCGTGGAGCACTACACCGCCGCGCTGGCGTTGTTCCGGGAGCTGGATCACGGGTACGGCCAGGCGAGCGCCCTCTGCGGCCTCGGCGAGGCGCACGCCGCCCTCGGCCACCCCACCGAGGCCCGCGCCGCCTGGACCGAGGCCCTCGACCTCTACACCGCCCAGCACCGCACCGCGGACGCCGACGACACCCGCTCCCGCCTCGCCACCCTGTGAGGCCCGACGGGGTGGCCCGGGCCGGGAGGCGCTGTTACGGTCACCGGCCGGATGTGTGGGAAGGGGTGTCCAGATGGAGCGGACCGGGCATGGACCGTGGCGGCGGATCGTGCGGGCCGTGCTGGGACTCGGCCTCGTGCTGGCGGCCGCGTTCACCGCGCTGACCGCGGGCGCCGCGGCGTCGGGGTCCCCGGGTGGTGGCGTCCAGGAGTGCGCGCTCGGCGTGCACGCCGTGTACCCGTTCAACAGCTGCTGATCCGGTGACGGACCTGGTCGAGCTGCGGGAGCGGCTGCGGGCGTTCGCGGCCGCGCGCGACTGGGAGCGCTACCACCGGCCGAAGAACCTGGCGATGGCCCTGGCCGGCGAGGTCGGTGAGCTGGTGGCCGAGCTGCAGTGGGAGCCGGACGAGCTGGAGCTGCGCGCCGACGTGCGGGAACGGCTCGCCGACGAGGCGGCCGACGTCCTGCTGTACCTGGTGCGGCTGACCGACGTGTGCGGCATCGATCTGGCGGACGCCGCACAGGCGAAGATCGAGCGCAACGAGCGCCGGTTCCCTCCGGCGGGGTAGGGTGGGGGCGAGGCCGCACGAATCAGCGGCCCGCGATCGATGTCGGCCACCGCCGCGCCGCGACCCGCCAACGAGGTCTGCGCCGGGTGGTACGACTCCACGACGTTCGGAGACAACCTCATGGCGGATGACCGCCCGACGACCTTCGCCGATCTCGGCCTGCCGCCCGCGCTCGTCGCGGCGCTGAGCGACCAGGGCATCGGCGCCCCCTTCCCCATCCAGACCGCGACCCTGCCGCCGGCGCTCGCCGGCCGTGACGTGCTGGGCCGGGCCAGGACCGGCTCCGGCAAGACCCTGGCCTTCGCGCTGCCCGTGCTGGCCCGCCTCGCCGCCACCCGCGCCGCCCGCCGGCCGGGGCGTCCCCGGGCCCTCGTGCTGGTGCCGACCCGTGAGCTGGCCACCCAGGTGGACGCCGCCATGGCGCCGCTCGCGGCCGTGCTCGGCCTGCGCACCATGACCGTGTTCGGCGGTGTGGCGCACAACCCGCAGATCAGCAAGCTGCGCGGCGGCATCGACGTCGTCGTGGCGTGCCCCGGCCGCCTCGCCGACCACGTCCAGGCCGGCCACGCCGACCTCGGTGGTGTCGAGATCACCGTGCTGGACGAGGCCGACCACATGGCCGACCTGGGCTTCCTGCCGGTCGTGCGGCGGCTGCTGGACCGCACCCCCGGCACCGGCCAGCGGCTGTTGTTCTCGGCCACCCTGGACTCCGCCATCGACGTGCTCGTCTCGCGGTACCTGACGGACCCGGTGACGCACAGCGTGGACTCGCCGCGCTCCCAGGTGACCACCATGGAGCACCACGTGCTCCACATCCGCCACGACGCCCGGCTGCCGGTGCTCGTGGACCTCGTGGCCGCGCCCGGCGCCACCCTGGTGTTCACCCGCACCAAGCACCGGGCCCGCGCCCTGACCCGCCAGCTCGTCGCCTCCGGCGTGCCGGCCGTCGAGCTGCACGGCAACCTCGGTCAGTCCGCCCGCACGCGGAACCTGGAGGCCTTCGCCTCCGGCGCGGCCCGCACCCTGGTGGCCACCGACATCGCCGCCCGCGGCATCCACGTCGACGGCGTGGCCCGGGTCATCCACGCCGACCCCCCGGTCGAGCACAAGGCCTACCTGCACCGCTCCGGCCGCACCGCCCGCGCCGGCGCCGCCGGCACCGTGATCACCCTCATGACCGACGAGCAGGTCACCGACGTCCGCGACCTGTCCCGCAAGGCCGGCATCACCCCGCTCATCACGAGGCTGGACGCCGGCCACCCGCTCCTCGCCGAGCTGGCCCCCGGCGACCGCGCCTTCACCGTGCCGGCCCCCCGGGGCGCACGGGAGGACCAGGGCCGCCCGGGTGGTTCCGCCCGTTCCGGGCGGGCCGGCGGTGGGGCACGCTCCCGTCGCGGCCCCGCCACGCGCGGCCACGTCGTCGAGCCGGCCGGGCAGGC
>DASWTI010000709.1:0-5049 GCA_036402215.1 Pseudonocardiaceae bacterium
GCACCGGCCCGCCGTCGCCCGCGAGGGGCCTCCCGGTCCTCGGCCGGTGCCTTCATGCTCACCCCCGGCGCGCGGCGTGCCGCCCTGACCGCCGTCCACCGGCCAGTGTCCCGGGGGGTGATCGCGCGCCGGACCGGCCCGCGGACCAGCCGGACGGACAGCGGCGGCTGCCCCGATGGACGCCCGCCGCGGCGATCCGCGGGAGCGACACCGGCTGTCCATATGGGCGGTGCCGTTGCACGGTCCGCGGGGGCACTGATCGGTTCCCCCCGGGACCGTCGGCGGGCGGTTACCCGTGGGAGGCGCCGCGCCGGAGCATCGCTGCCGTACAGGCTGCTGTCCGACAAGGAGGCACGGCGATGCCGACCTATCTCGCACCAGGCGTGTACGTCGAGGAGGTCGAGGGCGGCTCGCGGCCGATCGAGGGCGTCGGCACGGCGGTGGCCGCCTTCGTCGGGTTCGCCGCGCAGGGCCCGTACGACACCCCGACGCTGGTCACCAACTGGGGGCAGTTCACGTCCACGTTCGGCGAGTACGTGGAGGGCTACTACCTGGCCCGGTCCGTGTACGGCTACTTCCTGAACGGCGGCACCACGTGTTACGTGGTGCGGATCGGCGGCCGCGGCAACGGTGCGACGCCGGAGCTGCCGGCCGGGCCGCAGGCGGCGCTCGGCGGATTCGTGGTGCGCGCCAAGGAAGGCGCCCCGCCCGGTGAGCTGGCCGTCGAGGTGGCCGACCCCGAGGGCGACGGCGTCGCCGAGGACCGCTTCACGCTGCTGGTGAAGGTGGACGGCAAGGTCCGCGAGACGCACCCCAACGTCACTGTGCGGCGTGGCAAGGAGAACGTGGTCACCGTCGTCCGGGAGAAGTCCCGCCTGATCGTGCTGGAGGAGGCCGCGGCGGGCGCGATCACCAAGCCCGACAAGGGAACGGTGGCTCTGGCCGCACCGGAGCCGGCGCCGCCCCCACCGCAGGAGGTGGCCGCCGACGACTACGTGGGCAGCGTCGCGGACCGCACCGGCTTCGGTGGGCTGGGGGCGATCGACGACATCACCATGGTCGCGGTGCCGGACCTGATGAGCGCCTACCAGCAGGAGCTCATCGACCTGGAGACGGTGAAGGCGGTGCAGCTCGCGGCCATCGCGCACTGCGAGGAGATGGGCGACCGGATGGCCATCGTGGACCCGCCGCCCGGCCTGTCCCCGCAGGCGATCAAGGACTGGCGGCAGGACGTCGCCGGCTACGACTCCAAGTACGCGGCGCTCTACTACCCGTGGATCAAGGTGTTCGACCCGGCCTCCGGCGTCGCCTCGTTCGTGCCGCCGTCCGGGCACCTGGCCGGGGTGTGGGCCCGCACCGACAGCACCCGCGGCGTGCACAAGGCCCCGGCCAACGAGGTCGTGCGCGGCGCCATCGCCTTGCAGACCCAGCTCACCAAGGCCGAGCAGGAGCTGCTGAACCCGATCGGCATCAACTGCATCCGCTCGTTCTCGGGCCGTGGCATCCGGGTGTGGGGCGCGCGCACGCTGTCCAGCGACCCGGCCTGGCGCTACCTCAACGTGCGACGGCTCTTCAACTACCTGGAGGAGTCCATCCTCAACGGCACCCAGTGGGTGGTGTTCGAGCCGAACGACGACGCGCTGTGGGCGCGGGTGCGCCGCACCATCAGCGCGTTCCTGATCATGGAGTGGCGCAAGGGCGCGCTCTTCGGCCTCACCCCGGACGAGGCCTTCTACGTCAAGTGCGACCGCGACACCAACCCGGCCGAGAGCATCGACGCCGGCCAGGTGGTGTGCGAGGTGGGCGTCGCGCCGGTCAAGCCGGCCGAGTTCGTGATCTTCAGGCTGGCCCAGTTCTCGGGCGGCACGAGTCTCGTCAACGAGTAGCCAAAGGCGGTCGTCATGGCACTTCCCGAACTCGACACCTCGGTCGGCCACTCCTTCGGCCTCGAGGTGGACGGCATCCAGATCAAGCAGATCTCCGAGGTGAGCGGCCTGAAGATGGAACAGGACGTCATCGAGCTGAAGCAGAACACCGCGGACGGCAAGTACATGATCAAGAAGCTGCCCGGGCGGCCCAAGGCGGGCGAGGTCACCCTCACCCGGGGTCTCACCGCGGACACCAGCTTCGAGAAATGGATCAAGGACGCGCACTTCGGGAAGATGGGCGATGCGCGCAAGGGCGGGGCGATCATCGTCTTCGACTATGAGGGCATCCCGATCAAGCGCTACAAGCTCACCAACGCCTGGCCGAAGAGCCTGGAGATCGGCTCCCTCAAGGCCGGTGACACCGCGGTGCTCACCGAGAAGCTCGTGGTCACCTACGAGCTGATGGAAGTCGAGTAGCGGTGCGGCGGGCCATGGCGGGCGCCGGTGTCGCGGACCGGCCGGGAACGGCACCGGCCACCACGCCGCCCGGCGCGGCGCGGGAACCGTTGCGCACCGAGTTCGCGTTCGAGCTGCCCCGCGGCTACGTCGACGACGCCGGCGTGGTGCACCACACCGGGGTGATGAGGCTGGCCACCGCGCGGGACGAGCTGGTGCCGCTGCGCGACGACCGGGTGCGGGAGAACTCCGCCTACCTGACCGTGGTGCTGCTCGGCCGGGTGATCACGAGGATCGGCTCGATCACCGACGTGCACGCGGGCATCGTCGAGAACCTGTTCGCGTCGGACCTCGCGTTCCTGCAGGACATGTACCGCCGGATCAACAGCGAGGGACACACCAGGGCCGGCGTGACCTGCCCCGAGTGCGGCCACGGCTTCGCCGTCGACCTCGCCGGTGGGCGCCTGGGGGAATCGTGACGTACGCGGCCGAGCGGCTGCACGAGGAGGTCGCGTACGTCGCCTACCACCTGCACTGGGCGCTCGACGACATCCTCGATCTCGAGCACGCCGACCGCGCGCGGTACGTGGCCGAGATCGCCCGCATCAACACCAGGATCAGCCAGGGGCGGTGAGACGTGATGTGGCCGTGGCGACGGCGCGGAACCGCTGCTCCGGTGGAGCCGGCGCGGCTGCCGATGGCCCGCGCGGAGTGGCGTTCGGTGCCGCCGCTGCGCCCTGTCGTCGGCGAGCACCCGCTGGTCAACCCCGTGCAGCGGTTCGCCGGCTCGCTCGCCTCCTGGCGTGACCCCAGCTACCTGGCACCTCTGGTGCACGGCGTGGGACGCGCCGAGCCGGCCGGCCTCGTCCTGGACCTGGCACGGCCGGTGCCCGCCCCGCTCGCCATGCCGGTGGTGGCCCGCACGGTGACGCCGGGCCGTTCCCGGCTGTGGTCCGCCGTGCAGCGCATCGTCGGTGGCACCGCGCCGGATGCGGCCGCGACGCCCCCACCGCCGGCTCCGGTAGCCGCCCCGGTCCTTGACGGCCCGGTCCTCTGCGCCCCGGTCCTTGACGGCCCGGTCCTTGACGGCGCGGATTCTGTACCGGAGGCGGAGGTCCGGCCGTCGCCGGTCGTTCCGGCTCCCGCGGAGCTACCCGTGCAGCGGGTGGTGACGACGGCAGCCGGGTCCGGCCGGCCGAGCCGGAGTGAGCCGCCGGCGGTGGCCCGCTCGGAGTCCTCCGCCACGCCGCCACTAGTTCCGTCACCCGTGGCTCCTGACGTGGCGCCGTCAGCGGTCGCGCCGGCCCCGGAACCGGCGGCGCAGCCGGTCGTCGAGGCGGTGGACGGGCCCGGCCTCCCGTTACTCGGTGCGTCGTGGGCCGAGGTGCCGGACGCGCAGCCGTCCGAGGCCCGGCCCACCTCCGCCGGGCCGGCCGGGCCGCCGGAACCCGTTGTGGCGCAACGACTCGCCGGGCCCGACGTGGCGTCCGCGCCGGTTCTCGGCGCAGAGCACCGCCGCGCGCTCCCGGGCATCCGGGCAACGGAACCGGCCGCCGGCACCGAGGCCGCAGGCGGGCACGCGCCGCGCGTGCGGACGCCGGAACCACCGGCGGTCACGCCTCCGCTCACGCCACCCACGCCACCCACGGTGTCCCGGGCGACGGAGCCGGCGGCCGGTCCGCCGGAGCCCGTGGCCGGTCCGCCGCCGATCGTGCAGCGGGCGGTACGTCGGCCGGGTCTCGGTGAACCGTTCGTCGGCGACGGTGCCCGGCTGCCCGGCCCGCTTCCCGTCACCGCGCCGCCGCACCCGGCATCCGTGCAGGGCGTGGGCGAGGCCCCGCTCATCGGTGCCCGTCCCACCGAACCGCCGCTCCCGCTCCCGCCGGAGCCGGTGGCGCCTCCACCGTCCGGCGTCGGCCCGACCGACGCGGACCGGCCGATGGTCGCCGGGCCGGCCGCTGATCTCTCCGTGACCCGGCCGCCGGCGGAAGGACCGGCCCTCGAACCGGGGCGGGTGGTGCCTCCCTCGGTGCAACGGCTGACGCCACCGCCCACCGCGCCGCTCCTCGGTACACCGACACCTTCGCGGCCGGCACCGCTTCCGTTGCCGGCGCCGGCTGCGACTCCCGCGTCACGTCCGTCACCGATCCTGCCGCCGTCGCCGGACCCGATTCCGTCGCCGGCAACCGCGGTCACGTCGGCGGTGCCTCCGTTGCCGGCGAGCGCATCGCCGCCGCAGGCGCCACGGTCCGGGCACCCGGGTGCCGGCGAACTGCCCGTGGTCTCCCGATCGGTCACGGCGCCCGTCGTCGAGCCGCCATCCCCGTCGCTGCGGGTCGCCGCTCCGCTGCTCGGCGCGCGTCCACTCGAAGGCCCGTTGCTCGAGACCTCGCCCACCCTCGATGATCCACCACCCGCCGAACCGGGCACGACCTGGCGGCCCGCCGCGACGACGGCGACTGTCCGGGATCCCCGACCCGTGACGGCGGAGCGGCCGGGACACCCCGCGGCGCAACGGCTCGAAGCGGCGTTCCCGGTGCGGGCAGGCGTCCCGACGCACACCGGGCCGCCCGCCGCGCCGCAGCCGGTCCGGCCCCTCGGCGCGACCTCCTGGGTGCAGCGGGCGCCGGATCCGCTGCCGGTGGTGAGCGACGCCGGTGGCAACCGGACGCCGCGACCGCACCCCGTCCTGACCGCCCAGCCGACGACCGAGATCGCCGAGCCG
>DASWTI010000710.1:0-20068 GCA_036402215.1 Pseudonocardiaceae bacterium
GCTCGCCGCCCGGGTCGCCGAGGGCCTCGTGGCGACGCCCGACGTGCCGGCGCCCGACCGGCCGCTGCCCGGGCCGCCGCTGCCGGAGATCGCGGGTCCCCAGGTGCCGCTGTCCGACCGGCCGTTGCCGGAGATCCCGGACCCGCAGGTGCCCGAGCCGCAGATCCCCGCCCCGGACCTGCCGGCACCCGGGCTGCCGGGCCTGCCCGTGCCGGGCCTTCCGCTGCCCGGCGTCCCGGCCCCGGACCTGCCGGCGCCCGGACTCCCCGCCCCGGACCTGCCGCTGCCGGAGCTGCCCGGCCCGGGCCTGCCGGAGCTGCCGGAGCCCGAGCTGCCGGAGCCGGGTGGCCTGGCCGGCCTGCTGGACCGGCTCCTCGCCGCGGTCATCGCGCTGCTCGAGTCGCTGCTCGGCGGTGGCCTGCCGCTACCCGCCCCGATCCCGCTTCCCGTTCCCTGAGACAGCGCTGAGCGCTTCCCGCCCCGGCGAGCCGTATTCCGGCCCGCCGGGCCGGCGCATTTCCCGGCCTTTTCCGTCCCGCCCGGGCCGACCACGCAGCGTGGTCGGCGGCGCTGCGTCGTCGGCGGTGCTCCGCCCGGCCTCACCCGCTGTCCTGACGGTCCGCGACAACGCTCATACATATGGAGTAACGACCCGAGCCGCTGCCCCGGAGAAACTACAAACAGGTCGCAGCGCTCGCCCAGTCGAGTCATCTAGGGTATCCCCCGATAGGTTGGCAATGCCCGATCGGGCAGCCGCGGTCGGCGGACGTCGACGCACCTCGACGTGGTCGGAATCTCTGGAGGCGGTGGGGCCGTGACGAGCACCGGGACCGAGCACGCGGGCGTTCTGCAGACCTTCCGGGAGACGCCCAAGGTCGCCCGGTTCGTCCTGCTCGGGGTGTTCGTCAACCAGTTCGGCGCCTTCCTGCAGGCCTTCCTGGTGCTCTACCTGCTGGAACGCGGCTTCAGCAGCGAGCAGGCCGGCATCGCGCTCGGCGCCTACTCCGTGGGCACCATCTTCGGCGTGCTGTTCGGCGGCGTGCTGTCCGACCGGCTCGGCGCCCGGCTCACGATCGTCATGTCGGTCGGCTCGGCCTCGATCTTCACGCTGTCCATCACGCAGCTCGACCAGCTGCCCGCGATCGTGATCGCCGTGGCGCTGTCCGGCGGCATGACCCAGGCCTCGCGCCCGGCGGTCACCGCCCTGCTGATGGCCCTGGTGCCGCCGGCCCGGCAGGTCATGACGCTGGCCATGTACCGGACGGCGCTGAACACCGGCGTGGTGCTCGGGCCGCTGGTGGCGGTCTGGCTGAGCACCATCTCCTGGGACCTCGTCTTCTACTTCGACGCGGCGTCCGCGCTGCTGTACGCGGGGATCGCGCTCGTGCTGCTGCCCAAGGGCCGCAACAACGGGCTGGACGAGGACGCGGCCGCCGACGAGCCGGCCACCGGGACCGTCCGGCGCGCCGGCTACCTGACCATGCTGCGCGACGGCCGCTACCTGGCCTATCTGGCGCTCATGCTGGGCAACGGCCTGGTGCACGTGCAGTTCTTCGCCGTGCTGCCGCTCATGCTCAAGGCCGCCGGCTACCCGACGTGGGCCTACGGCGCCGCGAGCGCGCTCTCCGCGTTCTTCGTGATCAGCTGCGAGCTGCTGGTCACGAAGACCACGCAGCGCTGGCCGGCCTGGGTGGCGGTGATCGGCGGCTGGCTGCTGCTGGTCATCGGCCGCGGCCTGTTCGGGCTGCCGGGCGGCCTCACGATCATCCTGGCCGGCACGCTGCTGGCCGCGATCGGCCAGATCATCGGCGGGCCGGCGGCGTTCGCCTACCCGGCACAGGTCGCGCCGGCCGGCGCCACCGGCCGCTACATCGGCAGCGCGCACGCCATGTTCGGGCTCGGCTACGCGGTCGGCCCGATCGTCGGCATCGTGCTCTGGAACGGCCTGGGCGACGGGTTCTGGGGGATCATCTTCGTGGTCGGCATGGCCATGGTGGTGCCCGGCGTCTGGGGCATGCGGCACCCGCGGGCGGTGGCCGCGAGCGGCCCGGCCGACGACCAGGACGGCGACCCGGACGGCGACGGCATCCGCGAGGCGGCGACCGACCCGGTGCCGGCCCCGGTGCCCGCCGAACCCCGTGGCGGCAAGGATTCCTGACCCCATCGGCGACCCTGACGAGGAGGACGGCGGCGTGTCCGAGCACGGCACCAGCGAGGTGAGCACCATGGCGGAGCCCGGCGGCACCGGCGCGCACGAGGGACCGGTGGTGCTCATCGGCTACGCGGGCGGCGTCCTGCCCTCGCTCGGCAAGTTCCTGCCGGACGGCTCGGTGATCTTCGTCGAGGAGCCCGACGTGGTGCGCAAGCGCGACGTCCGCTCGCTGGCCGCCGGCTCGCCGACGCTGCGCGAGGTCATCGAGTGGGAGTACCAGCTCGACGGCGCCGCCGACGCGTTCTACCTGGCGCACCCGGACCTGCGGCCGTCGGCGGTGATGCCGATCTCGGAGTACGGCGTGCCGTTCGCCGCGCGCATCGCCGAGCGGTACGGCGTCCTCGGCACCGGCTACGGCGCGGCCCTCGCGCTGCGCGACAAGGCGCTGCTGCGGACCATCACCGCGGCCGCCGGCATCCCGAACCCGCGCTCCGTGGAGGTGTCCTCGCCCGCCGAGGTGCGTGCGCTGATGGCCGAGCTGGGCACCGTGGTGCTCAAGCCGGCGAACCGCCAGGGCGCGCTCGGCACCCGCATCCTGTCCGACCCCGCCGACGTGGACGCGGCCTGGGCGGCCTGCACCCAGCAGGACGAGGGCGTGTTCGTGCCGGATCGCGGCCTGCCGCTGCGGATGCTCGTGGAGCGCTACCTGCGCGGCGACGAGTACAGCGTGGAGATGTGGTTCCACGAGGGGGAGCCGCGGTTCGCCGCGCCCACCCGCAAGTACCTGTTCGACGGCCCGACCCCCGTGGAGCAGGGTCACCTGCACCCGGCCGACGTGAGCCCCGAGCTGTACCGGCGGCTGATCGACGACACCACGCGGGTGCTCACCGCCATCGGCATGGGCAGCGGCTTCGTGCACTGCGAGTGGATCGTCGAGGACGGCGTGCCGTACCTGGTGGAGTGCGCCGGCCGGATGGCGGGCGACGGCATCATCGAGCTGGTCATGATGGCCTGGCAGCACGACATCGTGGAGCAGTTCTACACCGCCATGCGCGGTGGCGGCCTGGGCACGGCGCCGCCCGCCCCGGACCGCTGGGCCGCCGCCTGGATGGCGCACGCCCCGGCCGGCGAGGTGGAGTCCGTGGACGGCGTCGAGGAGGCCAAGGCGGTGCCCGGCGTGCACACCTGCGTGGCCACCGTCGGCGTGGGGGCACAGGTGCACGAGCTGCGCAGCTCCTGGGACCGGGTCGCCATGGTCACCGCCGAGGGCGCCACGGCGGACGAGGCCCTCGGCAACGCCCGCCAGGCGATCGACCACATCGTCGTCAAGGTGCGGCCCACCGACCCGTCCTGATCGCCATACACTACGTCCGGGGCCGTGATCGTCCGGCCACGGCGCGTAATCGTGATCGGCGAAATCATCGCGTCGCGTAATGATTGTGGCGTGACAGAAGGGCGGGGCAGTACCGGTGGGTACCGCGCACGAGGACGAACGTGGGAACGGGCACGCCGGGCCGCCCAATGCGCCCGCCGGTGCCGCCGACAATGGCCGGGCGGACGGCGGCGCCGATGCGCCGGTCATCCTCGTCGGATTCTCCGGGGCCTGGCTGGCGGCGCTCGCCAAGTTCCAGCCGGAACACACGATCATTCTCGTGGAGGAGCCGGATGTCGTCCGAAAGCGCACGCTCCGGGAGGCAGCCGCCGAATCGGTGATTCTGCGTGAGCTGATCGAGTGGGAATTCCACCTGGACGCCGCGGCCGACTGTTTCTTCCAGCGCCACCGGCACCTGCGGCCGGCCGCCGTGGTGCCGGTCGGCGACTACTCGGTGCCCTTCGCGGCCCGGCTCGCCGAGCTGTACGGCGTGGTGGGCGCCGGCTTCGGCGCGGCCCTGCTGCTGCGCGACAAGGAGCTGTGCCGCCGGGTCACCGCCGCGGCCGGGATCCCGAACCCGCGCTCGGTGGCCGTGCGGTCGCCGGACGAGGTGCGGGCGCTGCTCGCCGAGGTGGGCGCCGTGGTGCTCAAGCCGGCCAACCGGCAGGGCGCGCTCGGCACCCGGGTGCTGCGTGACCCGGACGAGGTGGACGCGGCCTGGGCGGAGTGCACGGAGCAGGACGAGGGCGTGTACGCCCCGGACCGGCGGATGCCGCTGCGGATGCTCGCCGAGCGGTTCGTCGCCGGCGACGAGTTCAGCGTCGAGCTGATGGTGCGCGGCGGCCGCACCCACTTCGCCTCCGTGACCCGCAAGTTCCTGTTCCCCGGCCCGCGCCCGGTGGAGCGCGGCCACCTGGTGCCCGCGGACATCGGCGACGACCTGCGGGCCCGCCTGGTCGGCGCCACGGAGCGGGTGGTCGGCGCGGTCGGCATGGACACCGGCTTCGTGCACTGCGAGTGGATCGTCACCGCGGACGGCACCCCGTACCTGGTGGAGTGCGCCGGGCGGCTGGCCGGCGGCGGCATCATGGACCTCATCGTGCTGGCCTGGGACTACGACGTGTTCGGCCAGTACTGGGACCTCATGCACGGCCGCGAGCTCGCCGCCGCGCCCACCACCGTCACCTGCCACGGCGCGGTCTGGCTGTCCGCCGAGCCGCCCGGCGAGGTGGAGAGCGTGTCCGGGGTCGAGGACGCCGAGGCGCTGCCCGGCGTGCACGCCGTCGGGGTGGCCGTCGGCCCCGGCGACCGGGTGACCGAGCTGCGCAGCTCCTGGGACCGGGTGGCAATGGCGATCGCCACCGGGGAGACCCCGGAGATCGCGCTCGGTACCGCCCGTACCGCCATTGAGCTGATCGAGGTGAAGGTGAGGCCACCCGTTCGGCTCTGAGTCGGCGGCGCATTCCGCCGTTACTGTCACGTTCAGCGCACGGAATCGCGGAGGACGGTGACGGTATGGCGGACGACGCCGCGCCGGACGAGGTCGGGCACGCCGGTGTCCTGCGGACCCTGAAAGATCTGCCCGGCTTCGTCCGCTTCGTCCTGATCGGCGTGTTCGTCAATCAGTTCGGGGCCTTTCTCCAGGCGTTCATGGTGCTCTATCTGCTGGAGCGCGGTTTCTCCGCGCGACAGGCCGGGTTCGCGCTGGCCGTCCATTCCGTCGGCGCCATCGCCGGCGTGCTGTTCGGCGGCGTCGTGTCCGACCGGCTGGGCCCCCGCCTGACGATCGTGCTCTCCATGGCCTCGGCCGCGCTGCTGACGCTGTCGGTGACGATGGTGGACTCGTTCGCCGCCATCGCGGTGGCCGTCACGCTGGCCGGCGCGGCCACCCAGGCGTCGCGCCCGGCCGTCATGACGCTGCTGCTCGGCCAGGTGCCGAAGGCCCGGCAGGTCATGGTGCAGGCCATGTACCGCACCGCGCTCAGCGTCGGCGCCGTCGCCGGGCCGCTGGTCGCCGCCGGGCTCAGCACCATCTCCTGGGACCTGGTGTTCTGGTTCGACGCCGCCACCACGATCGTCTACGTGGTGATCGCGGCGACCGTGCTGCCGCGGGCCGACCGGGCCGCCGCGGCCACCGAGCGGGCGGCGCGGCCGAGCTACCTGCTGGTGCTGCGCGACCGCCGCTACCTCGGCTACCTGTCGCTCATGCTGGCCAACGGCCTGGTGATCGTGCAGTTCATCGCCGTGCTGCCGCTCATGCTGCGTGACGCTGGGTACGCCACGTGGGCGTACGGCACGCTCACCGCGCTCGGCGCCGCCCTCGTCATCGGCTGCGAGCTGCTGGTCACCCGCAGCACGCAGCGCTGGCCGGCCTGGATCGCGGTGTGCGGGGGCTGGGTGCTGGTGGTGATCGGCCGCGGCATGCTCGGCCTGCCGGGTGGCTTCACCGTGCTGGTGATCGCCGTGGTGATCGGCGTGGCCGGGCAGATCATCGGCGGCTCGACGGCCTTCGCGCACCCCGCCCGGGTGGCGCCGCCGGGGGCCATGGGCCGCTACATCGGCAGCGCGCACGCCGTGTTCAACCTGGGCTACGTGCTGGGGCCGATCGTCGGCGTGCTGCTGTACGACCGGATGGGCCAGGCGTTCTGGGCGCTCTGCCCGGCGCTCGGCGCCGTCACGCTGGCCGCCGGCCTGTGGGCGATGCGCGCCCCGGCGCCGCCGGAGGAACCCCCGGCCGGCGCCACCCCCGGGCCGCCGGACACCGACGCCCCGCCCGACGCCCCGGAGTCCGACGTCGCCGCGGCCCCGCGGACGCCGGCCGACGGCGCCCCCGAGCCGCCCGGCGGGCCGGTGCCCGCGCGGACCGCCACCCCCTGACCCAGGACCGCCGTCACCTCCACGCCAGGACAGGAGAGCCCATGACCGAGACCGGGCCGATCGAGGGCACCATCGTCCAGGTCGGCTTCTCGCGGCCGATGCTGCGGGCCCTCGCCCGGTTCGCCCCGGACCGCTCGGTGCTCGTCGTGGACGAGCCCGACGTGTACCGCAAGCTGCGGATCCGGGAGAACCTGCCGGACACCCCGGTGCTGCGCGAGCTGGTCGACTGGGACTACTACGCCGAGGGCGCGGCCGACCGGTTCTACCACCGGCACCGGGAACTCGACGCGATCGCCGTGATCCCCGTCGTGGAGTACGCGGTGCCGTTCGCCGCCCGGCTCGCGGAGCGCTACGGGCTGCCCGGGTCCGGGCTCGGCGCCGCGCTGCTGCTGCGCGACAAGCACCAGCTCCGCGGCGTCACCGCGGCTGCCGGCGTCGCGAACCCCGAGTCCGAGCCGGTGTCCGGCCCCGCCGACGTCGCCGCGTTCCTGGCCCGCGTGGGCGGCCCCGTGGTGCTCAAGCCGGCCAACCGGCAGGCCTCGATCGGCACCCGGATCGTGCGGGACGCCGCCGAGGTGGACGCCGCCTGGGCCGAGTGCATGGTGCAGGACGAGGGCGACTTCGGCCCGGACCGCCCGATGGCGGTGCGGATGCTGGTGGAGCGGTTCGTGGCCGGCCCTGAGTACAGCGTGGAGCTGATGGTGCACGCCGGCCGCGCCGCGTTCGCCTCGGTGACCCAGAAGTTCCTGTTCGAGGGGCCCTACCCCGTGGAGTGCGGGCACCTGGTGCCGGCCGGCGTCGAGCCCGCGCTGGCGGCCCGGCTGGTGGCGGACACCGAGCGCGTGGTGGACGCCGTCGGCCTGCACACCGGCTTCGCGCACTGCGAGTGGATCGTGGCCGCCGACGGCACGCCGCACCTGGTGGAGTGCGCCGGCCGGATGCCCGGCGGCGGCATCCCGGAGCTGATGGAGGCCGCCTGGGAGTACGACGTCACCGTGCAGTACTGCCGGCTGCTGATGGGCCTCACCCCGGACGTCGCGCCGTCCGCGCCGCCGCGCGCCGCCGCCTCCTGGATCTCGCGCGGCACCGCCGGCGAGGTCGAGGAGGTCTCCGGCGTCGAGGAGGCCCGCGAGGTACCCGGCGTCCAGGTGTGCTTCGTGGCCGTCCAGCCCGGTGGTCACACCCGCGACCTGCGCAACTCCTACGACCGGGTGGCCATGGTGACCACCGTGGCCGACACCCCGGGCGAGGCGCTGGCCAACGCCCAGGAGGCCATGGACCGGATCACCGTGAAGGTGCGCCCCACGGTGTGAGCACGACGACGGGGGCGGTCCCGCCGCGGACCGCCCCCGTCGCCCCCTCCGGGGTCAGAGCTCGTGCATGGTGCCGGCGAACAGCGCGCCGGGCGCCGCCCCCAGCAGGCCGATCACGCCGACGTTCGCCGCCACCGGGGCGCAGCGGATGGCGGTGCCGCCGTAGCCGCCCGGCTGCTCCGCCGTGGGCGCGATGGTGAACATGCCCCAGTTGAACAGGTACTCGACGCGCTCGCCGTCCGGGCCGGGCATGGCGTCGGTGAGCGGCCGGATGCGTTGCTGCAGCAGGAAGGTGCCGTCCATCGACCGGTGCACGGCGTCGCGCCAGGCGTCGTCGGAGTGCTCCCAGCCGAGCGTGATGCCCCAGCCGCCGTGCTGCAGGGTGGCCTTGAGCGCCAGTTCCTCGCGGTGCGCCAGCGCGTACTCCAGCAGGTCGGCCCGGTCGCCGTCGGGCGTCACCACGGTGCCCGGGTTGGTGATCCGGCTCCACGGCAGGATGCGGCCGATGCTCGCCTCCTGCTCCGGGGTGAACACGCGCCGGTCGCAGTGCTCCGAGAGCAGGCCGAGCGCGGCCTTGGTGGCGAACGCCTCGCAGCCGATCGGGGTGTGCACCACGACCTCGCCGCGCGCCTCGGCCGCCACCAGGGGCTCGATGAGCTCCAGCCCGCCCGGCTCCACCACGTGCTCCAGCATGAAGATCCGGTACACGATGTCGAGCCGGCGGCCGTGCAGCCACACCCGGCCGCCGCGGTACTCCAGCTCGCCGACGTGCCCGCACACCGAGTCGATGCCGTGCACGGTGTTGTTGATCTCGGTGGACAGCTCGATGCCCTCGCGCTGCGCGCCCCAGTAGGACTTCGGCCAGTCCACGAATCCGACCACCGGCTGCGCGTCGCGCGCGATCCCGGCCTCGGCGAACATCGTGTTCAGGTACTCGGTCATGGTGTCGACGTAACCGAGGCGGTGCTCGGCGGCGAAATCGGCGAGCAGCGGGCCGGTGAGCGCGGCCTGCACGTGCGCGCTCTGCTCCATGCAGCCGATCTGGGTGCCGACGTTGTACTCCAGCAGCCGGAAGCCGGCCGCGGTGCCGTACAGGTCGGCCCGGGTGAACCGGGTGAGCGGCCGCCCCGCCTGGCTCGTCACGGCCAGCCGCACCTGCTCGGCCGACAGCCCGACGGCATGTCCGAACGCGGCCAGGTCGCCGCCGAACACCACGTCCGGCAGGCTCTCCAGCGCGTCGTGCAGATTGCGCAGATCGGCGTGCGTCGTGGCCAGTTCCTCGCGCCCGATGAACGCGGGCATCGGTGCCACGAGATCGCCCATCGCGGCCCGCAACTGGGGCCCGCAGGACTCGACCGGCAACAGATCGGGGGCCGTGAGGCCATGTTTTGCGACGGCTTCGAGGTACCGTTCCGCGAGCGCCCTTCCGCTCATTCCGGTGCATTCCTTTCGGGATTCGACGCGCTGCTGGGGGACGCGGTCCGGCGCGGTCCGGGGCGGGCGGTACCCGCGGGCGGTGGAAACGGTTCCACCGCCCGCGGGCGAGCTGGACCTGATTCGTCCACGGGTGTCAGTGCGGTCAGTGCTGCACGCCACGGTGCTGAACGCCGCGGTGCTGGACCCCGCGGTGCTGCACGCCACGGTGCTGGACGCCCCTCATGTCGCCACCTCCTTCCTGCGCTCGTACCCATCCGAACTCGTGCGACACGCAGCCATTCGGCGGCGGCCGGCGGAGTGCGCCGGAAAGCCACCGCGGTGCGCGCGGCGTATCCAATGGGCCGGCTCGGGCGGAAGGCCGTCCATTCAGCGTGGTAATGGTTCCTGATCGCCGATGTTACGGCCGAGCATACGACAGGGGCGACGTGCCGGGAATCCACGGAGAGTGAGGCCGGTACCGGCACGGCACCCGGTGCGCCGGATTCACTCGTTGAGTCGTGCGATATTCACCCGGGAAGCGCAGCGCCCGGCCCGATATTCACTCATTTCGCCGCGCCCCCGGGCCACCTCGCACGGCCGGTGGCGGCCGCCGACCGTCACGGTCGGTGAGACCTGGCCCGGCGCGTTGCCCGGACGGCCCAGCGCGCGTCGCGGCCTCGTCGTGCCGCCGGGCCGGCCGCCCGGGCAGGATGGGCCGGTGAGCAGCACGCGGCTGGTACCGGAGACGCGCGACGCGGACGGGTCGGGGCTGTCGGGGGACGACGCGCTGAACACGTTGCGCCGCTACGGGTCCTGGCACCTCGCGCGGGACGCGTTCGTGCGCTTCCGGTACGGCGACGGGTTCAGCCACGCGCGGGCGTTCGGCCTGCAGCTGTGCCTGGCCGCGGTGCCGTTCCTGATCGCGCTCACCGGCCTGTCCGCGGCGCTCGGCCAGGACGAGGGCGGCGAGGTGGTCGCGCTCACCGTGCTGGACCTCACGCCGGGCGGCAGCGACGCGCTGGTCGCCGAGGTGCTGTCCGGCCGGGAGCGGGTGGACGAGGCCGGCGAGCTGGCGCTCGGGCTCGGCCTGGTCACCGGGCTGTTCGCCCTCACCACGGCGATGGCCCAGGTGGAGCGCGGCGCCAACCGGATGTACGGCGTGGAGCGGGACCGGTCCGCCCTGCACAAGTACCTGCGGGCGTTCGTGCTGGCGGTGACGGCCGGCGCCGCGGCCATCGCCGGGTTCCTGGTGATGGTGGCCGGTGGCCCGTTCGGCGACGCCGTCGAGCAGACGTACCACTGGGGCGGCACGGCGGACGCCCTCTGGGACTGGCTGCGCTGGCCCGTCGGGCTGGTGCTCACCGTCACGGCCGTGGCCATGATGTTCGAGTGGGCGCCGCGCCGCCGCCAGCCCGGAGCCTCCTGGCTCGCCTACGGCGCCGCGGTGTCCGTGCTGATCTGGCTGGTCGCGACCGGCGGGCTGGCCCTCTACATCGCCGGCAGCGGGGCGTTCGGCGACACCTACGGCCCGCTCACCGCGATCATGGCGTTGCTGTTGTGGGCCAACCTGACGGGCATCGCGCTGTTCCTCGGCCTGGCGTTCGCCGCCCAGCTGGAGGCGGTGCGCGCCGGCGTGCCGGACCCCGTCGAGACCGATCGCTGGCGCCCCGCGAGGGACTGACCGTCCGGGCCACCCGGGCGGACGTGCGACCATGGAGCCTGACCTGACCGCGCCCCGCGAGAAAGCCACGACTTGAGCAGCTTCGCCGACACCACGTTCACCGCGCCGGAGCGGATCAGGAACTTCTGCATCATCGCGCACATCGACCACGGCAAGTCGACGCTCGCCGACCGAATGCTCCAGATCACCGGGGTGGTGGACCCGCGCCTGATGCGCGCGCAGTACCTGGACCGGATGGACATCGAACGCGAGCGCGGCATCACCATCAAGGCGCAGAACGTGCGCCTGCCGTGGGCCGTCGACGGCGTCGACCACGTGCTGCACATGATCGACACCCCCGGGCACGTGGACTTCTCCTACGAGGTGTCCCGCTCGCTCGCCGCCTGCGAGGGCGCCGTGCTGCTGGTCGACGCCGCGCAGGGCATCGAGGCGCAGACCCTGGCCAACCTGTACATGGCCCTGGAGAACGACCTCGCGATCATCCCGGCGCTCAACAAGATCGACCTGCCGGCCGCGGACCCGGACCGCTACGCCGGGGAGCTCGCGCACATCATCGGCTGCGACCCCGGCGACGTGCTGCGGCTGTCCGCCAAGACCGGCGAGGGCGTCGGCGAGCTGCTGGACGCCGTCGTGCGGACCGTGCCGGCGCCGGTCGGCGAGGCGGACGCCCCGGCCCGGGCCATGATCTTCGACTCGGTCTACGACACCTACCGCGGCGTGGTGACGTACATCCGCGTGATGGACGGCAGGATCTCGCCGCGCGAGCGCATCCGCATGATGTCCACCAACACCACGCACGAGCTGCTCGAGGTCGGCATCATCTCGCCCGAGCCCAAGCCGTGCGCCGGCCTCGGCGTCGGCGAGGTGGGCTACCTGATCACCGGCGTGAAGGACGTGCGCCAGTCCCGGGTCGGCGACACCGTGACCGCCGAGCGCAAGGGCGCCACCGAGGCGCTCGGCGGCTACCGCGACCCCAAGCCCATGGTCTACGCCGGCTTGTACCCGGTGGACGGCTCGGACTACCCCGAGCTGCGCGAGGCGCTGGACAAGCTGCGGCTCAACGACGCCGCGCTCACCTACGAGCCGGAGACCTCGGCCGCGCTCGGCTTCGGCTTCCGGTGCGGCTTCCTCGGCCTGCTGCACATGGAGATCGTGCGCGAACGGCTGGAGCGCGAGTCCGACCTGGACCTCATCTCCACCGCGCCCAACGTCGTCTACACGGTGGTGCTGGAGGGTGGCGCGGAGATCACCGTCACCAACCCCTCGGACTGGCCGGAGGGCGGCAAGATCGCCGAGGTGCACGAGCCCGTGGTGTCCTGCACCGTGATCACCCCGGCCGACTACGTCGGGCAGATCATGGAGCTGTGCCAGAGCCGCCGCGGCGCGCTCAAGGGCATGGACTACCTGTCCGAGACGCGCGTGGAGCTGCGCTACACGCTGCCGCTCGCCGAGATCATCTTCGACTTCTTCGACGCCCTGAAGTCGCGGTCGCGCGGCTACGCCTCGCTGGACTACGAGCCCGCCGGCTCCCAGGCCGCCGCGCTGGTGAAGGTGGACATCCTGCTGCAGGGCGAGCCGGTCGACGCGTTCTCCTCGATCGTGCACAAGGACTCCGCGTACGCCTACGGCACGCGGATGGCCACCAAGCTGCGCCAGCTCATTCCGCGGCAGCAGTTCGAGGTGCCCATCCAGGCCGCCATCGGTTCCCGCGTGATCGCCCGCGAGACCATCCGCGCCATTCGCAAGGACGTCCTCGCCAAATGCTACGGCGGCGACATCACGCGCAAGCGCAAGCTGCTGGAGAAGCAGAAGGAGGGCAAGAAGCGGATGAAGATGGTCGGCCGCGTCGAGGTCCCCCAGGAGGCCTTCGTGGCCGCGCTCTCCACCGACGAGTCCCCGGACAAGGCGAAGAAGAAGTGACGGGCCGCGGCCGCCCGGCGGACGGCCGCGACCCGCGTGCTCAGCAGTACTCGACGCCCGTCGGTCCCGGGCAGGCGGCCTCGCCGTACGCGTACGCGGTGTACTGCGACGACTGGGTGCCGTCGGACACCACGACGCTCGCCGTCACCTCGCGGTACTGGCCTCGCGTGCTGACCGAGACGGTGCACGTCGACGCGGTGGAGTTGCAGGCGGACGGCAGGGGCGCCCCGGTCATCGACCACGTGTAGGTGTACGAGGGCGACGGCGCGTACACCCGGAAGTCGAAGGTCGAGACGTAGGACGGGCGCGAGGAGAAGCAGCTCTGCCCGTACGCCGGCGGATAGGTGAGATACGGGTAGACGGCGCACTGGAGGCTGCCGCCGATCTGGATCACGGCCCGGCCGGTGGTGGGTTCGGGGCCGGCCGCCTGCGCGCCGGCGGCCGGCAGGAGGAGCATTGAGAGCGCGCCGAGCAGCGCCGTCAGGGCATGCGAGAACCGTCGCATGTCACAGTCCTTTCGCCGATGATGAGAACCACGGACATTCCGGTGCGCGGCAGTCGAAAGGCTACGCCGGAAAGTCGCCGCCGGTATCGGCCGAATGGTGCTCGCTGCCCGTCGGAACAATGAACGGTGCGTCGTTCCGATGCGCCGAACGGGTGCGGTCGGCGCGGCGGCCGTCAGGCTCCCGGCACCGGGCGCACGTACTGCCGGGTCTGCTCGTCGCGGACGACCCAGCCCAGCTTCGAGAGCTCGCGGCGCAGGTCCTCCGCCTCGTCCTGCTGCTTGTGCTCCAGGGCGGTGGCGCGGGCCCTGAGCAGGGCCGCCGGGCCGGGCGGGACGTCGGGGGAGTCCGGCACCCAGCGACGGAACTCCTCGGCGTACGGGTCGGCGTCGTGCCAGCGGTAGCCGTGGGCGCGGAACGCGGCGGCCAGCTCGGCCGGTTTCGAGTCGTGCGCCCGCCGGGCCAGCTCACGGCCGTCGGTGCCGAGCACCACCAGGCGCTTGCCGTCCACGAACGCCCCGCCGACGGCGGCGCGGGCCAGGCCGTCGGAGCGGCCCTTCGCGGCCAGGGTGACCTCGTCGGCGGTCACCGTGACGCGTAGGTTCTCCCAGTCCGCGTACCCGGCGAGCGCCAGCCCGGCGAGCGCGCCCAGCGCCAGGAAGGTGAGCGTCGACCAGCGGCCGTCCCAGTTGGCGGCGAGCCGCAGCAGCCCGCGGAACGGCAGGCCGGGCATGCCCTCCAGCCACTGCGCCACGTGCGGCAGCGCCCAGCCCAGCCCCAGCCCGACCACCGGCCCGCCGCCGTACAGCACCGCGCGGTCCGCACCCGACAGCCCGACCACCGCGGGCCGCCCCTCCTCGCCCATGGCCTCATCCTGGCGGACGGCGCGCGGGTGCCTCAGAGCACCTTGACGAGCTGCAGGCAAGGGTTGCCGGGCCACAGGTCGGCGAACTCCTCGAGTGGCGTGAAACCCAGCGCCAGGTAGAACTTCCTGGTGCGGTCGTACGCCTCGCTCGGCCGGCTCTCGCCGAGCGTCTTCACCTGCAGGAACCGCACGCCGCCGGCGCGCAGGCCGGCCTCGCAGGCGCCGACCAGGGCGCGCCCGATGCCCCGCCGGTGCAGCCCGGGGGCCACCGCCAGCAGGTGGATCTCGGCGGCCGCCGGGAAGTGCCGGTGCGCCAGCAGCACGCCGCCCACCGTGCCGTCGTCGCCGGTGGCCAGGTACGTCGGCATGGTGCGGGCGTCCGCCACGTAGGAGTCGATCGCGGCCTCGATGCCGAACCAGTCCGGCAGCGCGGTCAGCAGCGCCCGCACCGCGTCCGGGTCCTGGCGTCCGCTCGTGATCCGCACCGCGCCGACCGTAGGCACCCGCCGCGCCACCGGCCACCAGGTTTCGCCGGCGCCGCGGGCTCAGCCCACCGGCTGGTAGACGCGCTCCAGTACGTCGCGCACCTGCTGCTCGAAGCCGCCGGCCCGGTCGGCCATGTCCTGCAACTCCACGAACAGGTCCAGGTGGCGCTTGACCTCCTCCTGGTCCTCGCGGCTCACGCTCTCCCGGTCGGCGTTCTCCAGGTACAGCAGGTCGGCCAGCAGCGGGTCGTCGAACTGCAGCACGGTGAACGGGCTGCCGATGCCGCGGTGCGCCCCGGCCGAGAACGGCAGCAGCGACAGGTTGATCCCGGGCACGGTGGCCAGCGCCAGCAGGTGCGCGAGCTGCTCGCGCATCACCTCGGGGCCGCCGACCGGACGGAGCAGAGCGGCCTCTCCCAGGATGAAGTTCAGCTCGGGTCGGTTCGGCTCCTCCAGCATCCGCTGCCGCTTGGTGCGCACGGTGAGGAGCCGCTCGGCGTCGTCGATGGAATTCGCCAGCAGGCGCAGCAGCGCGCGGGCGTAGTCCTGGGTCTGCATGAGGCCGGGGACGACCGACGGCTCGTACTTGTAGATGACCCGCGCGGCCGGCTCGTTGCCCACGAGTTCCTTGGTGGCGGGGGAGATGACGTCGTCGAACGCGCTCCAGCCCTTGTCCTCACGGGCCTCCTTGGCCAGCTCGACGAGCTGCTCCACGCGGTCCTCGTCGGTCACCCGGTAGAGGTGCAGCATGGCGCGCACGTCGGTCGGGGCGACCGGCACGGTGCCCTGCTCGATGCGCACGATCTTGCTGACGCTCCAGACCAGGCCGTCGGCGGCGGCCTTCTGGGTCAGGCCGGCGTCGCTCCTGGCCTGGCGCAGGGCCACTCGCAGCCGCCGCTTCTTGACCTCGACGGGCTCCACGCCGCCCTTGTCGGGCTCACCTGCCACGGTTGCGCACCTCCTCCTGGCCCCGTGTCGTGGAGCCACATAGCATGAAGCGATGTGCACCGGTGACATGAGGCGTGTAGCACAGTAGACTGAGGCCATCAGTACGACGGCCTATGTTCATGAAGCAAGTATACGCATGGACAAGGCGCTCGGGGACACGACGCAGCAAGCGCGTCACCATCAAGCATCACAGCACGACGACACTCGTCGGCTGCCCACGGAGGAATCGCCGCACCCCGGGAAGGGGGCCGCATGACCAGCCAGGCGACCGGCGACGCGTCGGCGACCACCTCCGCGCTGGTCCCGTCCCAGCCTCCGGCCGCCGCCCCCGCCGCCGCCCCGTCGCCGCAGGTGATCGAGGGGGTGGTGGTGCGGTCCATGGGTGCCGAGCCCTACGTCCTGCCGAGCGCCGGCATGCTGGCGTTCCTGTTCGGCAACCGGCAGGTCTGGCGGCGGCTGCTGGCCACCTTGCTGGCCTCGGCCGCGCTGGTGGGCGCGCTGGTCGTGGTGCTGGTGCTGGTGGCGCCGCCGGGCGCCTGGCCGGCGGTCGCCGCGGCCACCGGCAGCGTGCTGACCGTGATCGGCGTGGTGATCACCCTGATTCGCTGGGCCGCCGGCCGTACCGCCGAGCCGCTGCCGGTGCCCCCGCCCCTGCCCGCGCTGCCGCCGGAGCCGCCCCCGCAGCCGTGAACGGCCGAGTGGGTGTCAGCCGCGGCGGGCGAGGAGCCGGTCCGCGGTTCGCGCGGCCGCCGGGAACACCGCGGTGCCGAGCAGCGCCGAGCCGGCCACCGCGGCGATCATGAGGACGGTGCGCAGGGCCGAGGGCGCGGTCAGCAGCACCACGAGGGCCGCGCCCAGCAGGGCCAGCAGGCCGAACGCGGCTGCGTACGCCCAGACGGCGACGGCCAGGGCGACGGGGTGGCGCGCGTGGCTCGTGGTCATCGGCTCCACCCTTCCCGGACCGGCCGGACACCAGGATTCCGCAACCGGGGCCGCCAGTCCATCGCCCCGACGGCGGACCGGACGTGCCACCGCGGCGGAGGGGACAACTACCGGACACAGTGCCGACCGGCCCGTGGCTCGGGCGTCACGCCGACCGTAAGGTGGGAAGCGGGCGTGGTGCCGTCACGGTGTCCGACAAGGGGGCAGTGCATGAGTGAGCACGCGGGATCGCGGTGGACCAGGAGCAGCCTCAGCCTCAACGGCGACTGCGTCGAGTGGTCCGCGTCGGCCGACGGCTCGGTGCTGGTGCGCGACTCCAAGGACCCGGACGGGCCGGTGCTGCGCTTCACCCGCTCCGAGTGGGCCGCGTTCGTCGGCGGCGCCAAGCTCGGCGAGGCCGACCTGCCCTGACGTCGGCCCTCGCCGTCAGCGGGTGAAGACGATCTTCCCCGCGGTCTCGCCGTCCAGCATGGCGCGGAAACCGGCCGGTGCCTCCGTCATCGGCAGCTCCTGACCGATCTGCGGCCGCAGCCCGGTGGCGTCCAGGAAACCGATCAGGTCGCGCAGCTCCTCCCGGGTGCCCATGGTGGAGCCCACCACGCGCAGCTGCAGGAAGAACAGCCGCTGCAACTCCGCCCCCGGGTCACCGCCGCTGGTGGCGCCGGAGCACACCAGCACCCCGCCCGGCCGCAGCGCGCGGATCGAGTGCGACCAGGTGGCCTTGCCGACGGTCTCGAACACGCCGTCCACCCGCTCCGGCAGCCGCGCGCCGGACTCGAACGTGGCGTGCGCGCCCAGCCGCTCGGCGAGTTCCCGCTTGCGCTCGCTGCGCCCCATGACCCACACCCGCAGGCCGGCCGCGCGGCCGAGCTGCACGAGCGCCGTGGACACCCCGCCGGACGCGCCCTGCACGAGCATGGTCTGCCCGGGCCGCAGGCCGGAGCGCACGAAGATCATCCGGTACGCGGTGAGCCACGCGGTGCCCAGGCAGGCCGCCTCGGCGAACGAGAGCGAGGCGGGCTTGGGCAGCACGTTGGCGGCCGGCACCACCACGGTCTCGGCGAGCGTGCCCTGGTGCTTCTCGGTGAGCAGCGTGCGCCGCGGGTCCAGGGTCTCGTCGCCGGTCCAGCCGGGGGAGCTGATCACCGAGTGCACGACGACCTCGGCCCCGTCCGGCAGCGTGCCGGCGCCGTCGCAGCCGAGGATCATCGGGAACTGCTCCGCCGTGATGCCGACGCCGCGCAGGGTCCACAGGTCGTGCATGTTGAGGCTGGCGGCCCGTACCCGCACGGCCACCCAGCCGTCCGGCACCTCGGGCTCGGGCCGCTCACCGACCACCAGGGCGGCGAGCGGGTCGTCGGGGGAGGGCCGGTCGGCGTAGACGGCGAACATGCGGCCAGCCTACGACGGGTGATCGCCACCGGGCGGGTGTCCCGGGCCACGCCCGCCGGTCGCCGGGACGGTGTGCCGGGCCACGCGGCGCGCCGCCGGGAGGGCGTGCCGGGCCACGCGCCGGTGCTCCGGGCCACCCCGCCCGCCGCGGGGAGGGTGCGCCGGGACCGCGCGCGCCCGCCGTAGGCTGCCCCCGTGGGCCGGCTGGCGGACTGGTGGGACGGCGTGGAGCTGTGGGTGACGCAGCTCTGGTTCCCGTTCCAGGTGGCGCTGGTGATCGTGGTGCTGCTGCCGCTGTGCTGGGGCGTGGCCCGGCTGATCGACGAGGCGGTGGACCGGCTGGCCACGCTGCGGCCGCGGCGGCGGCGGTGAGCCCGCGCACCCGCGTCACCGCCGCGCTGGTCGGCCTGCTGGCCCTGGTGCTGGTCGGCTGGCTGGCCGGCGTCGGCGACGACGGCCGCACCAGGGGCACCGGCGACGCGAGCGGCACCTCCGCCGCCGGCGTCACCGCGGTCGCCACGACACCGGCCGCGACCGTGCCGGCCGGCGCGACGCCGCTGTCCGCGCTGCCGCCGCAGGCCGCCGAGGTGTACCGGCTGATCGAGGCCGGCGGGCCGTTCCGGTACCAGCAGGACGGCCGCGTGTTCGGCAACCGCGAGGGGCGGCTGCCCGCCCGCCGCTCCGGCCACTACCACGAGTACACCGTGCCGACGCCCGGCGAGGACGACCGCGGCGCCCGCCGGCTGGTGACCGGCGCGGACGGCGAGCTGTACTACACCGCCGACCACTACGTCTCGTTCGTCCGCGTGGACCCGGGCCGATGACCGAGCGGGTCACCACCGAGCAGGCGGTCGCCTGGGCCAGGGCACACGGGGCGGTGCCGCACGTGGTGGACGGCGGCACGCTGCGCACCGCGCAGGACGCCCTCACCGCGATCGGCGAGGCCCTCGACTTCCCGCCGTACTACGGCGGCACGCTGGATGCCCTGTACGACTGCCTGAGCGACCTGTCCTGGCTGGCGCCGGGGCGGCACGTCCTCATCTGGTCGCACCACCAGGCGCTCGCCGGGCACGATTGGGCGGGCTACCAGCAGGTGCGGGCGACGCTGCGGGACGGCGCGGTGACCAGCGGGGCGCGCCGGCTCACCGTGGTGCTGACGACGGCCTGACCGGCACCCAGGCGGCCGGCCGCTTCTCGGCGAACGCACGGATGCCCTCCTGGCCCTCCGGCCCGGCGAAGTGCCGCGCCGACAGCTCCAGCATCGCCGCGAAGTCCTCGCCCATGGTGGCCGCCCGCGGACGGCGCAGCATCTCCTTGGTGGCGGCCAGGGCTCCCGGCCCGCCGAGCGCCAGCATGTCCGTGTAGCGCCGCACCTCGGCGTCCAGCTCCTCGGCGGCCACCGCCGAGTTGATCAGTCCGGCCCGCACGGCGCGCTCGGCGTCGAACGGCTCGCCGGTGAGGAACAGCTCGTGCGCGGCGCGCGGCAGCAGCCGGGGCAGCACGGTCACCGAGATGACGGCCGGCACCACGCCGATGCGCACCTCGGTGAACGCGAAGCTCACCTCGCGCGCGGCCACCGCGATGTCCGCCGCGGCGACCAGCCCGACGCCCCCGGCGCGCGCCGTCCCGGCGAGCCGCGCCACCACGGGCTTCGGGTGCGTCCAGATGAGCTCCAGGATGCGCGGGAACTCGTTGACGCCCTGCGCCGAGGAGTCCGCGCCGCGCGACTCCTTGAGGTCCATGCCGGCGCAGAACACCGTCCCGGTGTGGGTCAGCACCACGACCCGCACGGCGTCGTCGGCGGCGGTGGCCACCAGGTGGTCGTGCAGCTCGCGGCGCAGCCGTGCGGACAGCGCGTTGCGGTTCGCCGGGGAGTCCAGGGTGATCGTGGCGATGCCGGCCTCCACGTGGAGGTGCACGAGCTCACCGCTCCCGGCGCCGGTCGTCTCGCCGGTCGTTCGGCCGGTCGTTTCGTCGGTCACGAGGGGACGCTAGCGCGGTGCCCGGCCTCGTGGCGGTACCCGCCACGGACGTCACACGCCGCGTCGAAGCGGTCGAGCACGACCTGCGCCAGGTCCGGGTCGGCGCCGAGCGGCTCGGCGAGCACCGCGCCGGCGTCCGCGGCCGCCGCGGCGATCCGGTCGGTGAGCCGCCCGGGCCCGAGGAACCAGGAGGCCACCGCGATCCGCCGCGCGCCCCGGG
>DASWTI010000711.1:0-21139 GCA_036402215.1 Pseudonocardiaceae bacterium
AGCTCGGTGACGCCGCCCAGCAGGAACAGCCGCACCCGGCGCACCGGCAGGCCGAGCCGCCGCGCGGCCACCACGTGCCCGAGCTCGTGGGCCAGCACCGAGGCGCCCAGCAGCACCGCGAGCGCCAGGGCGGTGAGCAGCGCCGCGAGGTCGGCGTGCTCGCCGCGCAGCACCGCGCGCGACACCGGCAGGTAGGCGACCGTGATCACCAGCGCGCCGAGCCACCAGCTGGGGGTCACGAGCACCGGCACGCCGAGCACGCGACCGAGCCGCAGGTCGCCGTCGGAGACGCGGACGGCGGCGGAACCGGGAACGGGCGCGGGGTCCTGGGCCGGGGGACGCACGGAGCCGGACGGTACGCCGCCCGGCGTGTTCCGCACGTGACGTGCGGCGTCACCGGCGCGGCCGGCGGCGGGGCGCCAGGGAGGCACCCGGCGGAGGCGGGCGGGGCGGGTGCTGTCGGTGCGCTCCCATAACCTTGGCGTCATGACGGCGGCGGGAGCGGACATCACGACGGAACGGCCCGGCGAGGCCACCCGGCGCCGGCCCGCGCTCTCGCCGTCGCGCGCGGGGGACTTCAAGCAGTGCCCGCTGCTGTACCGGTTCCGCGTGGTGGACCGGCTGCCGGAGGTGCCGAGCCCGGTGATGGTGCGCGGCACCGTGGTGCACGCCGTGCTGGAACGGCTGTTCGCGCTGCCGGCGGACGAACGACACCGGGAGCGCGCGCAGGAACTGCTGGCACCGGCCTGGGCGGACCTGCGGGAGGCCGAGCCCGGGCTCGCGACCATGTTCGACGCCGACGAGCCGGAGCACGCGCGGAGCTGGCTGGAGTCGGCGCGCGGCCTGCTGGACGCCTACTTCACGCTGGAGGACCCGCGGCGGCTGCGGCCGGAGGCGTGCGAGCTGCTGGTGGAGGCCGAGCTGGAGCCCGCCGAGGACGGCGGCGAGCCGGTGCTGCTGCGCGGGTTCATCGACCGGCTGGACGTGGCGCCGACCGGCGAGATCCGGGTGGTGGACTACAAGACCGGCGCGGCGCCGCGCGAGATCGGCGAGGCCAGGGCGCTGTTCCAGATGAAGTTCTACGCGGTGATGCTGTGGCGTACCCGCGGGGTGGTGCCGCGGCAGCTGCGGCTCATCTACCTGGCGGACCGGCAGCTGCTGAGCTACACGCCGGACGAGGCGGAGCTGCGCCGTTTCGAACGCACGCTCAGCGCCATCTGGGCGGCGATCCTGCGGGCGGCGCGCACCGGGGACTTCCGGCCGCACCGCAGCCGGATGTGCGACTACTGCAGCCATCAGGCGCACTGCCCGGAGTTCGGCGGCACGCCGCCGCCGTACCCGGGGTGGCCCTCCGACGGGACGGTGCCGGACGCGGGGCAGGAGACCCCGCTGGACCGGGCCGAGTAGCCGTGCCGGCCACCGCGGACGCCTACTACGTGCCGAGCGGCGAGGACACGTTCCTGCCGACCACGCACACGCTGGGCCCGTGGTCGCCGGACGCGCAGCACTTCGGGCCGCCGACCGCGCTGCTGGCCAGGGCCATGGCGCGGTGCGCGCCGCGCCCCGGCGGCGCGCTCACCAAGCTGACGGTGGACATCCTGGGGCCGCTGCCGCCCGTCGAGGTGCGGGCCGCCGCGACGGTGCTGCGGCCGGGGCGCACGGTGGAGCTGCTGGGTGCCGAGCTGTCGGTGGGCGGCCGGGTGGCGGCCCGGGCGACGGCGTGGCGGTTCGCGTCCTCGGACACCGCGGAGGTGGCGGGCGGCGCGCCGGAACCGATGCCGCCACCGACGGCCGGGGTCGAACGGCCCCTGCCGTCCGGGTGGTTCACGCAGGGTTACCTCGCGTCCGTCGAATGGCGCTGGCTGGCCGGATCATGGGACGAGCCCGGCCCCGCGGAGGTGTGGGGGCGGCCCCGTTTCCCGCTCGTCCGCGGAGAGAAGAATGACGGGCTGGAGCCGTTACTTACCGTGACAGATTCGGCAAGTGGGTTATCCGCCCGGCTTAATCCGGCGGAAGGCTGGCTTTTCCCGAATACCGACCTCACCGTGCACATTCACCGCCCTCCGGTGGGCGAGTGGGCCGGTCTCCGGGCACGGACGGTGATCGGACCTGCGGGAACGGGGGTAGCAACGGCGGTATTGCATGACCTGAACGGTCCAGTTGGTCACTCTTCCCAGATTCTCACTGTTCGGGCGCGCTAGGATGCACGATCTGTCCCAAGACCCCGAACGAGTGAGGCATGACCTGATGAAGGTTCTGATCGTCGGTGGCGGTATCGGTGGGCTCACGACGGCACTGAGCCTGCACGACAAGGGCATCGACTGCGAGGTGTACGAGCAGTCCCAGGGTATCCGTGAGCTCGGCGTGGGGATCAACACGCTACCGCACGCGATCAAGGCGCTCGCCGAGCTGGGACTGCTGGAGCGGTTGGACGAGGTCGCCATCCGCACCCACGAGATGATCATGACCGACCGGATGGGCAACGAGATCTGGCGCGACCCGCGCGGTATGCACGCCGGCTACGAGGTGCCGCAGTTCTCCATCCACCGTGGGCACCTGCAGGGCGTGCTGTACCGGGCCGTGTGCGAGCGACTGGGCCCCGACGCGGTGCACACCGGCCGGCGGCTGGTGTCGTACGACCAGGACGACGGCGGCGTGGTGGCGCTGTTCAGCGACCGCGAGGGCAACCCCGCGGGCACCGTGCGCGCGGACGCGCTGATCGGCGCCGACGGCATCCACTCCGTGGTCCGGGCGCAGATGTACCCGCAGGAGGGACCGCCCCGCTGGAGCGGCGTGATGATGTGGCGCGGCGCCACCGACTGGCCGGTCTTCCTGGACGGCGACTCGATGATCATCGCGGGCGGCAACGCCGGCAAGCTCGTGCTCTACCCGATCGCCCCCGGCTCCACGCCGGGACACCGCATCACCAACTGGGCCGTCTGCTCGCGCATCGCCGCCCCGGGCACCACGCCGCCGCGGCGCGAGGACTGGTCGCGCACCGGCCGCCGCTCCGACGTGCAGCCGTACATCGACATGTTCACCACCCCGCACGTCGACCTGAACGCCCTGGTGGACGCCACCGAGGAGTTCTACGAGTACCCGATGTGCGACCGCGACCCGCTGCCGGCCTGGAGCCAGGGCCGGGTCACGCTGCTCGGCGACGCCGCGCACCCGATGTACCCGATGGGCTCCAACGGCGGCAGCCAGTCCATCCTGGACGCCCGCTTCCTGGCCCGCTGCCTGGCCGACAGCTCCAGCGTCGAGGCCGCGCTGCGGCTCTACGAGGAGTCGCGGCTCCCGCTCACCGCGCAGATCGTGCAGATGAACCGCACCGGCGGCCCCGAGGGCGTCATCGACGTCGTGGAGGAGCTCGCGCCGGACGGCTTCGACGACATCGACGACGTCATCAGCCGCGGCGAGCTGGAGGCCATCCTCAAGGGCTACGCCACCGCGGCCGGCTTCGCCCGCGAGCAGGTCAACCGGGACTGGTCCACCAGCCGGGGCTGACCGCCGGCCGCTCGTCCCGCATCCGTGTCCGTGGTGCCGGTCCCCCGGTACCGTCGGCAGACACGCACGGATGCGGGACGACGGGAGGAACCCGGATGCGCGCCGCCGAGCTGTCCCCGGGCCGTGACGGGCTGCGCCCCGTCCCCGGTGAGCCGGGCCCGCCGCTGATCGGTCACACGATCACCATGCTGCGCGACCCGCTCGGCCTGGCCCGCCACCTCCACGACACGTACGGGCCGGTGGCCTGGACCCGCAGCTTCGGCCTGCGCATGGTGTGCGCGTCCGGGCCGTACGCCGCCGAGCGGGTGCTCACCAACCGGGACGGGGCGTTCTCCAGCGGCGAGGGCTGGGAATTCTTCATCGGCCCGTTCTTCCGGCGCGGCATCATGCTGCTCGACCAGGAGGAGCACCTGCGGCACCGGCGGATCATGCAGCAGGCGTTCACCCCGGCCCGGCTCACCGCGTACCTGGACGGCATGGGACCGGCGATCGCCGGGGGCGTGGCGGCCTGGCCGGCCGGGACGCTGCTCGTGCACCCGGCGATGAAGCGGCTGACGCTGGACCTGGCGACCCGGACCTTCATGGGCGGCGAGCTGGGACCGGACGCGGAGCGGGTCAACCGGGCGTTCACCGACACGGTGCGCGCCGGGACGGCGTACCTGCGGTTCCCGGTGCCCGGGTTGCGCTGGTGGCGTGGGCTGCGCGCGCGGGCGCTGCTGGAACGGATGCTCACCGAGCGGCTGCCGACGGCGCGGGCCGGTGGGCGGGACGACCTGTTCGCGGCGCTCTGCGCGGCGACCGGCGAGGACGGTGAGCGGTTCACCGACGAGGATGTGGTGAACCACATGATCTTCCTGCTGATGGCCGCGCACGACACCACGACGATGACGCTCACCACGATGGCCTACCACCTGGCGCGGCACCCGGACTGGCAGGAGCGGGTGCGGGCCGAGTCGCTGGCGCTGGGCACGCCGCTGCCGGACCGCGCCGGGCTCGACGCGCTGACGTCGCTGGATCTCGTCATGAAGGAGTGCCTGCGGCTGGTGACGCCGCTGCACGCCATGGCCCGGCGCACGGTGGTGGACACCGAGATCCTGGGGCACGCGGTGCCGGCCGGGACCATGGTGTCGGTGACGCCGCACTTCAACCACCACATGCCCGAGTACTGGCCGGAGCCCGAGCGGTTCGACCCCGAGCGGTTCGCCGCGCACCGCCGCGAGGACAAGGTGCACCCGTACGCCTGGATGCCGTTCGGCGGCGGCGTGCACACCTGCATCGGGCTGCGGTTCGCCGCGGTGCAGGTGAAGGCCGTCCTGCACCAGGTGCTGCTGCGGTACCGGTGGCGCGTGCCGGAAGGCTACGAGTGGCGGCTGAACTACACGTCCATGCCGACGCCCCGCGACGGCCTACCCGTCCTGCTGGAGCGGCTGCGGCCGGCCGGCGTCGGCGGGCGGCCAGATCCGTAGCACCACGGTCCCCTGCACCAGGCGGGCCGGCGCCGGGCCAAGGGTGCGGGAGTCCTCGGAGCCGTCCGGGTTGTCGCCGAGCAGGAACACCGCGCCGGCGGGCACGGTGAGTTCCAGCGGCGCGGCCGGACGCGACCAGCGGCCCGTCCAGGCGGGGTTGCGCACCGGGCGCCACTCCCCCACGCCGCCCGGGCGGACCTCGACCACGGCGCCGGTGATCCGCACCTGGTCGCCGCCGAGCGCGATCACCCGCTTCACCACGCGCGGGCCGCCGTCGGTGTGGCGGGCGACCACCACGTCGAGGCGGCGCGGGCCGTCGCCGAGCGGGTTCACGAGCACCCGGTCCCCGTCGCGCAGCGCCGGCGTCATGCTCGCGCCGTCCACCCGGACACCCAGCACCAGGGCGGCGACCACCAGGCAGGCCAGCAGCAGCGTCGTCGTCAGGGCCACGCCGGCGACGACGCGACGGAAGCGGCCGGGACGGCGCCGACCGGCGTCACCGGCCCGGTCACCGGTCGCGTCCCCGGCCACGGCGTCGTCGTCCGTGCTCAGAGGCGGCAGGAGCGGATGTCGGAGGCCAGCACTGCCTTGGCGCCGAGCGCGGCCAGGGTGTCCATCACCTGGTTCGCCTCCTTGCGCGGGACCATGGCGCGCACCGCGACCCAGTCCGGCGAGGCCAGCGGCGCCACCGTGGGCGACTCCAGGCCGGGGGTGACGCGCACCGCGTCGTCCAGCAGGTGCCGCGGGCAGTCGTAGTCGAGCATGACGTACTGCTGGGCGAACACCACGCCCTGCACGCGCGCCGTGAGCTGCGTGCGCTCCGCGGACTCCGGGGTGTCGCGGCCGGTGATGAGCACCGCCTCGGAGTGGCAGATGGGGTCGCCGAACGCCACCAGGCCGTGCTGGCGCAGCGTGCGGCCGGAGCCCACCACGTCGGCCACCGCGTCGGCCACGCCGAGCTGCACCGAGATCTCCACCGCGCCGTCCAGCCGGATGACCTCGGCGCGCACGCCGTGCCGGGCCAGATCGGCCTCGACCAGCCGGGGGTACGACGTGGCGACGCGCCGCCCGCCGAGCCTCGCCACCTCCCAGTCCGGGCCCTCGGGGGCCGCGTACCGGAACGTCGAGCCGCCGAAGCCCAGGCCGAGCAGCTCGCGCACCGGCGCCCCGGAGTCCAGCGCCAGGTCCCGGCCGGTGATGCCGAGGTCGAGCTCGCCGGAGCCCACGTAGATGGCGATGTCCTTGGGACGCAGGAAGAAGAACTCGACGTCGTTCAGCGGGTCCAGCACGGTGAGGTCGCGGCTCTCGTGTCGCTGCCGGTAACCGGCCTCCCGGAGCATGTCCGACGCGGGACCGGCCAGGGTGCCCTTGTTCGGCACCGCAACGCGCAACATGGGGGCTGTTCTCCTACAGGTAGCGGTACACGTCGTCGAGGGTGAGGCCGCGGCCGAGCATGATCACCTGGGCCCGGTAGAGCAGCTGCGACAGCTCCTCTGCCAGCGCCTCGTCGGACTCGTGCTCGGCGGCGAGCCAGACCTCGCCCGCCTCCTCCAGCAGCTTCTTGCCCTGCTCGTGCACGCCGGCGTCGAGCGCGGCGACCGTGCCGGAACCGGCCGGCCGGGTCCGCGCCCGCTCGGTCAGCTCGGCGAACAGCCCGTCGAACGTCTTCACGGTCCGTCATCCTCGCACCCGCCCGCGAGCGGGCGGCGCCGGGCCGCCGGTGGTGGTGGCGCTCAGATCCGCAGCTCGTCCAGGCGCAGGCCGATCAGGGTGTCGCGCAGCCGGCGGCCCTCACCGGGGGGCACCGGCAGCACGCACGGCACCACGAGCACCGGGCAGCCGGCGGCGCGCGCCGCGGCCACCCCGGTCGGCGAGTCCTCGACGGCGAGGCAGTCGGCCGGGTCGGCGCCGAGCAGCTCGGCCGCCCGCCGGTACGGGTACGGCGCCGGCTTGGGGGCCGGCACCTCGTCGCCGCACACGATCGCCTCGAAGTTGTGCCGCCCCAGGCTCTCCAGGCCGAGCTCGGTGATCGCCCGCTCGGTGTTGGTCACCAGCGCGCACGGGATGCCGGCGGCCCGCACCATGGCGAGCGCCTCGGCGGCGCCGGGCCGCCAGGGCAGCGGTTCGGCGTACAGCGCGGCGGCCCGGGCCGCCAGCCAGACCAGCGCCTCGGCCTGCGCCTGCTGGGTGGGCGGCAGGCCGAGGTCGTCGAAGAGCACGCCGATGCTGACGGCCATGTTGGTGCCGACCATGTCCAGCCGGGCCTGCTGGGACAGCTCGCCCCCGAGGTGCGCGGCGAGGCCGCTGAGGGCGGTGTCCCAGACCTTCTCCGAGTCGACGAGGGTGCCGTCCATGTCCCACAGCACGCCCGCCGGCAGCCGGCCCGTCATACGTTGAAGTACTTCGCCTCGGGGTGGTGCGCCACGATCGCGTCCGTGGACTGCTCGGGGTGCAGCTGGGCCTCCTCGGAGAGTTTGACGCCGATGCGCTGGGGCTCCAGCAGGTCCACGAGCTTCGCGCGGTCCTCGAGGTCCGGGCAGGCGCCGTAGCCGAACGAGTAGCGGGCGCCGCGGTAGCCGAGCCGGAAGAAGTCCTCCAGCCGCTCCGGGTCCTGGTC
Organism: Pseudonocardiaceae bacterium; assembly: GCA_036402215.1. GTDB lineage: Bacteria > Actinomycetota > Actinomycetes > Mycobacteriales > Pseudonocardiaceae > DASXTS01. The sequence goes on from DASWTI010000711.1 coordinate 7,591, forward strand.
GGCGTAGCGCAGCTCCTCGCGGATGCGCCGGTGCCAGTACTCGGCGAGCGCCTCGGTGAGCTGCACGCCCAGGCCGTGCACCTCCAGGTAGTCCCGGTAGGAGTCGTCGGCGAACAGGCGCGCGGCGTAGTCGGCGATCGGCTGGCCCATGGTCACCAGGTGCGCCGGGAGCACGTCCACCTCACCGGCCGCCAGGGCCAGCTCGCGCGGGCGGAAGAAGTCCGCGAGGCAGAGCCGGCGGTCGCGGTTCTGCCGGGGGAAGGTGAAGCGGCAGCGCTCCGCGGCGTCCGGCTCCGGTGACTCCAGCACGATGAGCGTGTCGCCCTCGGCGACGCACGGGAAGTAGCCGTAGACGACGGCCGCGTGGGCCAGCACGCCGTCCGCGGTCAGCCGCTCCAGCCAGGCCCGCAGCCGCGGCCGGCCCTCGGTCTGCACCAGTTCCTCGTACGTCGGGCCGGACCCGCCGCGGGCGCCGCGCAGCCCCCACTGGCCGAGGAAGGTGGCGCGCTCGTCGAGCATCGAGGCGTAGTCGGCGACCTGGATGCCCTTGACCACCCGGCTGCCCCAGAACGGCGGCATGGGCAGCGGCACGTCGGTGGCGACGTCGGAGCGGGCCGGCGGGGCCTCGGTGGCGCCGGCCGAGGTGGCCGCGGCCCGGCGCCGCTCCTCGGCGATCCGCAGCGAGCGCTGCCGGCGGGCGCGGCGCTCGGCCACCTTGGCGTCCAGGTCCTCGTCCGCCGGACGTGCCTCGCCGCGCTTGCCGGCCATCACCGCGTCCATCAGCCGCAGGCCCTCGAACGCGTCGCGGGCGTAGCGGACCTCGCCGAGGTAGGTGTCGCTGAGGTCGTTCTCCACGTAGGAGCGGGTGAGCGCGGCGCCGCCGAGCAGCACCGGCCAGCGCGTGGCCACCCCGCGGGAGTTCATCTCCTCCAGGTTCTCCTTCATGATCACCGTGGACTTGACGAGCAGGCCGGACATGCCGATGGCGTCCGCGCGGTGCTCCTCGGCGGCGTCCAGGATCGAGGTGATCGGCTGCTTGATGCCGAGGTTGACCACCTCGTAGCCGTTGTTGGTGAGGATGATGTCCACCAGGTTCTTGCCGATGTCGTGGACGTCGCCCTTGACGGTGGCCAGCACGATGCGGCCCTTGCCGTCGTCGTCGGCGCGGTCCATGTGCGGCTCCAGGTGGGCCACCGCGGCCTTCATCACCTCGGCCGAGGTGAGCACGAACGGCAGCTGCATCTGGCCGGAACCGAACAGCTCGCCCACGGTCTTCATGCCGGACAGCAGGGTGTCGTTGATGATCTCCAGCGCCGGCCGCTGCTCCAGCGCCGCGTCCAGGTCCGCCTCCAGGCCGTTGCGCTCGCCGTCGACGATGCGCCGCTGCAACCGCTCGAACAGGGGCAGCCCGGCGAGTTCCTGCGCGCGGCTCTCCCGGGCGGACCGGGTGGACACGCCCTCGAAGAGCGCCATGAACGCGGTGAGCGGGTCGTAGCCGTCGCGCCGCCGGTCGTACACCAGGTCCAGGGCGACCGAGCGCTGCTCGTCCGGGATGCGGGCCATCGGCAGGATCTTCGAGGCGTGCACGATGGCGGTGTCCAGGCCGACCTGGACGCACTCGTGCAGGAACACCGAGTTGAGCACCTGCCGGGCCGCCGGGTTGAGGCCGAAGGACACGTTGGAGATGCCGAGCGTGGTCTGCACCGTCGGGTAGCGGCGCTTGAGCTCACGGATCGCCTCGATGGTCTCGACGGCGTCGCGGCGCACCTCGTCCTGGCCGGTGGAGATGGGGAAGGTGAGGGTGTCGACGACGATGTCCTCCACCCGCATGCCGTGGTCGCGCACCAGGTCGTCGATGGTGCGCGAGGCCACCCGGACCTTCCAGTCGGCGGTGCGGGCCTGGCCCTCCTCGTCGATGCACATGACGACCACCGCGGCGCCGTGCTCGCGGACCAGCGCCATGGTGCGGGCGAACCGGGACTCCGGGCCGTCGCCGTCCTCGTAGTTCACCGAGTTCACCACGCAGCGGCCGCCGAGCCGCTCCAGGCCGGCCCGCAGCACCTCGGGCTCGGTGGAGTCGAGCATGATCGGCAGCGTGGACGCGGTGGCCAGCCGGCCGGCCAGCTCGGCCATGTCGGCGGTGCCGTCGCGGCCCACGTAGTCCACGCACAGGTCGAGCAGGTGCGCCCCGTCCCTGGTCTGCTCGCGGGCGATCTGCACGCAGTCGTCCCAGCGGCCGGCCAGCATGGCCTCGCGGAACGCCTTGGAGCCGTTGGCGTTGGTCCGCTCGCCGATCATCAGCACGCTGGTGTCCTGGCGGAACGGCACCGCGGAGTACAGCGACGAGGCGCCGGGCTCCGGGCGCGGGCGGCGGGTGGCCGGGGTGACACCCGGCAGCGCGGCGACCACCGCGGCGATGTGCTCGGGCGTGGTGCCGCAGCAGCCGCCGACCAGGCGCAGGCCGTACTCGCGGACGAAGCCGCCGAGCGCGGTGGCCAGCTGGTCCGGGGTCAGCGCGTACACCGCGCCGTTCGGGCCGAGCTCCGGCAGGCCCGCGTTGGGCATGACGGACACCGGGACGCGCGCGTGCTTGGACAGGTGGCGCAGGTGCTCGCTCATCTCGGCCGGGCCGGTGGCGCAGTTCAGCCCGATCAGGTCGGCGCCGAGCGGCTCGACGGCGGCCAGCGCGGCGCCGATCTCGGTGCCCAGCAGCATGGTGCCGGTGGTCTCGATCATCAGGTGCACGATGACCGGCACGTCGCGGCCGACGACGGCCATGGCGCGGCGGGCGCCGATCACCGCGGCCTTCACCTGCAGCAGGTCCTGGCAGGTCTCCACGATGACCGCGTCCACGCCGCCGTCGAGCAGGCCCTCGCACTGCGTCCGGTAGGCGTCCCGGAGCCGGGCGAACGGCGCATGGCCCAGGGTCGGCAGCTTGGTGCCGGGACCCACCGAGCCGAGCACGAACCGCGGCCGGCCGGCGGTGGCGAACTCGTCGGCCGCCTGCCGGGCCAGGGCCGCGCCGGAGCGGGACAGCTCGGCGATCCGGTCCTCGATGCCGTACTCGGCGAGGTTCGGCAGGTTCGCGCCGAAGGTGTTGGTCTGCACCAGGTCCGCGCCGGCCGCCAGGTAGGCGCGGTGGATGTCCAGGACCACGTCGGGGCGGGTGGCGTTGAGCACCTCGTTGCAGCCCTCGTGGCCCTCGAAGTCGTCGAGCGTCAGGTCGGCCGCCTGGAGCATGGTTCCCATGGCCCCGTCGGCGACGAGCACCCGGTCGGACAGCGCGGCGAGCAGCGGGTCGGCCATGCCGGACAGCGTAGTCGCGGCCGGTAGTGGGCAGGCCGCATCACGCTGGGACATGGCCGTAGGCTGGCTGCGTGACTGATGCCGCCGCCGACCCCACGGGCCCGACCGGGCCCACCGAGCTGCCGACGCTGACCGAGCCGGTCATGGTAACGGCGTTCGAGGGTTGGAACGACGCGGGTGACGCCGCGAGCACCGCGATCGAGCACCTGCACCTGACGTGGGACGCCACCGCGCTGGCCGAGCTGGACCCGGACGACTACTACGACTTCCAGGTGACGCGGCCGACGGTCCGGATGATCGACGGCATCACCCGGCGCATCGAGTGGCCGACCACGCGGCTGGCGGTGTGCCGGCCGCCCGGCGCGGACTTCGACGTGGTCCTGGTGCACGGCATCGAGCCGAACATGCGGTGGCGGGCGTTCTGCGGCGAGCTGCTGCACTACGTGGACAAGCTCGGCATCACCACGGTGGTGACGCTCGGGGCGCTGCTGGCGGACACCCCGCACACCCGCCCGGTGCCGGTCACCGGCACCTCGTACGACGCGGCCTCGGCGGCCCGGTTCGGGCTGGAGCGCTCCCGGTACGAGGGCCCGACGGGCATCGTGGGGGCGTTCCAGGACTCCTGCGTGCAGTCCGGGGTGCCGGCCATCTCGTTCTGGGCCGCGGTGCCGCACTACGTGTCCCAGCCGCCCTCGCCGAAGGCGACCCTCGCGCTGCTGCACCGCGTGGAGGAGGTGCTCGACCTGGAGGTCCCGCTGGGCGCGCTGCCCGAGCAGGCCGAGGAGTGGGAGCGCACCGTCTCGGAGATGGCCGAGGAGGACGAGGACGTCTCGAACTACGTGCGGTCGCTGGAGGAGCGCGGCGACGCCGAGCTGAACCTCACCGAGGCCTCCGGGGACGCCATCGCCGCCGAGTTCGAGCGCTACCTGCGCCGCCGCGGCCCGGGCAACGGCCCCGCCGGCGGACCGCCCGGCCCCGGCTTCACGCCGCCGCACCGCCGCTGAGCCTCCGCCGGGCCGGCTACCGGGCCCGGCGCGGGCCGCCTCCTGGGCTCAGCAGAGTTCGGAGCCGCAATAGCCGCGGATGTACGCGGTCGCATGCTGCGTCGCGCTCTGGCCGTTCTGCGTGTACGTCACCGAGACGTTGACCTCGCTGTCGATCGAGCCACCTCGAACGGCCACCGCGCAGTCGTGGGCATAGGTGTGGCAGCCGACGATGACGTACAGGTAGTCACCGCTGACGTTCCACTGGTACGTGTAGCCGCCGCCCGACGTGTTGAGGACGGCGAAGCCCGCGTTGTAGGTGGTGGCCGGCCTGGTGTTCACGCAGAACGAACGCCATTCGAAGTCGGTGCCCGGCGCGACCCGGCAGCCGAACGTCTCGCCACCGAACGCGGCCGCCGGGCCGGCCGAGCCGACGACGAGCGACGCGACGACCGCGACCAGGACGGTGAGACCGGCAAGAACACGACGGATCACGAGAGGGCTCCTCCCCTGTGCGCCGGGCACGGCAGTGAGACGGTGGGTCCGGCGGCGGGCGCGACGCCGGTCGGACCGACCATCGACACTGGCGGCCGGCGGCCGGCCGGTCAACGAGCCGGGGCCGACACCGTCCCAATGCCGGGCGACGCCGGCCCATCGGCCGAATATCGACACACACCGTCAGCACCGTCACCCACCGCCGGCCCGAGGTGGTCAGCGGCCGGCGGGAACGGCTAGAGCGCGACGCCCAGCAGGGCGTCGACCGCGGCGCGCAACTGGGCGGGCGCCTGGGGGTCGCGGCCGCGGCGGTGCAGGGCGTCGGTGGCCCAGGAGTCGACGGCGGCGATCGCGCGGGGCGTGTCCAGGTCGTCCGACAGGTGGTCCCGCAGGCGGGTGATCACCGGCTCCGCGGCGGGCGCGGCGTCCAGTTCGACGGCCTCGCGCCAGCGGGCGAGGCGGGCGTTCGCGGCGTCGAGCAGGTCCGCCGACCAGGGGCGGTCGGCGCGCCAGTGCCCGCCGAGCAGCGCCAGCCGGACGGCCATCGGGTCCACGCCCTCGCCACGCAACTTGGACACGAACACCAGGTTGCCGCGGGACTTGGACATCTTCTCGCCGTCCAGCGCGATCATGCCGGCGTGGCAGTTGTGCCGCGCGTACGGGTGCGAGCCGGTGAGCGCCTCGGCGTGCGCGGCACTGAACTCGTGGTGCGGGAAGATCAGGTCGCTGCCGCCGCCCTGCAGGTCGAAGCCGGTGCCCAGCCGGTTGCCGCCGATCGCCGAGCACTCGACGTGCCAGCCGGGGCGGCCGGCGCCCAGCAGCCCGTCCCAGCTCGGCTCGCCCGGCCGCGCCGTCCGCCAGAGCAGCGCGTCCAGCGGGTGCCGCTTGCCGGCCCGCTCCGGGTCACCGCCGCGCTCGGCGAACAGCCGCAGCATGGTCTGCTCGTCGTAGCCGGACTCGTAGCCGAAGGTCGCGGTGGCCCGGTGGTCGTAGTAGACGTCCGGGTGCTCCGCGTCGTCCACCCGGTAGGCCACCCCGGCGGAGAGCAGCTTGGCCACCATCTCGACGATCTCGTCCATGGCCTCGACGGCGCCCACGTAGTCGCGCGGCGGCAGCACCCGCAGCGCCTCCATGTCCTCGCGGAAGAGCGCGGTCTCGCGCATGGCGAGCACCACCCAGTCCTGGCCGTCACGCGCCGCGCGCTCCAGCAGCGGGTCGTCGATGTCGGTGACGTTCTGGACGTAGTGCACGTCGTGGCCGTTGTCCAGCCAGACCCGGTGCACCAGGTCGAACGCCAGGTACGTGGCGGCGTGGCCGAGGTGCGTGGCGTCGTACGGGGTGATGCCGCAGACGTACATGCCGGCCGTGCGGCCGGGCGCCGTCGGGCGGACCGACGCCGTCGCCGTGTCGTACAGCCGCAGCGGCCGCGGCGTGCCGGGCACGCGCGGCACCGGCGTGGAGTGCCAGGGGTCCATGCCGTCGAGATTAGCCGCGGCGCGCGAGTCGGCTCGGCCACCACACCCGGCGACCGACGTCCACGGTGAGCGCCGGCACCAGCAGCGAGCGCACCACCAGGGCGTCGAGCAGCACGCCGAACGAGACCAGGAAGGCGATCTGGGCCAGGAACAGCAGCGGCAGCACGGCGAGCGCGCCGAACGTGGCGGCCAGCACGATGCCCGCCGAGGTGATCACGCCACCGGTGACCGCGAGCCCGCGCAGCGTGCCCTCGCGGGTGCCGTGCTCGGCGGCCTCCTCACGCACCCGGGTCATCAGGAAGATGTTGTAGTCGATGCCCAGCGCCACCAGGAACACGAAGGCGAACAGCGGCACCGCGGGGTCGGCGCCGCGGAAGCCGAAGACGTTCTCGAACACCAGCGCGGACACGCCCACGGTGGCGGCGAAGGACAGCACCACGGTCGCGATCAGCAGCAGCGGGGCGACCAGCGCGCGCAGCAGCAGCGCGAGCACCAGGAAGATCGCCAGGAGCACGATCGGGATGATCACCCGCAGGTCCCGTGACGCGGTGTCGCGGACGTCCAGGGTGCTGGCGGTCTGGCCGCCGACGAGCGCGCCGGCGCCCTCGATGGCATGCACCCGCTCGCGGAGCCGGTCGACGGTGTCCTCGGCCGCCAGGCTGTCCGGGGCGTCGGTGAGGATCGCGTTGACCTGGGCGGTGCCGTCCACCACCTCGGGGTCCCCGGCGAGGTCGACGACGCCGGGGTCGGCGCGCAGCGCGGCCTGCACCTCGGCGACGAAGTCCGCGTCGGCGACCACCACGACCGGGGTGCCGACGCCCGCCGGGTAGTGCCGGCCGAGCACCTCCTGACCGGTGACCGACTCCGGCTTCACGAGGAACTGGTCGCCCTGCGAGGTGCCCTTGGCCTCGAACAGCGGCAGGAACGCGGCGAACGCCAGCAGCACCACGGCGGTGCCCACCCAGATCGCCCGCGGGCGGCGGCCGACCAGCGCGGACACCCGCGCCCAGAGGCCGGTGGTCTCGCTGCCCTCGCTGCCGGCCCGCGGCCGGAACGGCCAGAAGGCCGCGCGGCCGAGCAGCACCAGCACGGCCGGCAGGAACGTCATGGAGGCGAGCAGCGAGGCGGCGATGCCGATCGCGGCCACCGGCCCGAGACCCTTGTTGGAGTTGAGGTCGGAGAACAGCAGGCACAGCACGCCGAGGATCACGGTGAACGCGGAGGCGGTGATCGGCTCGACGGAGGCGCGCCACGCGGTGCGCATGGCGGCCCAGCGGTCGCCGGCCCGGCGCAGCTCCTCGCGGAACCGGGAGACCAGTAGCAGCGCGTAGTCGGTGGCCGCGCCGAACACCAGGATGAACAGGATGCCCTGGCTCTGGCCGTTGAGCGTGAGCACCTCCTCGCGGGCCAGGAAGTACACGACGAACACGGCGAGCGAGAGCGCGAGGCCCGCCGAGGTGAGCACGATGAGCGGCAGCAGCGGGCTGCGGTAGACGATCAGCAGGATCACCGCGACGAGCGCCGCGGCGACGCCCAGCAGCAGGCCGTCGATGCCCTCGAAGGCGGCGGAGAAGTCCGCGACCAGGCCGCCGGGGCCGGTGACGTAGCCGGTGAGGCCGTCCGGCAGGTCGCGGGTGAGCACCTCCCGCAGCTCGGCGACGGCCGCGGTGGCCACCTCGCCGTCCGCCGCGTCCAGCGGCAGGATGACCTGCAACGCCTGGCCGTCGCCGCTGGGCACCACCGGGGCCTCGCCGGGCAGCACGCCCTCGACGTCACGGACCTCGCCCACCAGCCGCCGCACCGCGTCGGCGTCCTGGGACGTGATGCCGGACTGCCGCTCGTAGACGACGATCGCCGGCAGGACCTCCTGGTCGGCGAAGCGCTTCTGGAGCTCGGAGACCCGGGTGCTCTCCGCGGACGCCGGCAGGAAGGCGGCGTTGTCGTTGCGCTGGACCTCGGCGAGCTTGCCCTGGTAGGGGCCACCGATCCCGCCGATGGCGAGCCAGAGCACGAGCAGCGCGATTGGCAGCACGAAGCGTCTCACGCGGGGAACGATCTCAGCCCGCCGGGGAACGCGCACGGTGGGGTTACCCGCGGGTTCGGCGGCGGCCCCGCAGGTAGTCGGCGACCACCGCGGCGCCCAGGCCGTCCGCCGAGGGGGCGACCACGCGGCCACCGCTGCGCCGGGCGACGGTGTCGACGAACGCGGCCAGGCGCGGGTCGTCGCCGAGCATGAACACGCTGACGCTCGCGCCGAGCCGGGCCAGGCCGTCCACCTCGGCCAGCGTGTGCGCCAGGGTCTCCGGGCGCGGCGGGTAGTCGAACACCGCCTGGCCGCCGGGTTCCAGGTGCGCCGTGGGCTCGCCGTCGGTGACGACCAGCACGACCGGCTCGGCGTCCGGGTGCCGGCGCAGGTGCGTCCCGGCGAGCAGCAGCGCGTGGTGCAGGTTGGTGCCCTGCTCCCAGGTGCCGTCCAGGGCCACCAGCTCGCCGACGTCCACCGTGGCGGCGTGCCGGCCGAACGTGACCAGCCGCAGGGCGTCGGTGCGGTAGCGGGTGCGCACCAGGTGGTGCAGCGCCAGCGCGGTGCGCTTCATCGGCAGCCAGCGACCCTGCGACACCATGGACCACGAGGTGTCGACGCACAGCGCGACGGCCGCGCGGGAGCGCTGCTCGGTCTCCACGACCTCGACGTCCTCGACGGCGAGCCGCACCCGCCGGCCGCGGCCCGCGGTACGCAGGACGGCGTTGCGGACGGTGCGCGGGGTGTCCCAGGGCTCGGTGTCGCCGAACTCCCACGGCCGGCTCGCGCCGGTGGGTTCACCGGCGGCGCCGGCCCGGCGGGCGTCGCGCTCGCCGCGCCCGGTGCGCAACCGGCGGACCACGTCGGACAGCGCCGACTCGCCGAGCCGCCGCAGCGCCCGCGGCGAGAGCCGCAGCGAGCCGTCGGCGGCGCGGGTGAACACGCCCTGCCGGCGCAGCTCCCGCTCCAGCTCGGCGAGCGTGCGGGCGTCCACCCTGGCCTGGTCGCCGAGCTGCTCGGCGAGCGCGTCCAGGTCGAGGTCGTCGATGCGGGCGCCGGGGTAGGCCTGCCCGAGCTGCTCGGTGAGCTCGTCGAGCTGGGCCAGCTCCTCCATCACCTCGGCGCCCTCGCCGAGGCCCAGCGGGTCCTTGCCGCGGAAGCGCGCCGAGCCCGTCCAGTCCTGACCGGGCCTGGCCTGGCGCAGCGCCGAGTCCAGGGCGTCCAGCTGGCGGGCGAACTCCGGGTCGCCGAACGCCTGCCGGGACAGCTCCGCCAGCTCGGCCCGCTGCTGCGGGGTCATCGAGTTGAGCGCGCGCTGCGCCGCCGCCGAGCGCTCGGCGAGGGCGTCGATCAGCTCCTCGACGGTGCGCGGGCGTTCGGGGAAGAACTCGCCGTGGCGGCGCATGAACTCCTCGAAGAGCCGCGGGGTGGCCGGGTCGTCCCTGGCGTGCGCGGCGAGCAGCGCGTTGAGGTCGGTGAGCATCTCGCGGATGCGCGCCACGTCGCGCTCGCCGACCTGGCTCATGGCGTCGCGCATGCCGCGGAAGCGCGACTCCATGAGCTGGCTGCCGATCAGCTCACGGATGCGCTCGTAGTGCTCACGGGCCTCGGCGGAGCGCCAGTCGTACTCGGCCAGCTCGGCCACCGCGCCCGCCGGGCTGGTGGGCAGCGCGTCCAGCTGGGCCTCACGGAAGCGCGCGTCGTCGTCGCGGTCGCCGGCCAGGCGCTCCCGCTCGGCCTCGACGGCCCGGCGCAGCAGCTCCCGGATCTCCCGCAGGGTGCCGTCCAGCCGGTGGTCGCGTTGGAGCCGGGACCGGCGCTGCCACAGCCGGCGGCTCAGGTCGTCCAGCCCGGGGCGGTCACCCACGCCGCGTCGCAGCAGCTCGCGCAGCGCGGCCGCGGGGCTCGACCCGGACATGACGTCCTCGCCGATGGCGTCGAGCGCGGCGCGCAGGTCGACCGGCGGCGCGAGCGGGTCCGGCCCGCCGTGCCAGGCGCCGTAGGAGTACCGCTCGGCCGAGCTCACGCGCGGTACACCCGCTCGCCGCCGTCGGCACCGTCAGCGCCGTCGGCACCGTCAGCGCCGTCGCCGGCCTCGTCCTTGGCCAGCCGTCGCCGCAGGTGCAGCGACTCCAGCGCCAGCTCCACGGCGGACGCGATGCGGCCCGGCGGGTCGGTGGCCGCCACGCCGAGGCGCGCCGCCACGTCGTGCAGCACCGGCAGCTCCGGCAGCGCGGCGAGCACGTCGGCGGCGGGCACCCGCTCGCCGGTGGTCACCGGGTGGCCCTCGGCGACGGCCTGGGCGAGCGGCGTGAGGTCCAGCCCGGCGAAATGCGCCCGGGCGGTGTCCGCGACGGCACGGCGCAGCAGGTGCGTCAGGTGCTCCCGCTCGCGGCCCTCCTCGCCGGGCTCGAACTCCAGCTTGCCGCGCAGCACGGCCGGCACCACGTCCAGGTCCACCGGGCGGGCCACGGCGGCCTCCCCGGTGAGCGCGGCCCGGCGGCGGGCGGAGGCGGCGACCACCTCGGCGGCGGCGATGGCGAACCGCGCGGACACCCCGGAGCGCTGGTCGATCGCCGCCGACTCGCGCAGCAGCCGCACGTAGCGGGCGAGCACCTCCACCAGGTGGTCGCCGACGTCCGCCACGAGCCGCGCCTCCTGGCGGGTCACGGCCATCTCGGCGTCCACGGTGAGCGGGTAATGAGTGCGGATCTCGGCGCCGAAGCGGTCCTTGAGCGGCGTGATGATACGGCCGCGGTTCGTGTAGTCCTCGGGGTTCGCGCTGGCCACCAGCAGCACGTCGAGCGGCAGCCGCAGGGTGTAGCCGCGGATCTGGATGTCGCGCTCCTCCATGACGTTGAGCAGCGACACCTGGATGCGCTCGGCCAGGTCGGGCAGCTCGTTCACGGCGAGCACGCCGCGGTGCGCGCGGGGCACCAGGCCGTAGTGGATGGTGTCCGGGTCGCCCAGGCTGCGGCCCTCGGCGACCTTCACCGGGTCCACGTCGCCCACCAGGTCACCGACGCTGGTGTCCGGCGTGGCGAGCTTCTCGGTGTAGCGCTCGGCGCGGTGCCGCCAGGAGACCGGCAGCGCGTCGCCCAGTTCGCGGGCGCGGCGCACGGACGCCGGGGTGATCGGGTGGAACGGGTGCTCGTCCAGCTCGGCGCCCTCGATCACCGGGGTCCACTCGTCGAGCAGGCCGGGCAGGGAGCGCAGCAGCCGGGTCTTGCCCTGGCCGCGCTCGCCGAGCAGCACCAGGTCGTGGCCGGCGATCAGGGCGCGCTCCAGCCGCGGCAGCACGGTGCGGCCGAAGCCGACGATGCCGGGCCAGGGGTCGCGGCCCTCGGCCAGCGCGGCGAGCAGGTTGTCGCGCAGCTCCTGGCGAACGCCGCGGGCCTGGTGGCCGCTGGCCCGCAGCGCGCCGGCGGTGCGCGGCAGGTCGGACGGGATGGCGGGGGTCGTCACCCGGACCACGCTACGCCGCCGCGCCACCCGCCCGACTGATCGTCACGAACCGGCTGAAGGCGCCTTTCAGTCACTCCCACGCGACTGAAGGCGCCCTTCAGTCGTCCCACCCGGCTGAAGGCGCCTTTCAGTCACTCCGAGACGGGATGGCGGTCGGCGCGGGTACGAGGCGGGCGCCGGGTGGGCGTCAGCGCAGGTACGAGGCGCCGTTGAGGTCGACGATGGCGCCGGAGGCCCACTCGGCGTCCGGCTGGGCGAGCTGCACGACGGCGAGCGCGACCTCGCGCGCGGTGGCCACCCGGTGGAACGGGCTCTGCGCCCGGATCGCGTCGCCCTCGGGGCCGGCCAGCAGGTCCGCGGCCATGTCCGTCTCGATGAAGCCGGGCGCGATGCCCACGCAGCCGATGCCGTGCGGCGCCAGGGCGACCGCGAGCGACTGCGTCATGGCGTGCACGCCGGCCTTGGACGCGCCGTACGCCGGGACCCGCGGCTCGCCGCGGTAGGCGCCGCGCGAGCCGACCGTGACGATGCGCCCGCGCGGCCGGCCCTCCGCCGGCTCGGTGTCCACCATGTGCCGGGCCACCAGGTAGGTCACGTTGGCCGTGCCGAGCAGGTTCACGTCCACCGACCGCCGCCAGCCGGACACCCAGTCCTCGTAGGTGGTCGCCGTGACGTCCAGGTTCAGCCGCCGCCCGTCGCGCACCGGGTCCTCGGAGTACAGCGCCGCGTTGTTCACCAGCACGTCCACCCGCCCCAGCGCCCGCACCGCGGCCCGCACGAACCCGCGCACCTCCCCGGGCTCGGCCAGGTCGCCCTGCACCACCACGTGCCCGTCGCCGTCGAGCTCCCCGGCGACCCGCTCGGCGGCCTCCCGCGCCCGCCCGCAGTGCACCGCGACCCGGGCCCCGCAGCGCCGCGCGAACTGCCGCGCCACCTCGGCGCCCAGCCCGCGCGACCCCCCGGTGACCAGCACTCCCGGCCGATACCCGTCCATGATCGGCCACGCTACCGGGCGGGTCAGCGGCCGGACGAGCAGTGCAGCTCGAACTCCAGGTCGTCCCGGCTGCCGAGCAGCGTGACCGCGTCGGGGTTGCGGACGGCGTAGCGGCGGCGGCCGGAGGTACGGACCAGGACGCCGCGGCCGACGAGGTGTTCGAGCAGGGCGTCGACGGCCACGACGTCGGCGTCCTCGAAGCCGCCGGGCCACCAGCCGCGGGCCTCCTCCAGCAGCTCCTCGGCGCCGTAGGAGGAGCCGAAGGCGTCGTCCAGGCTGTGGCAGGCGATGACCAGGGCGAGCACCCGGCCGCGGCCGTCCAGGCTGATGGTGCCGCGCAGCTGCTCGGCCAGCCGCTCCCGGACCTCGGGGGCGGCGACCACCCGGTCGACGTCGGCGTCGGTGACGACGACGGGCAGGCCACCGGCCCGGCGGACGCGCAACGAGCGCACCAGCTCGTCGGCGGCGAGCTGTACCAGGCCGGGCTGGAAGTGCACCGCGGAGAGCAGCCGCCAGACCAGCTCCGGCCGGGCGAAGCGGTACCCGAGCGCGGCCAGCGGGGTGGTCAGCAGCCGTCGCGCGTCGGCCGGGGCGAGCGGGCCGAGCTCCAGTCCCGGCAGGTCGTCGGCCTGGCGGTGACCGGCGACGACCACGGAGAAGCGGCCGGCGGTGGCGACCGCGAGGCCCACCAGCTCGTCCACGCCGGGCGCGGTGGCGGCGCCGTCGACCAGCGCGAGGATCCGGCGGTCGTCGTCGCCGTCGAGCCAGGCGGCGATCAGCTCGGGCGCCCAGGCCGGCTCCGGGAGCA
>DASWTI010000712.1:0-1687 GCA_036402215.1 Pseudonocardiaceae bacterium
CCGTCCCGCCGGTCTCCGGGACGGCGAGCACCTCGTCGCCGGCGCCCGCGGGTCGGTCGGCGACGGGAACCTGGTGGTACGCAAGGACAACGGCACCGACGTCACGGTGCCGACCGACGACGGCACCCGCGTCGCCGGCGATCGCAACCGCTCGCTCGGTGACCTCGCCCCCGGCGACCGCGTCATCGTCCGCGTCGGCGCCGACGGCACCGCCGACCGGGTGCTCGCCGTCCGCGCCCACGCCACCGGCACCGTCACCGAGCTCACCGGCGACCGCGCCACCCTGATCCGCCCCAGCGGCCTGACCGTGACCCTCGACCTCTCCGGCGTGCCCGCCCGCCCCGCCCCCGGCACCCTGGTCATCGCCACCGGCACCTCGGCCGACAACGGCACCACCCTCAAGGTCGAGGAACTCCGCGAGCTCCCCACCCTCGGCTGACCCACCGCCCCCGGCCCGGCGGGCCCCTGACGCCCGTCGGGCCGGCGGGCCACGGGCGGGTGGTTCTCGCATCCCGATCCGCTGAATGGCGGCGTGGCGTTGGGCCGGTTGGTGGTGAACCCTGTCCTGCGGGGCGCGGCCTTCTACCATCACCCGCGTGGCGCAGCCGAGAGCTAGGACCCGCCCCGTCGCCGGGCACTGGCGGCTACCGCTGGTCGTCCTGATCGGACTGCTCCTGGCCGGCGCCCTCGCCACCCTCTACGGCGGCGTCAATCGGCGGCCCGCGGGGGACGCCGCGGCCAGCGTCGCGGCGGTCGTCGTCGAGTCCCAGCCCTGCGCCAAGGCCGGCGCCCGGGACACGGTGCGCATCGAGTCCGGCTCCGAGCTGTTGCCGATCAACGCCTGCGGTAATCCCGAAGGGTTCCTCCTCCAGGTGGAGGTCGTCACGGACGGCTCCGGCGAGCGCGTGGCCCGGCTGGCCGGCACGGCCGGTGCCCCCGGCGTGGCGCTGGCCCGCCGCATCAGCGCGGTCCTCCTGGTCCTCGCGGGCCTGGCCGGCGCGGTCCTGGTGATCCAGCTCGTCCCCCTGCGCGCCCGCGCCGCCTCCGGTCCGGACGCCGACCAGCACCACGAGGACGACCCCGAGCACGGCGACACGGGCTCCTGGCCCGCCGACGCCTCAGCCTCGTGGCCCGGGGAGCACACCGGCTCGTGGCCCGCGGAACGCACCGGCTCGTGGCCCGTCGGCGCCTCGGCTTCGTGGCCCGGGGAGCACACCGGTTCCTGGCCCGGAGAGCGCACCGGCTCGTGGCCCGTCGGCGCCTCCGGCTCCCGGCCACCGGTCGCCCCCGGCCACGCCACGGGGGAGCACCCCGTTCCTACCGGCGCCTGGCCCACGGCGGATCACGACGCCGACCACCCCACCGGCATCGAGCAGCCGGTCGCCGAGCTGCCGACGTCCACCTGGACCCCCGGCCCGGCGGTCAGCACCCGCGCGGACGCCGCCCGCCGGGACTCCCACCCCCGCCGGGACCCCGGCGCGTTCGGGCAGCCCGCCTGGCCCACCTCCGCCGAGGACACCGCCGTCGCTCCCGCGGCCTCGTCCGGCGCCCCCCGTCCGCCCGCCTACCCGCCGATGCCCACCGGTGCCTGGCCCACCACCGACCCGGAAGCCACCGCCGCCCCGGCGAGTGGCGCCTGGCCCGCCGCCCCGTCGGACAGCGCGACCGGGGTCTGGCCGGCCGCGCC
>DASWTI010000713.1:0-4297 GCA_036402215.1 Pseudonocardiaceae bacterium
CGTGCGGCCGTTCACCGGCGACGACGCCACCGTCGGTGCCGTGGCCGCCGCGCTCGACGGCAGCGGGCTCGCGCACCTGGCGGCGCACGGCCGGGTGCGCGCCGACAACCCGCTGTTCTCCGCGCTGCGCCTGGCCGACGGGCCGCTCATGGTGCACGACCTGGAGGCGCTCGACCGCGCCCCGGGCACCGTGGTGCTCGCCGCCTGCGACACCGGCCGCCCGGTGGTCGCCGCCGGGGACGAGCTGATGGGCCTGAGCGCCACGCTGCTGCGTCAGGGCACGGCGCGGCTCGTCGCTCCGGTGCTCGCCGTGCACGACGAGCGCACCGTGCCCCTGATGACCGCGTTGCACCGCGGCCTGGCCGCTGGCCGCCCCGCCGCCGTGGCCCTCGCCGACGCGCAGGAGGGCGCCGGCGACCCCGCGGTCGCGGCGCCGTTCCTCTGCCTCGGCGCGGGCCTCTGACCGGTCCGGCCGGTCCGGCCGGTCCGGCGCGCGCGCCGCGGGCCGGGCGCGGGCCTCAGACCCCCCAGTCCGGGCGCAGCGGCATGCCGGACGAACCGTCGTCCGCGGTGCGCACGCCGAGCACCTGGTGCAGCTCGATCATCCGCCGGTGGAAGCCCAGCCGCGATATCGCCAGGTACAGCCGCCACACCCGGGACCGGCCGAGGCCGGACTCCCGTACCGCGTCGTCCCAGTTGGACTCCAGGTTGGCCGACCAGCCGGCGAGGGTGCGCGCGTAGTGCTCGCGCAGGTTCTCCTCGTGCCGCACCTCGAAGCCGTGGTTCTGCATCTCGGTGACGATCTGGCCCACGCCCTCCAGCTCACCGTCCGGGAAGATGTACCGGTCGATGAACAGCCCGGAGCGGGCCCGCGCCAGCGTCGTCGGCCGGGTGATGCAGTGGTTCAGCAGCCGCCCGTGCGGCACCAGCTTCGAGTGCAGGAACGTGAAGTACGAGCCCAGGTTCCGGGCGCCGATGTGCTCGGTCAGGCCGATCGAGGACACCGCGTCGAACCCGGACTCGGCGATGTCGCGGTAGTCGCCGTGCCGGACCTCCGCGACGTCGGCCAGCCCGGCCTCCACGATGGCCTTCTGCGCCCAGTCCGCCTGGTTGCGCGACAGCGTCACGCCCAGCGCGCGCACCCCGTAGTGCCGGGCCGCGTGCAGCACCATGCCACCCCAGCCGCAGCCCACGTCCAGCAGCCGCATCCCCGGCCGCAGGCCCAGCTTGCGGCACACCAGATCGAACTTGTGCTCCTGCGCCTGCTCCAGCGTCGAGTCCGCCGCCGGGTAGCAGGCGCAGGTGTACGCCATCGAGGGCCCGAGCAGGTACGAGTAGAAGCGGTTCGACACGTCGTAGTGGTGCGCGATGGCCTCGTCGTCGCGCGCCCGGGAGTGCCGCAGCCCGTGCCACACCCGGCGGGCCCGTCCGGGCAGCTCCTCCGGCGGCGGCGTCACCGGCCGCAGGTAGCGCGGGCCCAGCTCGCGCAGCACGTCGAGCCGGGTGCGCAGCGAGAGCTGGTTCGAGGCCTCGGCCACGGCCAGCAGAACGGTGAACAGGTCACCCGTGACGTCCAGGCTGCCGCTCGCGTACGCCCGCGGCAGGCCCAGTTCCCCCGGCGAGCCCAGCAGGTAGCTGATCGCCTCGGGGGATCGCACGTGCACGGTGAGGTCCGAGCCCTCGGGCCCGGCGGTACTGCCGTCGAACGCGGTGAACGCGATGGGCGCGGTCGGCCCCATCACCCGCTGGAACACCTCCGAGATCGTCGCCATGTATCAGCCCCGTCCCACGCACTTGGCGTACAAGTCGAGAAGCCGGCCCTCCGGGTCGTACTGCTTCTTGAGCTTCCGGTAGACGTCCCCGTTGTACAGCCGCCAGAAGTCGTCCTCGTCGTAGAAGCTGGTGGAGTACAACGACTTGCGGCCGCCGAGACGCTCGACGGTCCGCTCGATGAGCCGGTTGTGCGTGTCCGCGGGCTCACCGGGCTCCAGGTCCACGGTGGACCAGAAGCCGAAGTTCACGTACAGCTCTCCCGGCTCGAACCGGTAGAGCGGCCAGTCCCGCCCGTCGCGCTGGCGCAGCGGGCACACCCACACCGGGCTGATCGGGATCTCCCGGTGGAAGAAGTCGAGGAACTCCGCGGCGCGGCCGACCGGCACCTCGATGTCCTGCACGACGTGCTCCTGCTCGGGCCGCCCGCGCCGCCGGTCCACCCAGGCCATCGGCCCGTGCCGGCGCTCGAACGCCACGATCTTCCAGTACACGTCGCTGCGCAGCAGCCGCTTCGGCACCAGCCGCCGCACCCACGGCTTCTGCACGCCGAACGCCCGTGAGCACCAGAACCAGTCCGTGTCCCAGCGCCACAGGTAGTCGCGCACGGTGAGGAAGTCCTGCCCGCGCGACTGCACCGAGCGGTAGTAGATGTCCATGCCGGTGTAGTCCGAGGTGTACGGCGCCTCGTCGGTGAACGTGCCGAGCGTCAGGTACAGCTCGTCCGGCCCGAACACCGTGCCGTCCACGAAGTCCGCCTCGCCGGACGCGCAGCGCCGGGCCAGGTCGTCGAAGTACGCCGCCGGGTCGCGGTGCCGCACGTGCCGCAGGTGCACGTACGGCCGCACCGGCTCCAGCTCGATGCGCAGCCGCAGCGCGTACCCCAGCGTGCCGTAGGAGTTCGGGAAGCCGTGGAAGAACTCGGCGTGCTCGTTGTCCGGCCGCGCGGTGACCACCTGCCCGTCGCCGGTGAGCACGTCCATCTCCAGCACCGACTCGTGCGGCACGCCGTTGCGGAACGAGGTGGACTCGATGCCCACCCCGGTCACCGCGCCGCCCAGCGTGATGGTCTTCAGCTGCGGCACCACGAGCGGCATCAGCCCGTGCGGCAGCGTGGCGTCCACGAGCTCCTCGTAGGTGACCATGCCCTCGACGTCCGCGGTGCGGGCCTGCGGGTCCACGTGCAGGACGTGCCGGAAGCCCGACACGTCCAGTCCCGGATGCCCCGTCGAGGCGCGCGTCCGGAACAGGTTCGACGTCTTCTTCGCCAGCCGCACGGGCGCGCCCGGCGGTAGGTCACGTAGCTGCCGCGCGAGTTCGTCGATGCGCCGCCGGTGGTCCGTCATCGCTGCCGTCACCTGTCAAACCTGTGCCCAGGGCGCCAGTTCCGCAAGCCCGGCGAGGTGAAATCCCCGTCACCGTCGGGTACCGGCGGCGGGCACCATGCCGGGGTGGATCTGTTCGTGTACGGGACGCTCATGTACCCGGAGGTGCTGACCGCCCTGCTCGGCCGCGTCCCGGACCGGTCGGCGGGCACCGCGCCGGGCCACCGGGCGGCCGCGCTGCCCGGCCGGCCGTACCCCGGGCTGGTGCCGCACCAGGGCGGCCGGGCCACCGGCCTGGTGCTCGGCGGGCTGACCGCGGCCGAGCTGCGGCTGCTCGACGCCTACGAGAACCCGCGGCCGGCGCCGGACTACGCCCGCGAGCCGCTGACCCTGGACGGTGGCCGCCGCTGCGTCACCTACGTCTGGCTCGGCCCGGTGCTGCCGGCGGACTGGGACGCCGGCGCGTTCGCCGCCACCACGCTGGACACCTACGCCGCGGGGTGTGCCCGCTGGCGCGCCACCTACCTGAACGGCTGAGCACCTGTGGCACCCTGTGCCGCGTGAGCGAGCCGTCGGAGCTGGTGGAGCGCGACCGGGTGCTCACGGTCCCCAACGCGCTGAGCGTGCTGCGGCTGCTCGGCGTGCCGCTCTTCCTGTGGCTGCTGCTCGGCCCGCAGGCGGACGGCTGGGCGGTCGTGGTGCTCGTCGTCGGCGGCTTCACCGACTGGCTGGACGGCAAGCTGGCGCGCTGGCTCGACCAGGGCAGCCGGCTCGGCGCGCTGCTCGACCCGCTGGTGGACCGGCTGTACATCCTGGCCACGCTGCTCGCGTTCGGGCTGCGCGAGATCGTGCCGTGGTGGGTGATCGCGGTGCTCGTCGGCCGCGACCTGGTGCTCGCCGCCTGCCTGCCGATCTGGCGCCGGTACGGCTACGTCGCCCCCGAGGTGCACTACCTGGGCAAGGCCGCCACGTTCAACCTGCTCTACGCGTTCCCGCTGCTGCTGCTCGCCCAGGGCGACTCCACGGCCGCGGAGCTGGCCCGGCCGCTGGCGTACGCCTTCACCATCTGGGGCGGCGCGCTGTACGTGTGGTCGGCGGTGCTGTACGTGGTGCAGCTCGGCGTGCTGGCCCGGCTGCGGCGGGACGCCGGCCGTGGCTGAGCGGCGGACCGGGCTGCACGCCCTGCTGCCCGACCTGCTGGA
>DASWTI010000714.1:0-10874 GCA_036402215.1 Pseudonocardiaceae bacterium
GCGGCACCCGTGGCGGCCGCGGCACCGGCGGCACCCGTGGCGGCCGTGACACCGGCGGCATCCGTGACGGCCGCCGCACCGGCGGCGCCCGCGTCGGCCGCCGCTTCCGGTGTGGCGGAAGGAGTTCCGAGGGCGCCCACGCGGCGCGCCAGGCGCAGGATGCGGCGCACCTTCTCGTCCACGGCGGACTCCGGCACCCGCCCGGCACGCACCGCCGCCTCCAGGCCGTCCACCCACGGGCTGCCGGGGCCGGGCATGGCCAGGTCCTGCGCGGCCAGCGCGGACGTCTCGCAGGAGCGCAGCGCGTGCCAGTCGGTGACCACCACGCCGTCGAAGCCCCACTCCCCCTTCAGCGGCTCGGCCAGCAGCGGGCTCTCGCTCATGGTCGCGCCGTTCACGCCGTTGTAGGCGGACATCACGACCCAGACGCCGGCCTCGACGGCCGCGGCGAAGGGCGCCAGGTACACCTCGCGCAGCGCGCGCTCGCCGACGCGGACGTCCAGCGTGAGGCGCTCGGTCTCGGAGTCGTTGGCCACGTAGTGCTTCGCGGTGGCGGCCACCCCACCGGACTGAATGCCGCGGATCATCGCCGCGCCGATGCGCGCCGTGAGCAGCGGGTCCTCGGAGTAGCACTCGAAGTGCCGCCCGCCCAGGGGCGAGCGGTGCAGGTTGAGCGTCGGCGCGAGCACCACGTCCACGCCCTTGCGCCGGGCCTCCGCCGCGAGCACCGCGCCGAGCCGCCGCGCCAGGTCCTCGTCCCACGTCGCCGCGACGGCCGTCGGCGAGGGCAGCAGCAGCGAGGTGTCGCGCTCGTCCCAGCGCTCGCCGCGCACCCCGGCCGGCCCGTCCGAGGTGACGATCGCCCGCAACCCGATGGACGGCTCCTCGTGCAGCCGCCAGGCCGTGGCCCCCGTGAGCAGCCGGACCTTGTCCGCCGGCGCCAACCGCCCCAGGTCGTCCTCGGCCACCCGGCCCCCTTCGCTGATGGAGAACGCCAACGGAGAGCGCTCTCCGCGCCAGGCTCCCAGCGCCGTCCGACGGGTGTCAACGCGCCCCGCCGTGTCGTCCCGTCAGCGGGTCTCGCGGTCGTAGCGGCGGCGGGCCCAGAGGTGACCGCCGAGGGCGATGACGGCGCACCAGGCAAGGGCGACGGCGGCGGAGGTGCCGATGGGGGTGCCGGTGAGCAGGCCGCGGATGGTCTCGATGATCGGCGTGAACGGCTGGTGCTCGGCGAACACCCGCACGGCGGCCGGCATCGAGTCGGTGGGTACGAAGCCGCTGCCGAGGAACGGCAGCAGCACGATGGGCATCGGCAGGTTGCTGGCGCTCTCCACGGTGGACGCGACCAGGCCGAGGGCAACGCACAGCCAGGTCAGCGCGAACACCACGGCGGCGAGCAGGCCGAGCAGCGCCAGCCACTCCAGTGGCCCGGCGGTCGGCCGGAAGCCCAGCGCCAGCGCGACCCCGAGGATCACCGCGACGCCGACGACGGCCTGCACGACGGCGGCGGCGACGTGGCCGGTGAGCACCGCGCCGCGGGCGATGGACATGGTGCGGAAACGGGCGATGATGCCCTGCGTCATGTCCATGGCGACGGTGATCGCCGCGCCCTGGGCGGTGCCGGCGACCGTCATCAGCACGATCCCGGGCACCACGTACGTCAGGTAGTCGCCGCGGTCACCACCGAGGCCGCCGCCCAGCGTGCCGCCGAGCACGACCACGAAGAGCAGCAGGAAGATCGCCGGCATGCCGAGCAGCGACAGGGTGAGCGACGGGTAGCGCACCATGCGGCGGAGGTTGCGGCGCAGCATGGTGGCCGAGTCGCGCGCGGCCAGGGTCAGGGTGGTCACGGGGTCACCGCCTTCGAGAACTCGCCGGCCGGGCGGCCGGACGGGGTACCGCCGGCGGCGTGGCCGGTCAGGGTCAGGAACACGTCGTCGAGATCGGGGGTGTGCACGGTCAGCGCGTCGACCGGCACCGCCGAGGCCTCCAGCCGGTCGAGCAGCGCGCGCAGCGAGGCGGGGGTGCCGTCGCCGGGCACCCGCAGGGTGAGCGCCTCGTCGTCCGGCGCGGCGCCGGGCAGGGCGGCCGTCGCGGCGCGCACGGCGTCGGCGTCGGCGAGGCGCAGCCGTACGTGCCCGCCGGGAATACGGCGCTTCAGTTCCTCGGCGGTGCCCTGGGCGACGATCCGCCCGTGGTCGAGCAGCGCGACCCGGTCGGCGAGCTGGTCGGCCTCCTCCAGGTACTGCGTGGTCAGGAAGACGGTGACGCCGCCCGCGACGAGCTCGCGCACGATGCGCCAGACGTCGCGGCGGCTGCGCGGGTCGAGGCCCGTGGTGGGCTCGTCCAGGAAGATCACCCGGGGGTCGCCGACCAGGGTCATGGCGATGTCCAGGCGCCGGCGCATGCCGCCGGACCAGGTGGCGACGGTGCGGCCGGCGGCCTCGGTGAGGTCGAGGCGCGCCAGCAGCTCGGCGGCGAGCGCGCGGCCGCGCCGGCGCCCCAGGTGGCGCAGGTCGGTCATCAGCACCAGGTTCTCGGTGCCGGTGAGCAGATCGTCCACCGCGCACGCCTGGCCGGTGACGCCGATGACGGCGCGCACCGCGTCCGGCTCGGTGGCCACGTCGTGCCCGCACACCCGCGCCGTGCCGCCGTCGGCCCGGGCGAGCGTGGACAGGATGCGGACCACGGTGGTCTTGCCGGCGCCGTTGGGGCCGAGCAGCGCGAGCACGGTGCCGGCCGGCACGGTGAGGTCGATGCCGTCCAGCACGGCGGCGCCGCCGTAGCTCTTGCGCAGTCCGCGCACCTCGATGGTCATGGTGTTCCTCCCTGGGGTCAGGACGCGGCCGGGCGGACGGCGATGTCGCCGAAGTGCGTGCGGGCGCGCAGCTCCACGACGTCGCCGCCGCCGGGCCGCTCGGCCGGGTCGAGCGCCACGTCCACCCGCCCGGCGGGCGCGTTGACGTCGAGCCAGGCCGCGGTGCCGGTGGCCACGCCGACCTCGATGTCGCCGGCGGCGGTGTCCAGCGCGATCTCGCCGCGCACCACCTCGCCGAGCCGGATGTCGCCGTTGGCGCTGCGGGCGCGGACCGCGCCGAGCGCCCGGTCGACGGTGATGGAACCGTTGGCGGCGTTGGCCTTCAGGTCGCCGGTGACCTCGCCGACGTGGGTCGCGCCGTTGGTGTTCCTGAGCACGGCGGGGCCGTCGACCGCGCCGATGCGGACCGCGCCGGCGGCGCTCACCTCGGCCCGGCCTGCGACGCGGCCGACGGTCACCCGGCCGGTGGTGCTGAGGGTGATCGGGCCGGTGTCCTCCAGGGTGAGGTGGCCGAGGCTGCTACGCGCCTGGCACTCGTCGAGCCGCCCGGAGCAGCGCAGGTCGCCCATGGCGGCACGGTGGTGCAGGCGGGAGCCGGTGGGCAGCTCGATGGTGACGTCGACCGTTCCGCCGCTGCCGCGCGGGCTGAGGTGCTGCCAGCGCAGCGGGGCGCGGACGGTGAGCGCGCCGTCCGCGTACTCGACGCGGACCTGGCCGGCGGCCCGCACGTCGGCGGGGTCCTCCGGCTCGGCCGGACGGACGTCCACCGTGGTGTCCGTGCGGTCGGTGGCGAGCACGGTGAGCGAACCGGCGACGAGCTCTACGGTCGCGGTGATCGGTTCCGGGGTGTCGAACGTGGGCATGGCTGTGCCTTCTTCCGGGCGTGGTCGGTCCGCGCCCCGGCCGTCGTGCCGGGGGCGCCGTGGTCGTGGGGGTTAGCGGACCCAGCCGGTGTAGCGCTGTCCGATGCGTCCGGCCGGGCGCCGGTCGGTGTCGCCGTGCGGGCGCGGCGGCGCGGCGCCGAGGGCGGAGGCGGCCGCACGCACCAGCCAGGCGTTGATGGAGACGCCCTCCCGGTTCGCGGCCTCCTCGATGCGGCTCTTGAGGGGGTCCGGCATTCGCAGGTTGATCCGCGACACCGCCGCCCCGTCGTCGGCGATCAGTGGCATCTCGGTGGTGCCACTCGGGCCCACGGGCTCGTCGGGCGGCGGCAGGCTCACCACGAAGCTCGGCTCGCCGCCGCTCAGCCGGACCTCCACGGAGCCGGGGGCGAGGTCACGGGTGATCTCCCCTGCCGCGTCCGACAAGGCATTCAGCAAGGTGAGCCGCACCGCGGAGTCGAGCGGCGCGGTGAGCCGGCCGGCGAGCTCCCGCGCCTCGGCGCCACCCGCGCCGGCCGCCACCTCCAGCTCCCGGCGAAGCCCGTCCACATACGGCGTGAGGTCCATGGCACCACTATGACATCACGGTGACGTCATTACAAGCCTTAATGGCTCAGTTTGGCACCACAGTGGCACCAGCAGGTTCAGCGACTGGCGGCGACCGGCTGTCTCGCCGTGCCGTCCACGGCGGGCACGGGGTCGCGGCGCACGACCTCGTTCGGCCGCACCACCCAGTACACGAGGCCGACCCAGACGGCCGTGAGGACCAGCGCGCCGAGCAGGTCGGAGGGCTGGTGCATGCCGCGGTAGACACGGGACACGGCGACCGCGGCGGGCATCACGACGGCCGCGGCCACCGGCAGCCAGCGCCACCAGCGTTCGGTACGCGGCAGCACCACGACGGCGATCGCCACGTACAGGCACAGGGTCGCGGCGACGTGGCCGGACGGGAAGCTCGACGTCGGGAGCGTGCCGTCGAGCTGCTCCACCTCGGGGCGCGGGCGGCCCACGGCGCGCGAGGAGGTGAGGAAGAGCGTCACCTCGCCGATCATCACCAGCGAGAGGAACAGCACCGGCCGCCAGGTCCGCAGCGTCGCCAGCGCCAGGACGCAGAAGGCGAGCGAGACGGCGAGCACCGAGTGCGTGTCGCCGGCCTTGCTGAGCCACCAGCTCAGGCCGTCCAGCGTGGGCGTGCGCCGCTCGGCGAACCAGCGGGGAATCGCGACGTCGCCGGGCGGCGACAGCCGCTCCAGGATCGAGCCGAGCACGAACAGCAGGCCGAACAGCACGACCCAGCCGGTGACCAGCTCCGCGGCGGCCGAGCGCGGGTGCGGCAGCAGCGTGCGTTCCCTGGGCGCCGGGGCGAGGTCGGGCGCGGCCTCCGGCTCGATGCCCTCGCTGAGCGGCACCGCGGGGCGGCCGGCCTCGCGGCGCCACAGCCGGAACGCGTGGCCGGTGATGCCCAGCCAGGCGACGCCCAGCAGCCAGGCGGCCAGCACGTCCGACGCGAAGTGCACCCCGAGGCCGATGCGGGTGAGGCCGACCAGGACCACCAGTGTGACGGTGGACGCGATGACCGCCGCCCGGAACCGCCGCGGCACCGCCGGCAGCAGCACCAGCAGCACCGAGCCGTAGGCGACGGTGGCGCCCAGCGCGTGCCCGCTCGGGAAGCTGTTGCCCGGCGCGGCCGCCACCGGCACGTCCACCACCGGGCGCAGCCGCCCCACCAGGAGCTTGAGCGACGGGTCCAGCATCCAGGCGCCGAGCCCGGTGACCACCAGGTAGGCGGCCAGCCGCCCGCGGCGGCGGATCAGCAGCGCGATGATGACCGCCAGCACCAGCCAGACGGTGACCTGCCGCCCGCCGAGGTTGGTCACCAGTTGCAACGTCGAGACCAGCCACGGCCGCGGCGCCACCAGCCCGTTGGCGTCCGCCGCGATGCCGTGGTCCACGCGGTACAGCGGGTCCCAGCTCAGGCGTACCAGCAGGAGCAGCACCCCGAACGCGGCGGCCAGCCCGGCCAGCGCGGCGAACCCCACCAGGCTCCGCCCGGTGAAGCGCTCCACCCGTGCCAGCGCAACCGCACGTGCTCGGTCCATCCGTCCTCCCGGGCCAGGGGCTGGTGATCCCCCGTCACATACCCGGTCCGCGCGATTCCCATGCACAGCACGATTCCGGCGCGTCGGTACCCCCGTGCCCCCGTGCCCCCGTGCCCCCGTGCCCGCTCCGGCTCCGGGGAAGACCTGCGGTCGGTGTTCCGGCACCTCATCGAGGTGGAGCTGCGCGCCGGATGCGCGACGAGCCACCGGGGTCCGGCCGCTTCGGGCTGCCGTTTCCTGTGGGCCGCCCTGTTCCGCCGCGACGGCTGAGCGCGGCGGCACGGGCCCGTCCCGGAAGTGGGCACGCAGGGAGACGCCGGGGGTCCTGTGGCCGGGCCACCATGAGGACGAACCAGGTAACCCCGGCTCCAGGGAGTCCACCGTGGCCACGATGTTCGGCGCCATCCGCAGGCTGGTCCTCGCCCCGTCGCTCGCGGACGTGATGTTCGCCGGCCGTGGGTTCGACGTGATCCCGACCGACGCCACGCGGGCGATGGAGGCGGTGCCGCAGGCGGTGGTGCTGGGCTTCGAGTGGGGCATCGACGGCGAGAAGCTGGGCGACCTGGCACGGCGGCTGGACATGATCGACCCGGAGCTGCGCGGGTTCGCCTACGAGGGCGCGACCATGGCGCTCACCATCAAGGACGCCACGGCCGGCGGGAAGCGGACCAAGGCGCTGCTGGACGGGCCCGGCCGGCCGCACCTGCTGCTGTCGTACATCGGCATCGGGTTCGCCATGGCGCGGCTGCCGCGCAAACTGTGGGCGAAGGTGCTGCCGGCGCTGGAGCCGTCGCTGTTCCACCCCACGATGAGCTGGCTGTGCGTGGACGGGTACGGCTTCGACCTGGCGTACTTCCACCGGCGGAAGTGGGTCGACGAGCAGCGGGTGCCGGCGCCGTACCCGTGGCTGGGCCACCCCGGGTACTTCCACCGCGCGGTGGACCAGGGCATCGGCCGCGCGCTGTGGTTCATGCACGGCGGCGTGCCGGCGAACGTCATCGCCGCGGTGCGGCGGTTCCCGGGGCACCGGCAGGCCGACCTGTGGTCCGGCGTGGGCCTGGCGGCCACGTTCGCCGGCGGCTGCGGACCGGAGGGCCTGGCCGTGGTCCGCGAGGCGGCCGGTGAGCACCGCGACCACCTGGGCCTGGGCTCGGTGTTCGCCGCCACCGCCCGGGTCGCCGCCGCCCACGTCCCCGAGCACTCCGCCGAGGCGCTGCTGGCGCTGGCCGGCGTCACGCCGGAGGACGCCGTGGTGCTGTCCGCCACCGCGCACCCGGACCCGGCCGCGGCGCGCACCGAGCCGCACTACGAGGCCTGGCGCACCGCCATCCGCGCCGCCCTCACCGCCCGCGAGCAGGACGGGCTCGGCCGCGCGGCCTGACCCGGCCCGACGCCCGCGGTGCGAGGCCGCGGGTGACGGACGGCGGGTTGCCCGGCGGGGGTGGCGTGCGACTGGGACGATGCGGGCAAGGTCCTGGCGCGCGGAGGAGGTCGTCGGATGATCGCGGCGTTGACCGGGATGGGGTTGGCGGCGGCCGCGGGCCTCAACGCCTACATCCCGTTCCTGCTGGTCGCGCTGGTCTCGAAGTTCAGTGACGTCATCGTGCTGCCCGCGTCCTACCAGTGGATCGAGTCGTGGTGGGCCATCGGCATCGGCTCGGTGCTGCTGCTGGCCGAGGTGGTGCTGGACAAGATCCCGGCGGTCGACTCGATCAACGACATCGTGCAGACGGTCGTCCGCCCGGCCACGGCGGGGCTGCTCGGCGCGGCCACCACGAGCGCGGCGGCGCTGGACGAGTCGACGTGGGTGACGGACAACCCGTGGGTCACGGTGGTGCTCGGGGTGGTCGTCGCGGGGCTGGTGCACGCCGGCAAGGCAACCGCGCGGCCGGTGGTGAACACGGCGACGGTCGGCGTCGGCGCGCCGGTGCTCTCGACGGTGGAGGACGGGACGTCGATCGGGCTGAGCCTGGTGGCGATCCTGGCGCCGCTGCTGGTGATCGTGGTGCTGGCGGCGCTCGCCGCGGGCCTGGTCTGGCTGCTCCTGCGGGTCCGGCGGCGACGGCGGCGCGTCCGCGCGGCCGTCTGAGCGGGCTCAGCGGCTGGGCACCAGGCCGCGGGCGGCCGCCTGGGCGCCGAGCTGGAAGCGGGTGTTTCCACCGGCCGGCACCTCGACGGTGGCCGGGCCGACCGTGACCGTCCCGAGGCTCAGGTTCACCACCTGGGCCCCCTGCCCGGCGGCCCACTCCATGCCGTCGATGATCCAGGAGCCGAGCCCGGAGCCGTCGTCGCCGAGCATCTTGCCGACGAGGAGCCGCGCGCCCCGCGCTACGCCGGTGTGGCCGCCCCCGGAGGCCGAGCCGGAGCCGGTCCCCGCGCGGGCCGCCCGGGTCAGGAGTCGTCGACGGCGGCCAGCAGGCGGCGGCCGAGGGCGCGAACCGTGTGCCGCAGCTCCGGGCCGCCGAGCACCCGGTACGGCACCGGGATCACGGCGAGCTGCTCGGCGTACCAGACGGGGTTGCTGGTGCTGCCGACCAGCCGGGCCCGGCCGTCGTCCATCGGTTCCAGGCGGCCGAGGACGCGCGGCAGCCAGCACGCCGTGGGGCCGGGGGCCTCGTCGAGCACGACCTCCACCTCGTACTCCCAGCCGACGGCGAGGTGGTCCTCCAGCTCGGCGACGGGGTCGAGCCCGGCGGGTGGCTCGACCGTGCCGTCGAGCACCTCGACGGCACGCACCCGGTCGATGCGGTAGGCCCGCCGGGCGTCGGCGGCGTGCGCGCGGCACAGCAGGTACCAGCGTCCGTGGCGCACCACGACGGCCCACGGGTCGGCGTCCACCAGCCACTCGGAGCCGGCCTCGGAGCGGTAGTCCAGCCGCACCGGGCGGTGCTCCGAGCAGGCCCGCACCAGGGTGGCTGTGACGCCGGGGTCGGGCCGGGCGGCGGCGCGGTCAGGGGCCGGCGCGGCGGCCCGGCGGACCAGCTCGGCCTGGGCCGCGACCGGTGCCGGCAAGGCGCGCACGATCTTGCCGAGCGCGCTGCCGACGGGATCGGTGGGGTCACCCGCGTCGTGGTGGCCGTCGAGCACGGCCATCACCAGGCCGAGCGCCTCCGCCGAGCTGAACAGCAGCGGCGGCAGCCGCAGCCCGCGGGCCAGGTGGTACCCGCCGAACGGCCCGCGGAACGAGTCGACCGGGATGCCGGCCTCGCGCAGGATGCCGACGTAGCGCCGCGCGGCCCGCTCCGAGACGCCGAGCTTGACGGCGAGCCGGTCGGCGGTGATCCCCGGCGTGCCCTGGATCAGTTCGAGGGCGATCAGCGCCCGGGCGGTGGGACTCGCGTCGGCCCTCACGGCACGCCCTCCGATCCGGAAGCAGAACGTCCGGAACCGAGCCTAGCCTCCCCGATCATGACCGAGAAGACCGTGCTGGACACCACGATCCAGGAGCCGTCGATGACGGCCGGCGAGACCGAGATGCTGCTGTTCGCCATGGAGCGTTCCCGCGCCCAGTTCGCCTGGAAGTGCGGCGGCCTGGACGCCGGGGCCCTGCGCCGGCCGTACCCGCCGTCGGCCATGACGCTGGCCGGCCTGCTCAAGCACCTGGCCTTCGTCGAGGACTACTACGCCGCCGTGCACGTGACCGGCGGCCGGCTCGGCGGGCCGTGGCGGGCGGAGGACTTCGCCGCCTCGCCGGACTGGGTGTGGCACTCGGCCCTGGAGGACCCGGCGGAGGAGCTGTACGCCCTGTGGCGCGACGCCGTCGCACGCTCGCGCGCCGCGTGGGCGCAGGCGCTCGCCGACGGCGGCCTGGACCGCCCGTCGAAGATGGTCCTCGACTCGGGTGAGTCGCCGAACCTGCGGCGCGTCCTGGTCGACCTGCACGACGAGTACGCCCGCCACGTCGGCCACGCCGACCTCATGCGCGAGGCCGTCGACGGCCTGGTGGGCGAGGACCCGCCGCAGTGACGGCGGACCCCGGCCGGCTGACCGTGGTCCCCGCCAACGAGGCGTCCTGGGCGGACCTCACCACGGTCTTCGGCACCGCCGACGCGGGCCGGTGCCGCTGCCAGCGGTTCAAGGTGGTGGGCTGGGTGTGGCGGGACACCACGCCGGCGGGGCGGATCGAGGCGCAGCGGGCTCAGACGGCGTGCGGCCGGCCGCGGTCGGACGTCACCAGTGGCCTGGTCGCCTACCTCGACGGTGCGCCGGCCGGCTGGGTGGCCGTGGAGCCGCGCACCGCGTACCCGAAGCTGCGCGGCCTGCGCGTCCCCTGGACCGGCCGCGCCGAGGACAAGGACGACGACGGCGTGTGGGCCGTGACGTGCTTCGTGATCGGCAGGGGCTACCGGGGCCGCGGCCTGATGTACCCGCTGGCCCGCGCCGCGGTGGACTTCGCCCGGGACCGCGGCGCCCGGGCCGTCGAGGCCTACCCGATGATCACCGAGCCCGGTCGCGTCATCACCTGGGGCGAGCTTCACGTCGGCGCCCGCCAGGCCTTCGAGGAGGCCGGACTCACCCAGGTCACGCATCCGACGCCCCGCCGGGTCGTCATGCGGATCGACTTCGACCAGCCGTGACGTGGTTGCCCCGGAGGTGTGGAGCTGTCCCCGATTCGGTGGAACCGATGGGGCGTTCGTGACACCGAATGGAGTACCTGTTTCACTGCACCGATCACGGGCGCCTGGGGAGACGAACGCATGGCAACCATCGGCGGGGCCTACTTCACGAAGGTCTACGAGGACGAGTTCGTGGTCCGTTACGGATTCTCGGACGAACCGCCGGACGTGCGGCGCACGCTGACGGTCAGCAAGGCGGACAACCGGATCACCCCGGACGACGGCAACGTGGACCGGGAGTTCCGGGCGGCGGCGATGGGCGTGAACCGCGACCTCCGCCGCACCGGGGAGTTCCCGCAGTCGGGTCAGTGGGTGAGTCACTGATGACGAATCCGTTGGTGGCGGAGCGGCAGGACTCCACCACCGCCTACACCGGCATCGGGATCGTCGAGTCCGCCGTCGACACCTACAACGGCATCTCCAACGGCAGCTGGGTCGAAGGCGGCCTCGGCCTCGCCGG
>DASWTI010000715.1:0-9939 GCA_036402215.1 Pseudonocardiaceae bacterium
GCCGGCGTGGCCTGCGACGCGGCCGGCCGGGTGGACGGCCGGCTCGCGCTCTGGCGGCTCGACGCGGGCGGCTCCTGGACCGAGGCGACCGGCCTGCCCGCGATCGCCGTCGGCGACACCGATCCGCTCGCCGCGCCCGTGGAGTTCGGCGGCGCCCGCACCACCGTGCTGCCCGACGGCGATGACCTCACGCTGCTGCGCGCCGAGGGTGACCGCTGGACGGTCCGCCGCGTCACCGGCCCGACCGGCCGGGTCACCGCCCTCGCCGTCGCCGGAAACGTCCTCTACCTGGTCGCCGGCCCGGACGCCGACCACCGCGGCCTCTGGCGTGCCGACCTGTCCGCCCTGACCGGCTGACGGCGGACCGCTCACCGCGGCTCGGCCGACGGCGGACCGGCTCACCGCGAGGGCCGGTGTCGCGCCGACCGGCGGGCTGGGGGCCGCGCGGCGCGTCCGAACGAGGGACGGCCGGCGGTGTCATCACTCCATCGGGTGTCGTTCACGGAAGCGCGGCGGCTCCACCACGGCCGCCGGCCGGCGGCGTCCGGCGTGACCCGACGCAACCCCGCGTCGCCCGGTGCCGCCTGGCGCGACCCGGCGTGATCCGGTGCCGTCCGGCACGACCCCCGGCGCCGGAAACGGCAAACGCATTGCGTCAACGGCGTATCACTCGTCCGGCCGCTCCATTGCGCCAACCGGCGGACCCTTTCCACCCAAAGGACACGGATATGGACACCCGGGGCCCGCGACCGTATGTTTCGGTACTGGTGGTCCGCACGTGATGCTTGTCCGTACGTCCGTGACCGACCGTTCTCCCGGGGACCGTGAACAAGGGGTGATGCATGGAGTCCGTGGCGGGCACCACGAGCGTCGATTTCGCGCTCGACGAGGCTCAGATCGCGCAGTTCCACCGCGACGGCTACATCGGTCCGTTCGATCT
Organism: Pseudonocardiaceae bacterium; assembly: GCA_036402215.1. GTDB lineage: Bacteria > Actinomycetota > Actinomycetes > Mycobacteriales > Pseudonocardiaceae > DASXTS01. The sequence goes on from DASWTI010000715.1 coordinate 941, forward strand.
CTACGAGCCCGACGAGATGGAGCGCAACCTGCGTGCCCTGCGGCCCCGGCTGCTCAACACGCGCAAGGCCGTCTACGGCGGCGGCAAGGGCATCTCCGGCGTCACCAACCTGGCCAACTACGACCGGCACATCGACGTGGACTTCCTGGCGGAGCACATAACCCGGCCGGAGATCGTGCACCGGGTGGCGAGCCTGCTCGGGCCGGACGTGCTCTGCTGGCGCACCGAGTTCTTCCCCAAGTACCCCGGCGACGAGGGCACCGACTGGCACCAGGCGGACAACTTCTCCAACGTCGCGGGCTCCAAGCACCCGCAGATCGTCTGGCCCGAGGACTCCGAGTTCGGCGGAACGATCACGGTCTGGTCGGCGTTCACCGAGGCATCGGTCGAGAACGGCTGCCTGCAATTCATCCCGGGCTCCCACCGGACCATGAACTACGACGAGTCCAAGGTGATGGAGTACGACGCGGATTCGATCAACAAACGGGAGAAGGACGGCGTGCGCCGCGGCTTCTTCGGCTACGACTACCGGCAGCTGCAGAAGGACCCGGACTGGAGCCCGGACGAGTCCAACGCGAGGTCCATGGTCATGCGGCAGGGACAGTTCATCATCTTCTGGTCCACCCTCATGCACGCCTCGCACCCGCACGCCGGGCTCACCGACGCCATGCGGCTGGGGTTCGCGGCGCGCTACCTGCCGACCCAGGTGCGGGTGTACCCGTACTCGCAGAGCCTCGCGGAGTTCGGCGGCGAGGCGAGCCTGGAGCGGTTCGGCTGCGTGCTGGTGTCCGGGGAGGACCGGTACGGCCACAACCGGTTCGTCTCGCACACGGTCGACGGCACCCCGTTCCGGCCGGCCCGCTGAGCGCCGTCCGCCGGTGCAGCGACTGACGGGTTCCGGTGCGGCGCTGGCCGTCCACCGGCGGCTCAACCGCACGACGGTCGACCTGCCGCGCGACCGCTCGGTGCCGGCGTTGTTCCGGGCGTGCGCCCGCCGCCGCCCGGACGCCCCGGCGGTGGTGCACGGCGACCGCGTGCTCGACTACCGCGAGCTCGACCGGCTCTCCGACGGGCTGGCGCTACGGCTGCGCGAGCACGGCGTGGCGCCCGGCGTGACCGTCGGCGTGTGCGTGGCCCGCTCGCCCGAGCTGATCGTGACGCTGCTCGCCGTGCTCAAGTGCGGCGCCGCGTACCTGCCGTACGACCCGGGCTGGCCGGCGCGGCGCGTGCTCGGCCTGTTCGCCGACGCCGGCTGCCGGCACGTGGTGACCGACCGCGAGACCGGGCCGGACGGCTGCGTGACGGTCCGGGTGCGCCGCAACGGGATCGTGCCGGCCGACCATGGCCCCGACGTGGACGTGCCGCCGGAGGCCATCGCGTACGTCAACTTCACCTCGGGGTCCACCGGGCGGCCCAAGGGGGTGCCGATCCGGCACGCGGGCATCGCGCGGCTGGTGCTCGGCGCGCGGTACGCCCCGCTCGGCGAGGACGCCCGGCTGCTGCAGCTCGCCCCGGTGACGTTCGACGCGGCGACGTTCGAGATCTGGGGTGCGCTGCTGCTCGGCGGCACGTGCGTGCTGTACCCGGACGGCTTCGTGCGGCTGTCCCGGCTCGGCGCGGTGCTGCGCGAGCGGCGGGTGTCGGTGCTGTTCCTGACGACGGCGCTGTTCAACGCGGTGATGGACGAGGCACCGGGGGCGCTGGACGGCGTGGGCACGGTGCTCACCGGCGGTGAGGCGCACTCCCCGCGCCGGATCGCCGCGGCGCTGCGCCGCTACGGCCCGGGCCGGCTGGTACACGTCTACGGTCCGACCGAGGCCACCACGTTCGCCACGTACCACCCGGTGGACCTGCTGGCCGAGGGCAGCACGACGCTGCCGATCGGACGGCCGTTGCAGAACACCCGGCTCTACGTGGTGGACGGCGAGGCGCTGTGCGAGCCCGGCCGCGGCGGCGAGATCTGGCTGGCCGGGGACGGGCTCTCGCCGGGCTACCTCGGCATGCCGGAGCTCACCGCGGACCGCTTCGTGGAGCGCGTGGTGGACGGCGTGCCGGAGCGGCTGTACCGCACCGGCGACCACGGCTACCTGCTGCCGGACGGCGCCGCGGTGTTCCAGGGCCGCGGCGACGACCAGGTGAAGGTCAACGGCTTCCGCATCGAGCTGGGCGAGGTGGCGCACCACCTCGACCAGCACCCCGGCGTGCGGCAGAGCCACGTCACGGTCAGCGTGCGCGGCGACCGCACGCTGGTGGCCTTCGTGGTGGCCGACGACCCCTCCTGCACGCCCGCCGCGCTGCTCGGTCACCTGCGTGCCCGGCTGCCCGGCTACATGGTGCCGTCGCGCATCCACCTGTGCGACGCGCTGCCGCTCACCCCGACCGGCAAGGTCGACCGGCACGCCCTGCTCGCGACCCACGACGAAGCCGTGCCCACCGGCCGGCGAGACTGAGGGAGAACGTGATGAGCTCCACCGAGACCCGGTCCATGACCGCCACCGAGCGGACCATCGCCGACATCTGGTCCGGCCTGTTCGGCACCGGCATCACCGACCCGGACGCCGACTTCTTCGCCCTCGGCGGCACCTCGCTCACCGCCGTGAAGTTCCTGGCCCGCGTCGAGGACCGCTTCGGCGAGGACGCGCTGCTGCCCGAGACCCTCTACGAGGACGCCCGCCTGGGCGCGCTCGCCGCCGCCATCGACTCCGCGGTCGCCGCCGGTGGCACCGAGGCGACTGCCGGGGACGGTGACGGCGCCGCCGACGCGGGGTGACCCGGTCGCGGCCACCCTCGTCCCGTTCCACGACGGCGACGCGGACGTGCGGCTGCTGTGCTTCCCGTACGCCGGCGGCGGCGCCCGCCTGTTCCGGCCGTGGCAGGACGCGCTGCCGCCGGGCGTCGGCGTCAGCGGCGTCTGCCTGCCCGGCCGTGAGCACCGCTACCGCGAGCCGCCGCTCGACGACTGGGCGCCGGCGCTGGAACTGCTGCTCGCCGAGCTCGGCCCGTGGACCCGGCGCGGCCGCTACGCCTTCTACGGCCACAGCCTCGGCGCCCGGCTCGCCTACGAGCTGACGCACCGGCTGGTCGCGCTCGGGTACCCGGCGCCGGTGCTGCTCGTGGTCTCCGCCTGCCGCGCGCCCGGTGAGCCGCCGCGCTTCCCGGACATGCACTCCATGGACGGCCCGACGCTGCGGGAGCGGCTGCGGGTGATGCGCGGCGTGCCCGACGAGGTGCTCGCCAACCGGGCGCTGATGGCCCGCCTGGAACCCGTGCTGCGCGCCGACCTGCGCATCGCCGAGACCTGGGACCCGACCCCCGGCCCGCTCGCCGTGCCGGTGCTCGCGTTGTGCGGCGAGCACGACGACATCGACCCGTACCCGGCGATGGCCGGCTGGGCGCGGCACACCACGGCCGGCTTCGCCATCCACGAGGTGCCGGCCGGCCACTTCTTCCTGAACGAGCGGCCGGACCTGGTGGTCGCGGCGCTCGCGGCGCACCTGGAGACCGCGTGAACCCCTATCTCACCGACGCCCACGAGGAGTTCCGCGCCGGCGTCCGGTCGTTCCTGCACCGCGAGATCGCCCCGCACGCCGGCGAGTGGGAGCGCGCCCGCGCCATGCCCCGCACGGCCTGGAAGGCGCTCGCCGCCGAGGGCCTGCTCGGGCTCAACCACCCGCGCTCCGTGGGCGGCGCGGCCCGCGACCTCGCCTACTCCGTGGTGTTCCTGGAGGAACTCGGCCGGCTCGGCTTCGGCGGGGTGCGGTTCGCGGTGGCCCTGCACTCGTACATGGCCACCAGCTACCTGGCCACGCACGGCGGCGCGGAGCTCCAGGCGCGGTTCCTGCGGCCGGCGGTGGCCGCGGACCTGATCGCGGCGCTCGCCATCACGGAGCCGGACGCCGGCTCCGACCTGTCCCGGCTGGCCGCCACCGCGCGCGACGACGGCGACCACCTGGTGCTCGACGGCGAGAAGCGGTTCGTCGTCAACGGCTGCTTCGCCGACTTCTTCGTCACCGCCGTGCGCACCGGCGCCGGGGCCCACGGCGGGCTCTCGCTGTGCGTCGTGGAACGCGACCGGCCCGGCGTCGTGGTCACCCCCAACGACTGCGTGTCCTGGCGCGCCAGCGGCATGGCCGACGTGAGCCTGCGCGGCGTGCGGGTGCCGGTGGCGAACCTGGTCGGCCGGCGGAACTCCGGCTTCGTGCAGATCATGCGCAACATGCAGCTGGAGCGGCTCGCGGCGGGCGTCACCGCGGTCGGCGACGCGGCGGGCTGCCTGGAGCGCACCTGGCGGTTCCTCGCCGGGCGCGGCATGTTCGGCGGCACGCTCAGCGAGCGGCAGGCCGTGCGGCACCGGATGGCCGATCTGCTCACCGAGGTGCACGCCACCCGGCTGCTCGCCCACCACGCCGCCTGGTGCCACGCCAGGGACCCGTTGTCCATCACCGAGTGCTCCATGGTCAAGCTCAAGGCGACGGAGCTCGCCCGCACCGTCGCGCAGGAGTGCCAGCGGTTGCACGGCGCCGAGGGCTTCCGCGAGGGCTCCGATCTCGTCCGAATCGTGCACGACGCCCAGGCCGCCACGGTGGCGGCGGGAGCGAGCGAGGTGATGCGCGATATCGTCGCCCGGAGCGGATACGAGGAGTCCTCTTGACCCCATCCACGCGGGGCGCCGGAGGCCGTGGGCGCGGCGACCGGACCGACCTGCTCCGGGCGAGCACCGCCGGCCTGATCGCCGCCTTCGTCGGCTTCGCCGGGTCCTTCGCGATCGTGCTGGAGGGCCTGCGCGCGGTGGGCGCGAGCCGCGCCGAGGCGGCCTCCGGGCTGATGGCGTTGTGCGTCGCCATGGGCGTGTGCGGCGTGCTGCTGAGCGTGCGGCACCGGATGCCGATCAGCATCGCCTGGTCCACGCCCGGCGCGGCGCTGCTCGCGGCCTCCGCCACCGTCTCCGGCGGCTTCGCGGCCGCCGTCGGCGCGTTCCTGGTGGCCTCCGTGCTGATCGTGGTGGCCGGCCTGTGGCGGCGGCTCGGCCGCTGGGTGGCGGCCATCCCGGCGCCGCTGGCCAACGCCATGCTCGCCGGCGTGCTGCTGCCGCTGTGCCTGGCGCCGGCCCGCGCGGTGGCCGACGAGCCGCTGCTGGGCCTGGCCGTCGTGCTCACCTGGGCGGTCGTCGGCAGCGTCAGCAAGCTCTACGCCATGCCGGCCGCGGTGATCGTGACGCTGGTGCTGGTGGCCACCACCACGAACCTCGACCTCGCCGCGCTCGGCCCGCTGTGGTCCGCGCCGGTGCTCGTCACGCCGGCGTTCTCGGTCACCGCGCTGGTCGGCATCGCGCTGCCGCTGTTCGTGGTCACCATGGCCTCGCAGAACGTGCCGGGCATCGCGGTGCTCAACGCCAACGGCTACCGCCCCGAGCCCGGCCCGCTGTTCAGCTGGACCGGCGTGTTCGGCCTGCTGTCCGCGCCGTTCGGCGGGCACGCGGTGAACCTGGCGGCGATCACCGCGGCGCTGTGCGCGGGTGAGGAGGCCGGGGCCGATCCGCGGCGGCGCTACCGGGCGGCCGTGGTGGCCGGCGTGGCGTACGTGCTGCTCGGCCTGGGTGCCGGCGCGGCCGTGGCCTTCGTCGCGGCGTCCCCACCGACGCTCATCGCCGCGGTGGCCGGGCTCGCGCTGCTCGGCGCGCTCGGCGGCTCGCTGCTCGGCGCGGTGGCCGACCCGGGGGACCGGGAGGCCGCCGTGGTGACGCTGGTGGTCACGGCGTCCGGGGTGACGTTCTTCGGCATCGGCGGCGCCTTCTGGGGCCTGCTCGCCGGCGGCGCGCTGTACGCGGTGCGCCACCACACCCTGCGCCGCCGGGCCCGCCGCGCGGCCGCCGCCGATGCCCCGGGCGCCGGTGATCCTGCTGCTGCTCCTGGCTCCGCCGTGGCCCTCGGCCCTGCCGATCCCGCCGGTGCCCCCGTGCCCGGCGATCCCGCCCGTCCCGGCTCACCCGCAGGACCTGGCGTCTCGGCCCGTCCCGCCTCACCCGCTGGCGCGGGGGAGCGGCCGGCCGGGGATCAGGGCAGCGTGTCGGGCGTCAGGTAGCTCTCGATCGCGTCGTTGAACCGGCGCAGCGCGTACTCCTGCGTGCCGAGGCAGTGCTCGGTGTTCGCCCCCGTGGCGAGCCCGATCTGGATCTCCCGGTAGATCTCCAGGTCCTCGTACTGCACCTGGTACGTCAGCTCACGGTTGGCCTCCCACAGCTCCGCGCCGTCCGTCTCGACGGAGCCGCGCGGCACGATCAGCCGCAGCTTCACCAGCGTCCGCGCCGGCCCCAGCGGGTGCGCGGTGATCCACAGGAAGTGATCGGACTGGTGCAGCACGGTTTCGTTCGGGAAGACCGTGTGGATGACGTTGGCGACGGACAGCAGCCGCCGCTCCGAGCGCTCGGTCCGCTCCACGAAGTTGATCGACCGCTTCGGCAGGATCGAGCGCAGGTGCGGCCCGAACGAGTCGAAGAAGAACGTGCTGTTCTCGAACAGCGGATGCGCGCTCCTGGTGTGCAGGAACGGGAAGTGGTAGCCCTCCAGGGTCCCTTCCACCACGAGCTTCCAGTTGATCTCCCACTCGTGCTCCTCGTACCCGTACACCTCGAAGCGCTCCAGCTCCAGGTCGGCGAGGTCGGGCCCGAGGCCGCCGAGGAACGCGTCGAGGTCCGCGGGCTTCGGCGCGTCCTGCGGCATCAGCCAGACGAAGCCGTACGCCTCCACGGTGGGCAGCGCCACCAGGTTGCGCCGCCCCGGTTCCACGCTCGGGAAGCAGTGCGCGCTCGGCACGGTGAGCAGCGTCCCGTCGGTGCCGTAGGTCCACGCGTGGTAGCCGCAGGTGAACCGCGGCCGCCGCCCGGACGGCGCCTTCTCCAGCCGCGCGCCGCGGTGCCGGCACACGTTGAGCAGGGCGTGCGCCCGGCCGTCGCCGTCGCGGCTCACCAGGATCGGGCGGCCGAAGTGCTCCAGCGTGACGAAGGTGTTCGGGCCGGGCAGCTCGGAGGCGTGCACCAGCATCGACGGCAGCCGGGTGAAGACGCGGTCCAGCTCGGCCCGGTACCAGGCCGGATCGGTGTAGCGGGCCACGCCGACACGGCTGTCGGAGTCGGTGAGCGGGAGCTTCTTGTCGTGGAGGTGCTCGAGCGCCCGGTCCAGGATCCGGAGCTCCTCGTCACGATCCATCCGCGATCTCCCCAGTCATGGACGTCACGTCGAGCGTACTGAGCGCAATCGCCCGCCCACAGCCGCCGACCGGGGACGTGGCATCGCTCGAACGGCCGCAGGCGCCGTCGCCGGCCGGCCGGTCCGGGTGCGCGTCACTCCCTCGGCCGAGCCGTGGACTCGCCCGATGCGGTGATGCCGCGGAGCGTGTTCGTGACGTTACGGTGCGTGCCATGCCTCGGCCCTTACGGATCTTCCTGGTGGACGGTCACGAGACCGCGCGGCAGGCCGTCGCCGCGCTGCTGGCCGCCGAACCGGACCTGGAGGTCGTGGGACAGGCGTCCACCCTCGCCGAGGCGATGGCGCGCATCCCGGTGACGCCGCCGGACGTGGTGCTGCTCGCCGCCCGGCTGCCGGACGGCGACGGCGTGGCGGCGTGCCGCGAGCTGACGCGGCGCGTGCCGGGCCTGGCCTGCCTGCCGCTCACCTCGTACGCCGGCGTGGTGCCGGGGACCGTGCCGGCCGACGCCGCGGGCCACGTGCTCGGCGGCGATCTCCCGCACGCCATCCGAACGGTGGCCGCCGGTGACCCGCTGCCCGTCCCCGCCACCGCGTCGTCGCCTGCCACTGCCACTGCCACTGCGTCGTCGCCGTCGCCTGCCACTGCCACTGCGTCGTCGCCGTCGCCTGCCACTGCCACTGCGTCGTCGCCGTCGCCTGCCGCCGCCACTGCGTCGTCGCCGTCGCCTGCCGCCGCCACTGCGTCGTCGCGGTCGCCTGCCGCCGCCGCATCGGCGCGCTCACCTGCCGCCGGCGGTGCGCCGGACCCGTTGCGAGAGCTGACCGACCGGGAGCGGCGCGTGCTGGAGCTCCTGGGTCAGGGCCTCACCAACCGCGAGATCGGCGCGCAGTTGTCCCTCGCGGAGAAGACCGTGAAGAACTACGTCACCAGCGTGCTCGCCAAGCTCGGCCTGCGGCGTCGTACCCAGGCGGCCGCGCTCGCCACCGAGGTGCGCCGGCCGCACCACGGCTGAGCGGCCCGCCGGGCGCCGGCGTCTCCGGGCGCCGTTCCGGACGCCGCGACGGCGCCGACCTCAGAGCCCGAGGAGGCGGTGCGGCCCGATGAACGCGGCGATGGCCGTCAGCAGGTAACCGAGGGCGGGGCCGAACGCACCCGCGCCGAGCTGCTCGATGCCGGTGGAGCCGAGGTCCGTGACGGCCGCGACGTGCACGCCGCCGATACCCAGCAGGATCACGCCGGCCGCGCGGCGGAAGGTCGCGACGGCCATCTTCAGCACGAACACCACGGCGACCAGCGCACCCACCGCGATCGTCGCAATGGTGACGTCGCGCGTGCTGAAGTCCGCCGCGCCACCGTCACCGGCCAGCCCGGTGAGCGGCCCCAGCCCGTAACGGACCACGAGCACCCCCAGGCCGATGAGCGCCAGGCCGCCCCAGATCACCTTGAGCGCCGCGGACTCCAGCACCGCGGCGAGCCCCAGCAGGATGCTCAGTGCGGCGAGCGGGTAGCTGAACAGCACCACGTACCAGTCGCCGAACCCGCTCGCCCCCTGGTCCACCGCCGCGCGCCACAGATCGATCACCGACGCACCGTCACCCGCCGTCGTCGCCCACGGCAGCACGGTCAGGCTCACCAGCTGCACCAGGACGGCGATCGCAACCAGCACCAGGCCAGGCCCGAGGAACCGCCGCCACGACCGTCCACGCGGCCCCGCCGGACGTCCCCCCGTTCGCTGCGGGCCACCCGCCCCCGGCGGGCGCCCCGCCGCTCGCTGCGGCCCGCCCTGCCCCGGG
>DASWTI010000716.1:0-4244 GCA_036402215.1 Pseudonocardiaceae bacterium
CGCGATGCTGTTCTGCCTGCCCCGCACCAGGAGCGAGGCGCTCGCCGCGCTCGCCCGGCTGGACGAGATCCGCGCGCACCCGCGGCTCGCGGCGCTGCGGCGGGACCTGGGCCGGCACCTGCCGGCCGTGGACCCGGCCGCGCACCGGCCGGACCGGGTGTGGCGCGAGTACGCCGCCGACGCGGCGTCGTTCACCACCCTGCTGTCCACGATCATCGGTGCGGGCCGCCCGGACCACCGTGACTTCGTGCCGCCGTCGTTGCGCCGCACGGTGTCCGAGCTGCGGCTGGACACGAGCCTGCTGACGTCACGGCTGCGCGGCTACCAGGTGTTCGGGGCCCAGTACGCGATCCACCAGCGGCGGGCGATCCTCGGCGACGAGATGGGGCTGGGCAAGACCATCCAGGCGATCGCGGTGCTGGCGCACCTGGCCGCGGGCGGCGAACGCCGGTTCCTCGTGGTGTGCCCGGCGAGCGTGCAGGTCAACTGGCTCAACGAGATCGCGCGGCACAGCCGGCTCACTGGGCACCCGCTGCACGGCCCCGGCCGGGAGCAGGCGGCGCGCGACTGGTTGCGGGACGGCGGGGTCGCGGTGACCACGTTCGGCACGCTGCCCCGGTTGTCCCGCGTGCTGTCCGCCGACGTCGCCGCCCTGGTGGTGGACGAGGCGCACTACGTGAAGAACCCCTCGGCGGCGCGCTCGCAGGTGGTGCGCCGGGTCGCGGCGAACGCCCGGCACGCGCTGTTCCTCACCGGGACGCCGATGGAGAACCGGGTCACCGAGTTCCGGCACCTGGTGGAGCACCTGCACCCCACGGTCGCCGCCCGGATCGGCGCCGGCGAGGTCAACGTCGGCGCGGCCGCGTTCCGCCGTGCGGTGGCGCCGGTCTACCTGCGGCGCAACCAGGAGGACGTGCTCGCCGAGCTGCCCGACCGCATCGAGGTCGAGGACTGGGTGCAGCCGACCGGGCGTGACCACCGCGCCTACGTGGCGGCCGTGGCCGGCGGCAACCTCATGGCCATGCGGCAGGCGGCGTTCCGTGCCAAGGACTCCGCCAAGCTGGAGCGCCTCGTCGAGATCGTCCAGGAGGCCGGCGACGACGGCCGCAAGGTCGTCGTGTTCTCGTTCTTCCTGGGCGTGCTGGAGACCGTGGCCGCCGCGCTCGGACGGCGGGTGACCGGCACCATCACCGGCTCGGTGCCGGCCCCGCGCCGGCAGGAACTCGTCGACGCCTTCACCCGCGCCGACGGCCACGCCGTCCTCCTCGCCCAGATCGAGGCCGGTGGCGTCGGCCTCAACGTGCAGGCCGCCTCCGTCGTCGTGATCACCGAGCCGCAGTGGAAGCCGAGCACCGAGGCGCAGGCCATCGCCCGCGCGCACCGCATGGGCCAGGTCCGCCGCGTTCAGGTGCATCGCCTGCTCGCCAAGGGAACCGTGGACGAACGCCTGCGCGAGGTGCAGGAGCAGAAGGCGTTGCTGTTCGAGCGCTTCGCCCGCCGCAGCGACGCCAAGGACGCCCACCCCGGCGCCATCGCCGCCGCCCTCGACGACACCCGCATCCCTCTCGAACAACGCGTCATCGCCGCCGAACGCCACCGCCTCGGCGTGCGCCCGGACTAGCCCTCCGCCGGCCTGAGCAGTCGGGCGTTGAAGCGGTCGTCCAGCGGCGGCAGGAGCCGCTTGCCCACGCGGTACGACTCGCGCAGGAGCGGGCCGGTGATGAACTCGAAGACAGCCGCCGCCTCGGTCCCGGGGAGGGTCGCGACGAGGGTACGGACGGTTGGCGGCGTGAGTCAGGCGGGCGTCGCCCCCGAGGTGGCCGCCTGCTCCAGCCGGCGTAGGAGCGCGTCGAAGGCGGGTTCGGTGACGACAGGGACGGCGTAGCGGCGGGCGGTGGTGGCCTTGCCGGACAGGGTGTCCGGGTCGGCGGCGATCACCAGGCGGGTGGCGCGGGTGACGTGCGTGGGGTTCACCCGCAGTCCGGCGGCGCGGGCGCGGTCCTCCAGGGCCTGCCGCCGGTCGCGCATGTCGCCGGTGAAGACCACGACGTCGCCGGGAGTGAGGCGGAAGCGCGGGGGCACGGCCACCCGCGGCGCGTCCGGCGGGAGCGTGACGCCGGGCTCCAGGCCGAGCAGCGAGGCGACCAGCGCCAGGTCCGCCCGGTCCTCCTCAGCCGGCCCGGTTCCCGCGCCGACCGGCGACCCGGCTGCCGGTCCGGTGAGGGCCTGGGTGATGGCGGCCAGGTAGGCGACGTGCAGGCGATGGGCGTCCTGGGGGCCGAGGCCGAGGCGGGCGGCGGCCTGGACCAGACCGTCCTGGTCGGTGGCGGACATCTGGTGGCCGACCAGGGCGCGGTCCAGCAGGGCCAGGTAGTCGTCGGCCGCAGCCGGGCCAGGGGTGTGCGGCAGGCGCTCCACGAGCCGGGTGAGGAAGTGCTCGGTACGACCGGTGTTGCGGCTCGCGGTGCGGCCACACGGGGTGAGGGCGGGCAGCGAGGCCACCGGGCCGGGTAGCGGATCGAGTGACAGGAAGCGGGCCAGCAGACCGGCGGCGGCGCGGGCGTCGTCGAGGGCGCTGTGCGCGGCGTGCTGCGCGATGCCCGCCACCCGGCAGCAGGCGGCGAGCGAGCGTGACGGGCTGTCCAGGTACCGCTGGGCCAGGTGCATGGTGCACAGCCCGTCGATCCGCGCCGGCACCCCGGCCCGGCCGTACTCGGTGCTCAGGAACAGCGCGTCGAACTCCAGGTTGTGCGCCACCACGACCCGCCCGTCGAGCCGCGCGGAGATGTCGCCGGCCAGGTCGGCGAACGTCGGCGCGTCGCGGACGTCGGCGGCCCGGATGCCGTGCACGTGCTGTGGCCCCAGGTCACGCCGTGGATTGACCAGCGTCACCCACTCGTCCGTGATGGTCCCGGACCGGTCGACGTGCACGATCGCGATCTCCGCGACCCGGTGGTGCCAGTCCGGCAGCAGCCCGGTCGTCTCGACGTCCACCACCGCGTACCCCGTCACGCACCGATCCTAGGGGCGGCCACCGACGGTTCCGGCGGGTCGCGGATCGGCCTCGGTTGCCCCGCGCGGCACCCCGGTGGCTAACGCGCGGGCGGCGCGGACGATGGTGTGGCGAGGACACCGCGTCGGCGGCGCCGGGGAACGGCGCGGACGATGGTGGGTGAGGACAACGCGTCGGCGGCGCGGGAACGTGCGTCGCGGTGTGCGAGGACGGTGCGGCGGGCGCCGGCGCGACGGGTGACGAGGGGAGCGGTCGATGACGGCGGCACGGGTCGGGGCGGCGAGTGACCGCGGAGTGGTCCGCCAGGCGAACGAGGACAGCTACCTGGTCGCCGAGGCGGTGTTCGCGGTGGCCGACGGCATGGGCGGGCACGCGGCGGGCGACGTGGCGAGCGAGCTCGCGGTGGCGGCGCTCGCGGAGGTCACGGCCGACCGCGAGCTCACCGAGGAGGTGTTGCGCAAGGCCGTCAGCGCGGCCAACGACGCCATCCGGCTGGACGGGCGCAAGCACCCGATCCGGGCCGGCATGGGCACGACGCTCACCGGGCTGGCGCTGGTGTCGGTGGCCGGGTCCCCGCACTGGCTGGTGTTCAACGTCGGCGACTCGCGCGTCTACCGCTGGTGGGACGGCGAGCTGACCCGGCTCACCGTGGACCACTCGGAGGTCGAGGCGCTGGTCGGGTCCGGCGAGCTGACCCTGGACGAGGCCTCGCGGCACCCGTTGTCCAACGTGGTGACCCGCGCGCTCGGCACGCACCTGTCGGTCGAGCCCGACGTCTGGGTCTTCCCGCCGACGCCGGGCGAGCGGTTCCTGCTGTGCTCCGACGGGCTGACCCTGGAGCTGACGCACGAGCGGATCGCGGCCGTGCTGGGCGCCGAGGACGACCCGCAGCGCGCGGCGGACACCCTGGTCGCCGAGGCCGTGGAGGCCGGCGGCCGGGACAACGTCACGGTCGTGGTGGTCGACGTGCCGCCGTCGGCCGCCGAGCCGGACGGCGCCACGGTGCCGCGGGGCGAGCGGTGACGACGCACTACACGCCCGGCCCCTGGCTGCTGCTGGCGGCGCCGGACACGATCCTCATGCTGGACGCCCCGGTGGCGCTGGCCGGACGCTGCTGGGCGTTGCTCGACGCCGGCGGCAGCATGGACGCGCTGCTGACCGAGCTGGCGCCGGTGGCCGACTTCGCCGCCCTGCACAGCACCGGCCGGCTGGCCCTCCGCGGCGCCGCCAC